>NCIH01000103.1:0-9239 GCA_002281975.1 Hydrogenophilales bacterium 17-64-11 | reverse complement strand
ACCGCCAAACTTCTTCGACAGAATGGTGGTGATCGCCGCGGTCAAGGTGGTCTTGCCGTGGTCAACGTGTCCAATCGTGCCTACGTTTACGTGCGGCTTGGTCCGCTCGAATTTTTCCTTAGCCATTTCAGATACCCTATAAAATCAAAATTATTTCTTGGCGATAACCGCTTCTGCGACGCTCTTCGGCGCTTCGGCATAGTGCTTGAATTCCATCGTATAGGTCGCGCGCCCCTGCGACATCGAACGCAGATCGGTCGCATAGCCGAACATTTCAGCCAGCGGAACCTCGGCCTTGATCGCCTTGACGCCAGCCACATCATCCATGCCCTGAATGATGCCGCGGCGGCGATTCAGATCGCCCATCACATCGCCCATGTAGTCCTCGGGCGTCTCGACCTCAACCGCCATCATCGGCTCCAGCAGCGCGGGGCTGGCTTTGCGCATGCCGTCCTTGAACGCCAGAATGGCTGCCAGCTTGAACGCCAATTCGGACGAGTCGACATCGTGGTACGAACCGTCGAACAGGGTGACCTTGACGTCAACCACGGGAAAGCCCGCGAGCACGCCGTTATTCATCGCCTCGATCAAGCCTTTCTCGACCGCAGGAATATATTCACGCGGCACCGTACCGCCCTTGATGGCGTCGATGAACTCAAAACCCTTGCCCGCTTCGTTCGGACCCATCTTGATCCAGACATGGCCATACTGGCCCTTGCCGCCCGACTGCTTGGCGTGCTTGCCCTCTTGCTCGACTTCTTTTCTGATCGCTTCGCGGTAGGCCACTTGCGGCGCACCGACGTTGGCTTCCACGTTGAATTCACGCCGCATGCGATCCACCAGGATGTCGAGATGAAGCTCGCCCATGCCGGAAATGATGGTCTGACCGGATTCCTCGTCCGTGCGGACGCGGAACGACGGATCCTCGGAGGCCAGGCGGCCCAGCGCGATGCCCATTTTCTCCTGGTCGGCCTTCGTCTTCGGCTCGACGGCAACGTGAATGACGGGCTCGGGAAACACCATGCGCTCAAGGATCACCGGAGCCGAAACATCGCACAGCGTATCGCCCGTAGTCACATCCTTTAGTCCGACAACCGCCCCGATGTCGCCCGCGCGCAGTTCCTTGATTTCCTCGCGGTCGTTGGCGCGCATCTGCAGGATGCGGCCGATGCGCTCCTTCTTCCCCTTGACCGAGTTCAGAACGGTAGAACCCGCCTGCAACGTCCCCGAATAGACGCGGATAAAAGTCAACTGGCCGACGAACGGGTCGCTCATGAGCTTGAACGCCAGCGCCGAAAACTTTTCGTCGTCATTCGCCTGACGCACAACCGCCGCATCGTTGTCGTCAACGCCGTCAACCGGCGGAATATCGATCGGCGACGGCAGATACTGGATGACCGCATCCAGCATGCGCTGCACGCCCTTGTTCTTGAACGCGGTGCCACACAGCATCGGCTGGATCTCACCAGCAAGCGTGCGAATCCGCAGGCCCAGCACGATCTCATCCTTACCCAGCTCACCTTCCTCGAGGTACTTGTTCATCAGTTCCTCGGAGGCCTCGGCGGCAGCCTCGACCATGTTCGAGCGCCACTTCGCCGCGAGTTCCGCAAGCTCGGCCGGAACGTCCCGGTAGTCGAACTTCATACCCTGGCTGGACTCATCCCAGTTGATCGCCTTCATTTCCAGAAGATCAACGACGCCGACAAAGCTGTCTTCCGCGCCAATCGGAATCACCACCGGCACCGGATTGGCCTGCAGGCGCGCACGCATCTGCTCGACAACCTTGAAGAAATTGGCGCCGGAGCGGTCCATCTTGTTCACGAACGCCAGCCGCGGCACGCCATACTTATTGGCCTGACGCCACACCGTCTCCGACTGCGGCTGCACGCCACCCACCGCGCAATACACCATGCACGCACCATCCAGCACACGCATCGAACGCTCGACCTCGATGGTGAAATCAACGTGCCCCGGCGTATCGATGATATTGATACGGTGCTCGGGCATGGACATATCCATGCCTTTCCAGAAACAGGTCACGGCGGAGGAGGTGATGGTAATGCCGCGCTCCTGCTCCTGCTCCATCCAGTCGGTCGTTGCCGCGCCGTCATGCACCTCGCCAAGCTTGTGACTCACACCGGTATAGAAAAGGATGCGCTCAGTGGTGGTCGTTTTGCCGGCATCAATGTGTGCGGAAATGCCGATGTTGCGATAGCGTTCGATAGGAGTCGTGCGTGCCACGTTATGGTCCTGACTGTGTCTGGTAGTGTTTAAAAAGTAACGCTCAGAAACGGAAATGCGAGAATGCCTTGTTGGCTTCAGCCATACGATGCACCTCCTCGCGCTTCTTCACCGCGCCACCACGCCCCTCGGCCGCATCCAGCAATTCACCCGCCAAACGGGCACCCATGGACTTCTCACCGCGCTTGCGCGCAGCATCCTTCAGCCAGCGCATCGCCAGCGCGGTACGGCGGCTCGAACGCACCTCGACGGGCACCTGGTAGTTGGCGCCCCCGACGCGGCGGCTCTTCACCTCGACCAGCGGACGCGCATTGTTCAGCGCGGTGCTGAACACCTCCAGCGGATCCTTGCCGGATTTTCCGGTGATCTGCTCGAAGGCGCCGTAGACGATGCGCTCGGCGACCGACTTCTTGCCGCTGGACATGATGACGTTCATGAATTTCGAAACCTCCTGATTGCCGAATTTCGGATCAGGCAGGATTTCACGCTTGGGGACTTCGCGACGACGGGGCATTTTCCTGTCTCTCTATCTAGTTAAGCTTTCTTCGGGCGCTTGGCGCCGTACTTCGAACGCGACTGCTTGCGATCCTTCACGCCGGCGGTATCCAGGCTGCCGCGCACGGTGTGATAACGCACACCCGGCAAATCCTTGACCCGGCCGCCGCGCACCAGCACCACCGAGTGCTCCTGCAGGTTGTGGCCTTCACCGCCGATGTAGCTGATGACCTCGAAGCCGCTGGTGAGCTTGACCTTGCAGACCTTACGCAAGGCGGAGTTCGGCTTCTTGGGCGTCGTGGTGTACACGCGAGTACAAACGCCGCGGCGTTGCGGGCAGGCCTTCAAGGCCGGAACCTTGCTCTTCTCCACCGGCGCCTGACGCGGCTTGCGGATCAGCTGGTTAATCGTTGGCATGTCAAAAATTCCGAAAAATTAAGGTGAGCGTATCGTTTCTAAAACAAGCGGGACGGCGCCGACCGCATTCTGAAGCGGTGCCGTCCCGGGCTACAGTCCTGCGCTTCCCGGCGATTCTGCGGCCGGAAAAAGACGCGTGATTCTAAGGGAGAGCCACCCCCCTGTCAAGCAACTTCCTGATTCTCGGCCGGATTTGCTTCCCCGCCTTCGATCAGGTGGCCGGCGCCCAGATCTTCCCCCGCCGCCTGGCGGCGACGGGTATTGTGGTAGGCGAGGCCGGTGCCCGCCGGAATCAGGCGTCCGACAATCACGTTTTCCTTCAGGCCGCGCAGTTCGTCCTTCTTGCCCATGATGGCCGCTTCGGTCAGAACGCGCGTGGTTTCCTGGAAGGAGGCCGCCGAGATGAAGGAATCGGTCGACAGCGACGCCTTGGTGATGCCGAGCAGGATAGGATCGTAGGTGGCCGGCTCCTTGCCCGCCGCCGCCATATCGTCGTTGATCTGCAGCACTTCCGAGCGCTCGACCTGCTCGCCGGGAATGAGGCCGGTGTTGCCCGGGTCCACCACCACAACGCGGCGCAGCATCTGGCGCACGATCACCTCGATGTGCTTGTCGTTGATCTTCACGCCCTGCAGGCGGTACACGTCCTGCACCTCGTCGGTGATGTAGCGCGCCAGCGCCTCCACGCCGCGCAGCTTCAGGATGTCGTGTGGATCGACCGGACCGTCGACGATCATTTCGCCCTTCTGGACGATCTGGCCGTCGTGCGCCGTCACGTGCTTCTCTTTCGTGATCAGGTACTCGTGCGCCACCCCATCCAGATCGGTGATGACCAGGCGTTGCTTGCCCTTGGTGTCCTTGCCGAAGGAAACGGTGCCGGTGACTTCCGCCAGCACGCCCGCATCTTTCGGCGAACGCGCCTCGAACAGCTCGGCCACGCGCGGCAGACCGCCGGTAATGTCGCGCGTCTTCGAGGTTTCCTGCGGAATACGCGCCAGCACGTCGCCCACCGCGACGTCCTGGCCGTCCTTCACGGTGATGATGGAACCGATCTGGAAGGTGATGTTGACCAGCGTGTCGGTGCCCGCGATCTTGATTTCATTCCCGACTTCATCCAGCAGCTTGACCTGCGGACGCAGGCCCTTGCCGGCGCCGCTGGCCTTGCGTTTGGGATCGATGACCACCAGCGTGGACAGGCCCGTGACATCGTCGAGCTGCTTGGCCACGGTAACGCCCTCTTCGATGTTCTCGAAGTGGATCCGTCCGGCGTATTCGGTGATGATGGGGCGAGTGTGCGGATCCCAGGTGGCCAATACCGCGCCGGCCTTGATCTTGGCGCCGTCGGTCACCATCAGCGTGGCGCCGTACGGCACCTTGTGGCGTTCGCGCTCGCGGCCGGCATCGTCGGCAATGATGATTTCACCGCTGCGCGAAATCGCCACCGGCTCCTTGCGCGCATTGGTCACGTAGCGCATGGTGGCGGTGTACTGCACGGTACCGTTGGACTTGGCCTCGAGCTGGCTGGCTGCGGCGGCACGCGATGCGGCGCCGCCGATGTGGAAGGTCCGCATGGTGAGCTGGGTGCCCGGCTCGCCGATCGACTGCGCGGCGATGACGCCGACCGCTTCGCCGGCGTTGACCAGATAACCGCGGCCGAGGTCGCGGCCGTAGCACTTGGCGCACAAGCCATAGCGCGTCTCGCAGGTCAGCGGCGTACGCACCTTGACCTCATCGATGCCGAGCGACTCGATGGTGTCGACCACGTCCTCAACCAGCAGGGTGCCGGCTTCGAACACGGTTTCCTGGGTTTCGGGGTGGATGATGTCGCTGGCTGCCACGCGGCCGAGAATCCGTTCGCGCAGGGCCTCGACCACTTCGCCGCCTTCGACCAGCGCCTTCACCACCAGGCCGTTCTTGGTGCCGCAATCGTCCTCGGTCACCACCAGATCCTGCGTCACGTCGACCAGGCGGCGCGTCAGGTAGCCGGAGTTCGCGGTCTTCAGCGCAGTATCGGCCAGCCCCTTGCGGGCGCCGTGGGTCGAGATGAAGTACTGCAGCATGTTCAGCCCCTCACGGAAGTTCGCCGTGATCGGGGTTTCGATGATCGAGCCGTCCGGTTTCGCCATCAGGCCACGCATGCCGGCCAGCTGGCGGATCTGCGCCGCGGAACCGCGCGCGCCCGAGTCGGCCATCATGTAGATCGCATTGAACGATTCCTGGGTGACTTCCTTGCCGTGGCGGTCGACAACCTTCTCGCCGCCCAGTTGCCCCATCATCGCCTTGGCCACGGCGTCGCCGGCGCGGCCCCAGATGTCCACCACCTTGTTGTAGCGTTCGCCCTGGGTCACCAGACCCGAGGTGTACTGCGACTCGATTTCTTTTACCTCGGCTTCGGCCGCGCCCAGAATCTGGCCTTTTTCATTCGGAATCAACATATCCTTGATGGCAATCGACATTCCCGCGCGGGTCGCGAAGGTGAAGCCGGTGTACATCAGCTTGTCGGCGAAAATCACCGTCTCGCGCAGACCGCAGCGGCGGAAGCTGGCGTTGATCAGCTTGGAGATTTCCTTTTTCTTCAGCGCCTTGTCGACGAAACTGAACGGCAGCCCCGGCGGCAAGATTTCGGACAGCAGCGCGCGGCCGAGCGTGGTTTCCACTCGCTTGACCGTGTCGATGCGATTTTTCTCCGTGTCCAGCGTCACCTCCTTGATGCGCACCGTGACGCGGGCGTGCAGCTCGACTTCGCGGTTGTCGTAGGCGCGGCGTGCCTCGGTGACGTCGGCAAACAGCATGCCTTCGCCCTTGGCGTTGATCTTCTCGCGCGTCATGTAATACAGGCCCAGCACGATGTCCTGCGACGGCACGATGATGGGTTCGCCGTTAGCGGGCGACAGCACGTTGTTCGACGCCAGCATCAGGGTGCGCGCTTCGGTCTGCGCTTCCAGCGACAGCGGCACGTGGACGGCCATCTGGTCGCCGTCGAAGTCGGCGTTGAAGGCCGCGCACACCAGCGGGTGCAGCTGGATCGCCTTGCCTTCGATCAGCACCGGTTCGAACGCCTGGATGCCCAGGCGGTGCAGCGTCGGTGCGCGGTTCAGCATCACCGGATGCTCGCGGATGACCTCTTCCAAGAGATCCCATACGATCGGCTCTTCGTCTTCCACCATCTTCTTGGCGGCCTTGATCGTGGTCGCCAGCCCCAGTACTTCGAGGCGGTTGAAAATGAAGGGCTTGAACAGTTCGAGCGCCATCTTCTTCGGCAGGCCGCACTGGTGCAGCTTCAGCGCCGGCCCCACCACGATGACCGAACGGCCGGAGTAGTCGACACGCTTGCCCAGCAGGTTCTGACGGAAACGGCCGCTCTTGCCCTTGATCATGTCGGCCAGCGACTTCAGCGGGCGCTTGTTGGCGCCGGTCATCGCCTTGCCGCGGCGGCCGTTGTCGAGCAACGAATCGACCGCTTCCTGCAGCATGCGCTTTTCGTTGCGCACGATGATCTCCGGCGCCTTCAGTTCCAGCAATCTCTTCAGACGGTTGTTGCGGTTGATGACGCGGCGGTACAGGTCGTTCAGGTCGGAGGTGGCGAAGCGGCCGCCGTCCAGCGGCACCAGCGGACGCAGTTCCGGCGGCAGCACCGGCAGCACTTCGAGGATCATCCACTCCGGCTTGATGCCGGACTTCTGGAAACCCTCGAGAATCTTCAGGCGCTTCGACAGCTTCTTCAGCTTGGTATCGGAACCGGTTTTGCTGATTTCCGAATGGAGGGTTTCCACCTCGGTGTGCAGGTCGAGCGAGCGCAGCAGTTCGCGCACCCCTTCCGCCCCCATCAGCGCCTTGAATTCGTCGCCATATTCTTCCAGCTTGGCGAGGTAGTCCTCTTCAGTCAGCAACTGGCCGCGGTTGAGCGGCGTCATGCCGGGTTCGACCACCACGAAGCCTTCGAAGTAGAGCACTCGCTCGATATCGCGCAGCGTCATGTCGAGCACCATGCCCAGACGCGACGGCAGCGACTTCAGGAACCAGATGTGGGCGACCGGCGAAGCCAGCTCGATATGGCCCATGCGCTCGCGGCGCACCTTGGACAGCGTGACTTCGACACCGCACTTTTCGCAGATCACGCCGCGATGCTTCAAGCGCTTGTACTTGCCGCACAGGCACTCGTAGTCCTTCACCGGGCCGAAAATCTTGGCGCAGAACAGACCGTCGCGCTCCGGCTTGAAGGTGCGGTAGTTGATGGTCTCCGGCTTTTTCACTTCGCCGTAGGACCAGGAGCGGATTTTCTCCGGCGACGCCAAGCCGATCTTGATGGCGTCGAACTCTTCCTCGTGGGTGGCCTGCTTGAAAAGATCCAACAATGCTTTCATGGCTGTGTCCTCACCCTAAATTAATAACGTTCCAGATCGATGTCGATGCCGAGCGAACGGATTTCCTTCACCAGCACGTTGAAGGATTCCGGCATGCCGGCCTCGATCTTGTGATCGCCCTTGACGATGTTCTCGTACACCTTGGTACGGCCGTTCACGTCGTCGGACTTCACGGTCAGCATTTCCTGCAGCACGTAGGATGCGCCGTAGGCTTCCAGCGCCCACACTTCCATTTCGCCGAAGCGCTGACCGCCGAACTGCGCCTTGCCGCCCAGCGGCTGCTGGGTAACCAGCGAGTACGGGCCGGTGGAGCGCGCGTGCATCTTGTCGTCGACCAGGTGGTGCAGCTTCAGTACATGCTTATAGCCCACCGTCACCTGGCGGTCGAAAGCTTCACCGGTGCGGCCGTCGTACAGCGTGACCTGCCCGCCTTCAGGCAGTCCGGCCAGCGTCAGCATGCGGCGGATTTCTTCTTCCGAGGCGCCGTCGAATACCGGTGAGGCAAACGGCACACCCTTGGTCAGGTTGCGCGCAAGCTCGATCACTTCGTCGTCGCTGAAGCTGTCAAGATCTTCCGACTTGCCCGACTGGTTGTAGATTTCTTTCAGGAAGTGGCGCATATCCTTCACCAGCGTCTTGGTCTGCGCCGCCAGCATTTCGCCGATACGCTCGCCCAGGCCCTTGGACGCCCAGCCGAGGTGGGTTTCCAGAATCTGGCCGATGTTCATCCGCGACGGCACCCCGAGCGGGTTCAGCACGATGTCGACCGGGCGACCGTCGGCCATGAAGGGCATGTCTTCGACCGGAACGATTTTCGATACCACGCCCTTGTTGCCGTGGCGGCCGGCCATCTTGTCGCCGGGCTGCAGGCGGCGTTTGACCGCCAGGTAGACCTTGACCATCTTCTGCACGCCGGGCGGCAATTCGTCGCCTGCGGTGAGCTTCTTCTTCTTCTCCTCGAACATTGCATCGAATTCGATGCGCTTTTGCGTGAGACTGTCTTTCAGCGATTCGACCTGACGGCTGGCTTCGTCGTCAGCCAGGCGGATGTCGAACCAGTCGTGGCGGTTCACCGATTCCAGATAGTCCCGGGTGACCTTGCTGCCCTTGGCGAGCTTCTTCGGGCCGCCGTTGGCGACTTTCAGGTGGAGCAGCTTTTCCAGTCGCGCAAAGGTGTCGTCCTCGACGATACGCATGCGGTCGGTCATGTCCTTGCGGTACTCCGCCAGCTGGGTGTCGATGATCGACTGCGCGCGCTTGTCGCGTTCGATGCCCTCGCGGGTGAATACCTGTACGTCGATCACCACGCCGGACATGCCGGACGGCACCTTCAGGCTGGTGTCTTTCACGTCGCTGGCTTTTTCGCCGAAGATGGCGCGCAGCAGCTTCTCCTCCGGCGTCAGCTGGGTTTCGCCCTTGGGCGTGACCTTGCCGACCAGCACGTCGCCGGCTTCGACTTCCGCGCCGATGGCGATGATGCCGGAATCGTCCAGACGGCCAAGCTGGCGCTCGGCGAGGTTGGAGATGTCGCGGGTGATTTCTTCCGGGCCCAGCTTGGTGTCGCGCGCGACCACCGACAGCTCCTCGATGTGGATCGAGGTGTAGCGGTCTTCGGCGACCACTTTCTCGTTGATCAGGATCGAGTCTTCGAAGTTGTAGCCGTTCCACGGCATGAAGGCGACCAGCATGTTCTGGCCCAGCGCCAGCTCGCCCATGTCGGTC
>NCIH01000102.1:0-9371 GCA_002281975.1 Hydrogenophilales bacterium 17-64-11 | reverse complement strand
TTGCGCGGCACGCCGGTGACGGTGCATGCGCTGCCTGCGGTGCTGGACGTGTTGTCCGACCACCTGTTCAACTGGCGGCTGTGGCCGGATTTCCGGGAAATTCCGCGTGCGGAGGCGCCGTGGCTGCGCTTTTCTCCGCTCGACCTCGGCGCGGCGCTTACCCTGAAGGGACGCACTTTCAGGCCGCTGCCGGTGAATCACGTGGTGCCGGCGTGCGGCCTCCATCTGGCGACGGCAGCGGGCAGCCTGGCGTTCAGCGGCGACACCACGCACAGCGATGCCTTCGTCGCCGCCCTCAACGCGATTCCCGACCTGCGCCACCTCATTATCGAAACCTCGTTCGAGAACGCGCTGGCCGGCATTGCCCAGGCATCGAAGCATCACTGGCCGGATTCGCTGGCGGCGGAATTGCAGGCGTTGCAGGGGCGTCCGGAAGTCTGGATCACCCACCTCAAACCCGGCAACGAGGCGGCGATCATGAACGAACTGCGCGCCGCGGCGCCGGGCTGGGGCGTGGAAGCCTTGCGGCAGGGGCAGGTGATTGAACTGTAGGTCCCGGCCCGCCCGGCTCAGGGCGCAAAACCCGCCAGTTCCGCTTCAAACTCCGCCTCGCTCAAGCCTTCAAACGCCTCCCGGCTGAACAGGGTGACGGCGCCGGCCATTTCGCTCCAGCCGTAGCCGGCCGACTGGACGCTCAGTTTTTCGCTGTCCTGCGGCACGCGGGCGACGAGGTGCAGGCATGCCTGGCTGTAGACGAGGTTGTAGGGCGTGTTCTGCCGGTGCAGCCGGTCGAGTTCGCGCCAGGCGTCGGCGGGATCGGTGAAGCGTTGGCAGGGCAGCGGGTAGGGCTTGCCGCCGCCGTTGTGGGTAAAGCACGCATGCTGCACCGGCAGCGGCTCCGCCTGTACGAAACTCTGGAAATGCAGATGGTTGACCGAGGCGCCGGCGCCGTAGCTGTTGTAGCCGAGGCACAGGCCGGGCACGCCGGATTGCGCGCAGATATCCCAGGCCCAGCGGTGCAGCTCCGGCGCGAGGAACTGCGGCGCCTGGCGCAGCGGTTCGGGCACCAGCAGGCCGTGCAGGCGGGCAAAGGGAAATTTGTTGTAGAGGATGCGGGCCGGCCTGCCGGCCAGTTCGCCCTCCCAGAAGACTTCCTTGGCAAGAAACGGTTTGTTGAAATGGAAGCCCGCCGCATCGAAAGGGCGCCGCAGGCTGTCGAATTCCATCCCGCTGATGCGCGGCGGACGCAGGGCGCGTAGCGGGTTGAACATCACCTCCCAAGGCCCGGTACGGCGGTTTTCCATGGTTCCCAGGTGGGCAAAGCCGATGGCGTGCAGCTTGAGAAAAACCAGCACGTCGTCGTCCGGCTCGCTCAGTTTCCGGCCGTGCCGGAGCGTCGCCGTGAGGGCGGCGGCACGTTCGGCATGGCGTGCCGACAGGGCGGGCGCGAGCAGCGCCCACAGGCGGGCGTCGTAGGCGGCATTGGCCAGCACGAGGATGTAGACGCCCAGCCCGGAATGCTTTTCCAGCATCGCGGCCAGTCCGTCGGCAAAACCTTGTTCCAGCGAGGCTGTGGAGGCGAACGGATGGCGGGGCAGCGACATTCAGGGCGTTGAGAAACTCAAAGTTCGCCGTTGGCGCCGGCGCGCATCACGTTTTCCATCTTTTCGCGAATTTCGATGGCATCCTTGCGCAGCTCCGCGGGGATGCCTTTCCAGTTGCCTACCAGCTGAAGCGCGGTCACATCCCAGTCCATCATCATCACCCAGATGTTTTTGTCGGCGTCTTCCATCACCGCGATGCGACAGGGAAGAAAAACCACCATTTCCGGAATGATCTTCAGCAATTCGCGGCCAAGCGCGATGTCGCAGAAGCTGAATACTTCGACGCGCGGCGCGTCGTCGTCTCCCAGGACGGCCTGAAAATCCTTCCACAGCAAATTGCTGCCGACGAACTTCAGATTCACCTGGTTGGCGCGCAGCATCATCGACTCGACCACTTCGTCGAACGACACGCCCGGTTTGGCCTTGTACTTGACGGCGAAGTGGTTCATCGCTTCGCGCGGATCCATCTGCGCCATGTTGGCCATCATGGGCATCACCATTTGCCGCCAGCGCTGCTTTTCCTCGGGCGTCAAAATACGATTCATCTGGTAGTCCCGGTAGGGCGGGGGCGATGCCTGCTGGATCAGCATCGGGCCGTAGGGCGTGGGCTCGACGCCGATCCAGCTTTGGGCTGGCGCGCCCTGCGGGTCGCGATCGACAGGGGCGGCGGGCGGCTCGGCAGCGAGCGCCGGCAGGCTGCAAAGCCAGGCGAGTACGAATGAAAGGATGCGCATCATGGCGTGTCTCCTGGGCTGTAATCTTTCCATCCTACGCACGCTGCGGCGCGTGCGTCAATGCGCGCTCAGGCATGCCTGCGAAAGGTGTTTTCCAGCGCCGTCAGTTCGGCGGCGGCGCCGGCGAAATCGCCCTTTTGCACGCTGCTCTCGATACGGGCGGCACCCTGCTGGATGGCCGTGGCCATCACGCTGGCTGCGGCGCCTTTCAGGGCATGGGCTTCCCTGCGGCACGAATCGGCATGGCCTTGCTCGATCGCGCGCTTCAGCGTCGCCAGACTGGCTTCGGTGGTGCTGGCGAAGACCGCGGCCAGATCGTTCACCAGCCCCGGATTGCCGGGGTAGCGCGCATGCAGGGCGGGCAGGTCGAGCAGCGGAGCGCGGGGGGCGGCAGGCCCGGCTTGCGGCAGCCATTGCTTCAGCAATGCCGCCAGCGCAGCCTCGGTATAGGGCTTGCTCAGATAATCGTTCGCTCCGGCGGTGAGGCAGATTTCGCGAAAATCGGTGTTGGCGTTGGCGGTCAGCGCGACGACAGGAATATGGCGGACGTCGGTCGGCAGCCGGCGGATCTGCCGGGTGGCGTCCAGGCCGTCCATTTCCGGCATTTGCCAGTCCATCAGCACCAGATCGAACATCTCCTTCTCCAGCATGTCCAGCGCCTGCGCTCCGCTGGCGGCAACGGCATATTGCAGGCCCATTTCGCGCAGCTGGTGCGCCAGCATTTTCTGGTTCACCGGATGGTCCTCCACAACCAGGATGCGCCCCTGCAGCTGGATGGCGGCCTGCTGCGTCGGCAGCTCAGCCAGCGGCAGCGTCGTTGCCGGCAGGCGCAGCGCCAAAGTGAAGCGACTGCCCGTGCCTGGTTCGCTCTCGACCGTGAGCTGCCCACCCATCAATTCAGCGAGCTGGCTGCTGACAGCAAGCCCCAGTCCGGTGCCGCCGTAACGTCGCGTGGTCGACGAGTCGGCTTGTGAAAAGGCCTGGAACAGGCGCGCCTGCGTTTCGGCGCTCATGCCGATGCCGCTGTCCTGGACGCTGAACAGACAATTGACCGCACCTTCCACCGTCTCGAATGCCGCGCGCAACTCGACTTCGCCCAGGTGCGTGAACTTGATGGCGTTGTCGACCAGGTTGAGCAGGATCTGGCGGATGCGCGTAGGGTCGCCCAGCAGGGCGGCGGGCGGCGCATCGGGCAGGCTCAGCCTCAGGTGCAGGTTTTTTTCCAGTGCGCGCGCCTGAAACAGCGTGGCTACGCCCTGTGCCAGCGCCGCAGGCGAGAAGGCGACCTGTTCGATGGCCAGTTTGCCGGCCTCGATTTTGGAAAAGTCGAGGATGTCGTTGATGATGGTAAGCAGGCCTTCCGCCGAGCTTTTCAGGGTCGCCACGTATTCGCGTTGCTGTCCGTCGAGCGGGGTTTTCAGCAGCAATCCGCTCATTCCCAGAATGCCGTGCATGGGGGTGCGGATTTCATGGCTGACGTTGGCGATGAACCCCGATTTGGCATGCGCCATTTGCAGGGCGGCTTCGCGCGCCGCTTCCTTGGCGGCCTCGGCGGCGCGGCGTTCGGACACGTCGCGCATGATCGCCTGGATCACCGGCCGGCCTTCCAGTTGCATTGCGTGCATGGCGATCTCGGCCGAGAACACGGAGCCGTCCTGGCGCCGCCCCTGCCAGTCCATCACCGCATGTCCCTGGCTGCGTGCCTGGCGGATCGCCTGCATGGCGTGATCGTGGGCGCTCATGCCATGGGCCTGGAGCGGGGTGCCAAGCTGGGAAATGGAGTTGCCGAGGAAGGTGGCGACCGAATCCATGCCGAACAGCGACAGCGTGGCGGGGTTGCAATCGGTGAAGCCTTTGTCGTCGAGAATGACGACGGCGTCGGAGTTGCTTTCGAACAGGGTCTGGTACTTTTGCTTTTCGGTTTCGAGCTGGCGCGTCTGCGTCAGCATGCGGCGGCTGACCAGCACCGCAACCAGGATCGCCAGCAGGGTTGCGCTGATGCCCAGCACCAGCATCAGGTTGCGGGTGGCCTGATAGGCGGTGAAGGTTTTGCCGAGCGCCGCTTCGTTGGCCTCGCGCTGCAGGCTGGTCATGTTGTTGAGCGACTCCATCAACTCGTTTTGCAGGGGAATGGCCTCCTCCTGCAACTGCTTGAGGGCGCCGTAATTGTTCTCGTCGAGGGCCGACTGGACCACGTTGAACATGATCGGCTGGTTGAAGGAGGTGAGGATGTCGAGTTCATCCATCAGCAGTTTCTCGTCCGGCGTGCTGAGCATGGTGCCCAGCTGGCCGCGGTCCTTGGCGTAGCGTTCGCCGTATTCCTGGAACAGCATGAAGAGCGCGTCCTTCTCCCAGGGATCGTTGGAGATGACGATGTTGTGCATCAGCATCTGCCGATCGCGAATGGAATCGCGCATCCGCGAGGCCAGCCGGGTCTTGACGTTGTTGACCGAAACCACATTGGCCAGTTCGGCGTTCAGATGCTCCATCTGGGTGACCCCCAGCCCGATCACCGCCAGCATCAGCAACAGGGCGGAGGTGAAGCCAAGCCCCACATTGAACATCAAACCGCGCAGCGGAGAGGGCAGCATGGGTGGGCGGTTATTCGCGCCGGAACGCCACGACGTGGTCGACCGCCAGCTTGATGCCGATCCTCTCGCCAATGGCGTGGTTGTGATGCGAGGGCACCAGCGACAGTGCGTGCTGGCCGCTCGGCAGTTTCAGCGTGTAGAGGAAGTCGGCGCCGCGGAAGGCCTTGTTTTCGACCTCGGCCAGCAGCAGGCTGTCGTCGTCGTGGATGATGTCGTCCGGCCGCAGCAGCACGTCGACGTGGCAGTTGCGCACGCATTCGTCGCAGCCGCTGGCGTCGCACTCGACCGGGATGTGTCCTTCCAGTACGCCGAGCTCGATTTCCACCTGATGGTCGTTGATCACCTCTCCCGGCACCAGCGCACCCTGGCCGACGAAGTCGGCGACGAAGCGGTTGCCCGGTTCGTGATACAGGTTGTAGGGCGTATCCCATTGCTGGATGCGGCCCTGGTGCATCACGCCGACCCAGTCGGCCAGCGCAAACGCTTCGTGCTGGTCGTGGGTGACGATGAGCGCGGTGGTGGCTTCGCGCTTGAGGATGTCGCGCACCTCGATCGACAGGCGTTCGCGCAGTTCCACGTCGAGGTTGGAGAACGGCTCGTCCATCAGGATCAGGCGTGGCCGCGGCGCCAGCGCGCGCGCAAGCGCGACGCGCTGCTGCTGGCCGCCGGATAATTGGTGGGGATACTGATCGGCGTGCGCCGTCAGTCCGACCAATACGAGCAGTTCGTCGATGCGTGCCTGGCGCGCGGCCCTGGATTCATTGCGCAGGCCGAAGCCGACGTTGCCCGCCACGGTGAGGTGCGGGAACAGCGCGTAGTCCTGGAACACCATGCCGATGCGGCGTTTTTCGGCGGCCAGCATCCAGCCGGGGCGGCTGACGACTTCGCCGCCGATACGGATTTCGCCGCTCTGGATCGGCTCGAAGCCGGAGATGCAGCGCAGCGCCGTGGTCTTGCCGCAGCCCGACGGGCCCAGCAGGCAGCCGATCGAGCCTTCCGGCAGGCTGAAGCTGAGGTCGGCGATGATTTGTCGTTTGGCGTACGACTGCGAAACCGAATCGAGGATCAATTCAGCCATGGGAGTGCGCTCCGCGCCAGGTCATGAGGATGATGGGGATGATACCGGCAATGACAATGGCGAGCGAAGGCAGCGCGGCGCGCTCCCATTCGCCTTCCGAGGTCATCTCGAACACCCGCACCGCCAGCGTGTCCCAGCCGAACGGGCGGGTCATCAGGGTGATCGGCATTTCCTTCATGATGTCGACGAAGGCGAGTGCGGCAGCGGTCAACAGGCTGGCGCGCAGCATCGGCAGATGCACCCGCGTCAACAGGCCGGCCGCGCCGGTGCCGAGGTTTTTCGCCGCTTCGTCGATGTTGCGGCTGATCCGGTGCAGGCCGCTGTCGATGGGGCCGAAGCCGACCGCGAGAAAGCGCACCAGGTAGGCCAGCAGCATCACCAGCAGCGTGCCCTTGAGGATTTCGCTGCCGTCGAAGCCGAACCAGGCGCGGCCGGCGTCGATCAGCCAGTTGTCCAGCGCCGCCACCGGGATGAACAGGCCCACCGCCAGCACCGCGCCGGGGAAGGCGTAGCCGAGGGTGGCGAGGCGCTGCGTCCACATCATCGCCGAGCCGGGGCGCTGGCGCCCGGCATAGGCGAGCAGCAACGCCACGGCCACCACCATCAGCGCGCCCATGCCGGCCAGCAGCACCGAATGCCAGGCAAATGCCCAGTAGCGGGCGTCGAGATCGGCGGCGATGACGTCGCGCGTCCATAGCGCCAGTTGCGCGATCGGAATGAGGAAGGCCGCCGCCAGCACCGCACCGGCATACAGCAGGGCCAGCCCGGCCAGCGCGGGCGACAGCTTGATGCGTCGCGAAGCGGCGCCGCGGCCGACCGCGCCGTAGCGCATCCGTGTGCGCGAGCGCTGCTCGAACACCACCGCGACCAGCACGAACAGGATCAGGATCGAGGCCAGCTGCGCCGCTGCCGGCAACGAGAACAGGCTGTACCAAGCCTTGTAGATGGCGGTGGTGAAGGTGTCGTAGTTGAAGATCGCCATGGTGCCGAAATCGGCCAGGGTTTCCATCAGCGCCAGCATCATCCCGGCGGCGATCCACGGCCGCGCCATCGGCAGCGCCACCCGGAAGAAGCCCTGGGTGCGGGAGAGCCCGAGCGACTGCGCCGCTTCCAGCGCGATCGCGCCCTGGGTGGCGAAGGCGTTTTTCGCGATCAGGTAGACGTAGGGATAGAGCGCCAGCGACATCACCAGGATGACGCCGCCGCGCGAACGGATCTCGGGCAGGCCGGTGAGGCCCCAGCTTTCGCGCAGCCAGGTTTGCAAGGGGCCGGTGAAGTCCAGGAGGCCGATCGCGACGAAGGCGGTGACGTAGGCGGGCAGCGCCAGCGGCAGCAGCAGCGCCCAGTCGAACAGGCGGCGGCCGGGAAACTCGCACATCGCCGTGAGCCAGGCCAGCGACACGCCCAGCACGCCGACGCCGATCGCCACCCCGAGCACCAGCCACAGCGTGTTGCCCACCAGTTCGGGCAGCACGAATTCGGTCAGGTGGGCAAGGATGTCGCCCTCGACCCGGGCGAACGACGAGAAGGTGACCGCCACCGGCACCAGCACCAGCGCGGCCACCGCCAGGGCGAACAGCATCCAGCCGCCGATGCGGGGGCGGGCGTCAGGCAAAACAAAAACGCCCGCGGAGGGCGCTTTTGCTGGAACTGCAACAGTGTCAGACAAGATGGATGCTTATTTGTAACCGGCGCGATCCATCAATTTTACGGCCTTGGTCTGCAGGCTGCCAGCCTCTTTTACGTTGATCAGGTTCTGCTTGAAGCCGCCCCAGGCTGCGACCGTCTTGTCGGGCGACACTTTCGGGTTGACCGGGTATTCCAGATTGACGTCGGCGAACAGGTTTTGCGCCTTGTCGGACGACAGCCATTCGATCAGTTTCTGCGCGCCGGCCGGGTTCTTGGCATGGCGTGTGACCCCGGCGCCGGAGATGTTGACGTGCACCCCGGCCGCCTTGTTTTTCAGGTTCTGGTTGGGCCAGAAAATCGCCAGCGGCAGGTTGGGGCTTTTCTCCATCAGGCGGCCGAAGTAATAGGTGTTGACCAGCGTGACGTCGCACTGGCCGGCGGCCACCGCTTCCATCGCCTTGGTGTCGTCGGGGAAGGGTGCGGTCGCCAGGTTGCCGACCCAGCCGTGCACCATGTCCTCGGTTTTGCCTTCGCCGTATTCGGTGATCATCATCGCCACCAGGCTCTGGTTGTAGACCTTTTTCGAGGTGCGCAGACAGAGGCGGCCTTTCCATTTCGGGCTGGCCAGGTCTTCGTAGGTCGACAGCTCGGCCGGTTTCACCTTGCCCGTGTTGTACACGATGGTGCGGGCGCGCACCGACAGGCCGAACCACTCGTTGTCAGGGTCGCGCAGATGGGCCGGCACGTTGGCTTGCAGGGTTTGCGAGCGGATCGGACGCAGCAGGCCCTCTTCGGAGGCCTGCCACAGATTGCCGGCGTCGACCGTCAGCAGCATGTCGGCCGGGGTGTTCTTGCCCTCGGCTTTCAGACGCGCCATCAGCGGGCCTTCCTTGTCTGTGATGAACTTGACCTGTACGCCGGTTTCGCGGGTATAGGCGTCGAACAAGGGCTTGATGAGCTGCTCGTTGCGCGCGGAATACACCACCACCTCTTCGGCCAGCGCAGGCAGGGTGGCGGCGGCGAATGCCAGGGCGGCGAGCAGCCGGGTCAGGGTCGGTTTCATCACGGATTCTTTCTCGGTTGGGGCGATGTTTGCAATCGTACTTAAAATGAGAACGGTTATCAATACATCATGAGCATAATAATCCCGGCCTCGATCAGCGGCGTTCGAACTGGAGCAGGAAGCGCAATTCGCCTTCGAACAGGGCCTCCAGCCGGATGTTGCCGGGGCGTTCGTTGAGACTTAGTCCGGGCTGCGGCGCCGGGCTGACGTCGATCAGGTGGAGCGACTCGGCGGGATAATCGACGTCGAGCGTCACTCGCATGGGGTAATAGCCGTCGAGAAATTTGCGCATGTAGGGCCCGTTGAACAGGCTGAAATAGCCGTTTCCGGTGTTGCGCAGGGCGCGGGCTTGCGCAGACAGGCACAGCCTGGCGCCGGGTTCGATATTGCGCAGCTGCACGCTGGCGCCTTCGACCCGGGCGTGCCCGATGCCGCGGGCGAGGTCGATTTTGAGGTCGCGCACATAGCCCTCGCGGAAGGTGATCTGCAGCAGCGGCACGGCGTCCAGCTGGTCGTGGCATTGATACAGCCCGACCCAGCCGCTAGCCAGGCTGCCGGCATCGATGCGGATGCGATTCTGGTGATGATGGAGGGGTTTGGCGGGCGGCGTTGCGAGGAAGCGCAACTCCCCCTCGTTGACGGCATCCGCGCTTTCCAGGCTGAGATCGGTCT
>NCIH01000101.1:0-9457 GCA_002281975.1 Hydrogenophilales bacterium 17-64-11 | reverse complement strand
GCATTGCCCGGCTACTACCCATACATCGCAAGCCATGAGCTCAGCCATGAACACGACCAGAACGGGATTTCCTGACATCACGGCGACCTACGTGCTTCCTGTCAAGTACATCTGCCATAACGGTCCGAGCCCTTGCCCCAACGAGACCCGGCCCCCGCCACCCGTGGTGACCGTCCTTCCCGTCGTCACGCAGTCCACGACTGTCAAGGTTCCCGGCTGCGCATTGTGTAGCACTTCACCACGCTCAGCGTCGCCGTCCTCTGTAGCTTTGAGATCCTCAGGTGCAGCGAACGCCACTGGCGGCACATTTGCACCAGCTTCTACTTTCACGAGCATGCCAGCCAGCGTCGCGGCACCGACATCAAGTCGCTCAACGACGGCGACCCCATGCAGCACCTGCAAGCGTGCTTGCTGCTGTACTTGCTGGCTTTGCCACGCCTGCCGCGTACCTGGCCGCGCCAAAAAACTCGGCTTCCCTGCCTGCGCCTGCTGCAAGCGGGCCTGCTGCCGGTCGATCAGGTTTTCTAGGCGATCCTCGATATGCTCGACCTGGGCGAACTTCGCCTGGACGTACACGGCCAGCGCCTCTTGATAGGTCTGCTCGATTGGGGCGGCCTCCAAGGCCGCCTGCTGCTCGCGCTCGATTTCCTGCGCGGCCTCTAGCAGCTCTTCGCCGCCGCTCGTAGCGGCAGCGGCACGGCCCGGCTTGGTAGGTGTCGGGGCGCTGCTGTCTCGTCGGGATGCTGGTTTGTTCAAGGAAGCCTCCTTTAGCCGCTAAAAATTATCGGGATCGCCCTCGGCTAAGTTTTGCGGCTTCGGCGGCCACCGTGGCCTTGCCCTGGGCGTCGTAACTAATACTCTTTGATGCTCCTACTTCTGGTACTTTATCGAAATTTTGTCGTTCGTGCATGACAAAATTTTTCCCGATCTGCTGATACACGTTGCTACTGTCCGCGTGAACGATCAGCCCATCATGCCGCTGGCCCTTGTCGGCCTCTTTCGCCATGTACAGGTTGTAAATGCCGGGCTTGAGTGCGCCGGCCTTGTCCACCTTCTCGTTTGTCCACGCGCCTCCTTGCTCGGCCTGAACGATGCGTTGCCCGTTCATGACCAATAGGCGTTGTTTCATTGGACACTCCTAATCGTTGGTACTGGTTAAAAAATGGGATGTTGGCACCTCCATACGCCACAACGAAAAAAGCCGACCTCGGCAGTTCGAGGCCGGCTTTATCCATCTTGCCGGGGCGCGCTTGTCAAGGTAACTGCTAATTTTAGTGAAAACCCTCCGATAAATCAGGATTTATCACTCTTACCCCGGCCACGCTCGGCCTTCTCGGCCCTCGCCATGACGGTTTCCAGGGCTTCCAAGCGTCCCCGTAGGGTAGCGGCTTCCTCGCGGGCCGTAGCGGCCTCCTGGCGGCTGCTGTCGCGCTCTGCCTGCGCCTTGGTGTAACGCTCGGCCTGTCGGGCGGCCTCCTGGGCGACCGTCTTACGCTGCTCCTGGTGCGCCTCGCGCTCGGCGTTCGCCTTGGCCTTGATCTCGGCAATCTGGCCCAACACGTCCAGGGCTTCATCGCGGGCGGTGTCGCGCTCTGCCTCGGCGGCCTTGGCCCGGCCCACGGCTTGATCGCGCTCTTGGCGCAGGCGGTCGGCTTCCTGGTGTGCCCGATCCAGTTCGGCGCGCAGCTCGCGGGCGCGATGCTCGATCTCTTCGGCCTTCTGCTCGGCCAGCGCGGCCCGCCGCTCGGAAGCTGAAAGGTTGGCTGCAATCTCGTCCAGCGTCTTGTCTTGAGCCTCGATCTGCTTGCCCGCCGTGGCCAGCTCCTTCCCAAGCTCCGCATTCTGCTCTTGCACCGCTTCCAGCTCGGTCGCCTGCGTTTCGTATGCGTCGGCCAGCTCGGCCCGCATGGCGTCCAGCTCGGCCCGCTCGCCCTCCCAGCCGGCTTGTGCGGCCCGCAGCGACTCGTTCGCCAGCTCCTGGGCTTGCTGCCATAACACGGCCACCGCCTGGCCGCCGGCGGCCGACACGGCCTCGGGCACCTGGACGGCTACCGGGGCCGCCTGGGCGGTCTGCGCTCGCCTCCACTCCTTCATGCCGCTGCTGGCGTCATTCATGTTGACGCGGGCGGCCTTGCGCACGGCATCGACGGTGGGGAAGGCATCCCGGCCGTTCTGCTCGAACAGTGCATCGGCGGCAGCATAGATGCGGTCGCGGGTTTCCTTGGTCAGCTCCATTGTGTCGCCCTCTTGGTAGTTGGTAAGAATAATAATATTCTTCTTATTCTTACCTGTCAAGCGTTTTAGCTAAACTTTTTAGCGGCTAAAGCGCCCGGCCCGGCGCGTGTTGGCCGGCGTCCAGGCAAAAAAAACCCCGCCGTGGCGGGGCGGGGTGGGGTGGGGTGGGTAGGGTCGGTGCGGCGGTCAGCCTTCCAGCAAGGCCACCAGTTTCACCTGGGCAAGATTGGCCTCGAACTCCTGGCCGTCATCTTCGTACTTCAACCAAGCGAAGCCCTCGGCCGGCGGCCGGCGGTTCAGGATGATGCGGGCCGGGCGGCCGTCATGCTCGACCTGGACGATGGCCTTTTTCAGCTTGTCCGGGTCTTGCTCCTTCGGCTCCTTTTTCTCCTTGGCGTCCCCATCGCTTTCACCGTCGCCGCCCTCGGCGTCGGCCCGGCCGGTGAAGGCATCGACCGTGTTGGGGTCGCGCTCGCCGTCCTGGCTGCGCTTGTCGTCCAGGAACTCGCGCAGCAGCTTGACCGATCCCCGCGTCAGCTCCTGGCTGTCGTCGGCCAGCCATGCGCCCACTTCATCCGGGTTCTTCTTGTAGGCCGTCACCAGCTCGTTGATAACGGTCACGTCCTTGGCGCGGCCGCTGTTGAACGCCTCGGCAATCGGCTCGGGCAAGTCCAGCAGCGTGACGTGCTGCGTAACGAATGCCGGCGACTTACCGATCTCCTTGGCGATCTCGCCCTTCTTCTTGCCCTTGGCCAGCTCGCGGCCGATGAAGTCGGCAATCTCGCGGGCGGTCAGCTCGTTGCGTTGCAGGTTCTCGATTACCTGGTCGGCCTCGTTGTAGTTGTTGTCGATGAAGCCGGGGATAGTCGTTTTCTCGGCCCACTTCGACCCACGGTAACGACGCGCACCGTGATTGATGAGGTAACGGCCCGGCTGCTCGGGGTTGTCGCGCACCGAAATGGGCGACTTGACGCCGCGTTCTTTGATCGTCGCGCCAATCTCCGCGATGCTCTCCGGGGAAAAGCCGGGGTTATCGGCCGTTCGCGGCTGGTGCGGATCTTCGTCAATCAAATCAAGCGGCAATTCCCTTGGGCCACCAGTGCCCGTATTGGCGGCCTGTGGGTCGTTCAGGAGGCCCGCAAGGTCGCCTAGGCTGTCCAGGCCCATGCCGGCCGCCTGTGGCTTCTGTGGGGCCGCTGTGGCCTTCTTCTTGGCGTTCTGTGCGGCGCTCATTGTGCAATCTCCATTTTCGTAAACACGTAATCGGCCAACTCGCGCACTTCCTGGGTGGCTTTGCGCGCAGCCGTTTTCTTGATCTTCCACACCGGCATCTGCTCGCCCAACGCCTGGGCGATGCTGTCACGCGACCCAACACTGAACGGCAACACCAATTGCGGGTATGCCTGTTGCAACGCGGCCAGATTGGCGACGTGGCGCGGCTTCCGGGCGTCCACTTTGTTCGGCACCATGCCGAGGAAGCGCAGCTTGGGGTTTTGCTTGCGCAGGTTGCCGATGATGGCAACCATCTTCTTCATGCCCTGCAAGCTGTACGCCTCCATTTCGACCGGCGAAAGCATGTAGTCAGCGGCCAGCACGGCCGCTGTCATGGCGACGCCAAGGGAAGGGGCAGTGTCGATCAGGCACACGTCGAAAAACTCGCCCAGCGCCTCGATGTTGGCCCGCAGCGCACCCGCTGCCTGGGCCAAGTCCATCTTGTCCAGGTTGGCCAGGCTGGCATCGGCCGCGATCAGCGCCAGACCGTCATCCTCGCGGTCGGTGAACCAGCTCCGCAGCTCGTCGCCGCCGGCAGTAAACAAGCGACTGGCGGGATAGTCGGAATCATGACCGCCCAACGTCCAGGACGCATTACCCTGGGTATCCAGGTCGATCACGGCAACGCGCAAGCCGCGCTCTTGGAAGTCAAACGCCAAATGGCACGTTGCAAACGTCTTGCCCTGACCGCCTTTCTGAATTGCCGTAACCAGTGTTTTCATTTTTTCGGTTCCTGTTTTTTCTTGGCGTCCTCTGCCCACTTCTTCACGATGAATGCTTGATGCTCCGGCAGTACCGCCGCCACTCGCTCGAAGCCCTCGGGAAGATTTCCCTTCGTGGCCGCCCATACGCGACTGACTGCCTGTGACACCGCCCCTTTCGACAACCCCAGCGACGTTACGAACTCCGCCTGGGGTCGCCCATCGACCAGCACGCCCCGCGCTATGTCGATAGTCTGCTGCCCGATTTCCAAGCCCTTGATGGCTGCCTGAAATTGGGCTTCGGTCAATCGTTTCTTCATGAAAAACACCCATATCAACTCCACACCCGGTTGTTGAACAACGGCGGTGCCAGCCGCCGACCAGTACAAAGTTTAGCTAAACCTGCGCCGGCCGTCAAGCGTTTTAGCGGCTAAAATCCGGGTTATTTTCCAGGCGTGCAGCATCAGCGGCCGCAAGAAAGAACGTCATCAGTGGCCCAACCGTCTTGGTTGATCCGTCCGCGAAACAAACATCCATTGATTCGCCCTGGGTGTGCGGATCGACACCTTCCACCAGTCGCCACGGATCAAGGCCCCATTCCTCGGCCTGGGCGCTGTACCAGTAGGCCGGTGCATCACCATTCAAGTCGCTGTTGGCGTACTGCTTGACCAGGACGGCCACGCGGCCGGTGCTGGGACAAACAAAGCCCGGTTTGATCGGTTGCTTTTGCATGTCAAATCCCCTTCGGCTTGTAGATCGAAACAAAGTAGGTGAGGGCGGTTAGCACCGCGAAGTGCAGCAGGAACGTCCAGCCCGCATACACGCCCGGCGTGTTCCAGTGGTAAACCATGCGGATAAACTGGAAAAACACCTCAATGGAAACCAGCCACTTGAGCACCGGCCAGACCAGGACAACCGCGATCCACACGAACCGCAGCACACCGGCCAGAAACGCCTTTCCCTTGGCGTTAGAAACCTTGACCGGCTTGACTGACGCAACGGCCTCCATCGGCGCCACCGGCTCGGCCTGCTCGTTCCTGGGAAACTTGATGATGTTCGACATTGCTTGACCCTCCACCCATTTCGCGGGTTCAATGCTGCTTGCTTCCACACTCGGAAGCGCGGCTACGGTGTGCCAGCACCAGGCCAAGCGCCCCGGATCACTCCGGGGCGTTCCTTCAATGCCTGGTAGCCGTTTCAAGCTCGGCCACCGCGCCCAGCATGGTTTCCAAAATCTGCCGATCCTCTTCCGGCGTGATGCACTCCCCGCAAATGCCGCCCAGCTTGTCGCGCAACTCGTTCGCGCCCAGCAGGCTACGTTTCAACGTGCGAATGCTCTTACCGCAACGGCGGCACGGTACTTCCACAATTTCAATCTCGATCTTGCCCTTGTGCATTGGAAAACTTCCTTCCTAGCGTCCGTTGAAATGGCCCGACCGAAGCCGGGCCGTGGCTTCCTACCAGCGCACCCGCGCTTTGGCCCGCAGCACGTCCTTATCCGACCACTGCGCCCTTGCATCGCCTTCCAGCGTGCAGCCGGTGAAGTACGCCTTGGCCCGCAGTTCCTCGGCCTTGCGTACCAGCTCGGCCGCCTCGTCCAGCAGCGCCCCGATCTCGTCACGGCGAGCAGGGAAGTCGGTCTTTGCCGCCTCCGGCAACTCGTCAATCCACGGCATGATCTTGCTCATCGGAATTTCTCCGGTTTTGACCTGGACAACACGCCCGGCCTTCACTTGTAATATTAGGGCAAATTGCCCTAGCTGTCAAGCGTTTTAGCTAAACTTTATCCATTATATCCACTTTGTTTAGCTTGAGTTTAGCCGCTAAATTTTCCCCTTGGCGTTCAAACCTCTTTCCAAATGACCCCCAAGCCGGCGAAGTCGCATAGCAGCGCCCACGCGGCATAAGGGATCATCGTTTCTTCACCGATCCAGCGCCTTACGGTGCGGTCGCCCTTGGCTCCAAGGCCCAACGCCTTCGCCGCTGCGCCGCCGGTGAATCCGGCCAGCCGCAGTACCTCCCGGATTTCTTCCCCGGTCGGCTGCTGCCAGCGGAACGCCGGGCGCAGGCATTCGAGCCTGATATTTGCCTCTGTCATGACTTGTTTTCTCCTGGTGAACTCAAAAGCCGCAACTGGTCGAATCCGTAGCAGGATTGAACACAACGCGGGTCGTACTCGGTCACTTTCCGGCCGTTCCGATTGACGCGATACCGGGGCGGCCGGTCGTCATGCGCCCATACTTGGCGCGTGTCGTGGCTGACCTTGGTAATGATGATTTTCTTGCCGACTTCTCCCTTGAAAGCGTGATGGTGAACGCTGACCACTTCGCACCTGGCACCGGGCCGGAAGCCGCCCGCCGCTTCTTCCTTGGCGTACAACTCGGCGGCCTCGGCCGCCTTGATCTTCGCCTTTGCCTCGGCCGCCCACTTGCGGGCGATGAACGCCCGATGCGCCGGCAGCACAACATCGACCAGGACAAAACCCGTGGGCACCTCCACGGTCGCCGGTTCCCGGCGTGCCGGCGGGATCAAGTCGGCCGTCCAGTCGGGCAGGGCATAGCCGGCCAGCCGGTCGCGGCTTTCCGGCTCGATCAGCTTGGGCCGCTTTTCCTTGAGGATGGCCGCGAAGATCGCGGCCGCCACGGCATCGACGGTCATGCCGCCGCGCAGCCGGTCGAAGTGCGAGCGGTAGCCGGTTTCCGAAATGAATGGCTTGTCCAGGTCAACGGCATTGAACTCGAAATGGCTTCCCATGACGCCTACACCGCCACCAAAATCAACCAGGGCGCGCAGGCCCTCGACTTCGACCAGGAACTGGCCAGCCTGGCCCCAGCAAGGCACGTCACCAGGCGCGGCGCTGCAATGTCGGTCAATCACGCACCCAGCGGCCTCCGGGCCACCCTGGCAACCAAAAAACGTCCCACCATTGAGTTTCCAGGTCACGGCCTCGTAACGGGTCGTCGCCCGCTCGACCGCTGCATCGTCGCAGGCCATTACGCCGGCGTGCAGCTCGGCCACGGCGGCCCTGGCCAAGTCCAGCAGGCCAACCCGGTCAGTCGGCATCGAGGCGGCCAGCTCGGCCATCAATTCGTCGCGTTCATCGCGCTGTGATGTGGTTTTCTTCATGGTATGAAGTGGCCCCGGCCGAAACCGGGGCCGCCCCTCATCAGTCAATAGCGCGGTAAATCTGCGCCGCCTCGGCGTGCGTACCGGCGTACTCGCGCAACCAGTGGTAGCGGTCGATCAGAGCATCGCATTCGTCCGTGCCCTGGGTTTCGGCCGCAAGCTGGCCCAACACGAACAAGGTGGCGACGATCCCGGCCGCATCAGCGGACATTTCGCCGCCGTAGCCGTTGCCATCGACTTCCAGGCGCAGCCGGCCCAGCACCGGAGCCATGTAGAACCCGCCATTGGTCAGCGTGTAGTAGTTCCAGAACCCGCCGTTGTAGCCTTCGGCCAGTCGGCGCATCCAGCCATACACCAGGGCTTCGCCGCGCATCATCAGGCGCGGGCCAAAGTAGGTCGGCAGGAAGTCCAGGCGGTGTTCGTCGTCCACCAGGACGGCGGCCAGCGGGATCAGTTCTTGAGCTTGGTTGTTCATCGGAAGTTCTCCGGTTTTGACCTGAGCAACATGC
Organism: Hydrogenophilales bacterium 17-64-11; assembly: GCA_002281975.1. Classification (GTDB taxonomy): domain Bacteria; phylum Pseudomonadota; class Gammaproteobacteria; order Burkholderiales; family Thiobacillaceae; genus Thiobacillus. Next base: position 1,614 of record NCIH01000101.1, on the reverse strand, counting down.
CCGGCCTTCATCTGTAATATTAGGGCAAATTGCCCTAGCTGTCAAGTGTTTTTAGCTAAACTTTTTTTAGCGGCTAAAAATGTTTTGCAGTGAACGGCCCGAAATGTTATATTTAGATATAACTTTCTGAAAGGAGCATCACCATGCACACAACGAATCTCCGCAAGGTCGGCGGATCGGTCATGTTGGCCGTCCCGCCGGCGATCCTCGATCTGCTGCAATTGCAGGCCGGGGCCACGGTCGGCGTAGCCGTTACCGATGGCCGCCTGGTAGTCGATCCCAGGCCCCAGCCGCGCTACACGATGGCCGAGCTGCTGGCCGCCTCGGACTATTCGCAGCCACAAACTGCGGAAGAACGGGAATGGGTCGATGCCCCGGCAGTGGGGCGTGAGCTGATATGAGGCGGGGGGACATTTACCTGGTGTCGCTTGATCCCACCGAAGGCCGTGAGCAACGCGGCAGCCGGCCGGTGCTGGTCGTATCGCCGGCCGAGTTCAACGCGGCAACGAAACTGCCGGTGTGCTTGCCGATCACGAACGGCGGCGATTTCGCCCGCCGGATCGGTTTCGCGGTGCCGATCTCCGGCATCAAGACAACCGGCGTCGTTCGCTGCGATCAACCCCGCGTGCTCGATCTTGCAGCGCGTACCGCTCGCAAGGTGGACACGCTCCCGGCTCCTATCCTTGATGAAGTGCTGGCCAAGGTCGCCACGCTGTTCCAGTAGTCAATCCGCGCCCTTCGGTGTGTTCTTAACACTTGAGGGGCGCTTTCCCTGGCCGTGTCGGCCGCCTTTTCTCCTTGGCGTAAAACCTGCTGCCTTCCAGTTCGCACCGATCTTCGATTAGTGCGCAGATGGTGGCTTCACTGCGGCCTTGACAGTCGGGGAGTCCAGAGGGGCGGTAGCCCCTTTGGGCATAGCGCAGCGTAAGCGCACAAAATTTGCTTCTTTCCAGGCGCTTGCGCCTGGTTCAACCGATGGCAGCGCCGTAGGCGCTCCATTTTTGGGGTGAGGACGCGCAGTGGCCGAGGGGCTTGCCCCTGGGGGATGGGAGGCCGCGCAGCGGCCGGGAGGGATCGAGAAGGGGGGCACCCCCTTCGGCGGCCGGTTCTTCCTCGCGCCGGCTTTTTTCCTGGCTTGTCGATTTTTTCGCCAGCCTGGTTATTCTTCTAGGTTATATATAAGGTTTAAAGATAGGTTAAAAGAAAGGTTAGAGGCCCTGAAAAACGCTCGTAAGGCGTTGATACGCCAAGGGAAAGGTGAACAGGCCCGCCCCTCAAGTGTCAATGGATAAGCCCCTCAAGTGTCAGTAGTCGGCCCCTCAAGTGTTAGGAAAGCCGCCCCTCAAGTGTTAGCAGGCCCGCCCCTCAAGTGTCAGTAGGGAAGGGCACTTGCTAACAGGGTTATCCACAATTCCTGTGGAAAACTTCCCCGAAATCAGCCGGATACGTGCCATGAAACGCGGTCTCGAGTGGCGATCTGGCCAAAATCGACCGTAGCCCCTCAAGTGTCAGTAGTGGGGTCTCCTCGTTTTCAGTGCAATAAGTGACGGTACGCAAAGCTAGCACTGGCGCGGGGGTGGTCTGGGTAGACCGTTGATTTCATTGACTTTCCTG
>NCIH01000100.1:0-9703 GCA_002281975.1 Hydrogenophilales bacterium 17-64-11 | reverse complement strand
CGGCCTGCACGCGCTGCGCCGCTATCCCAACGGCGAGGAGCGCTGCATCGCCTGCAAACTGTGCGAGGCGGTCTGCCCGGCGCTTGCCATCACCATCGAGTCGGAACAGCGCGCCGATGGCACCCGCCGCACCACGCGCTACGACATCGACCTCACCAAGTGCATCTTCTGCGGCTTCTGCGAGGAATCCTGCCCGGTCGATTCGATCGTCGAGACCCGCATCCTCGAATACCATGGCGAGAAGCGCGGCGACCTCATTTATACCAAGTCCATGCTGCTCGCCATCGGCGACCAGCATGAGGAACAGATCGCGAAAGACCGCGCGGCCGATGCGAAATTCCGCTGACCAATCGATATGACCTACACGACTGCGATTTTCTATTTCTTCGCCGCCATCCTGGTGTTTGCCGGAATGCGCGTCGTGACCGCGCGCAATCCGGTGCATGCGGCGCTGTTTCTGGTCCTGGCGTTTTTTACCGCGGCCGGGCTGTGGATGCTGCTGGAAGCCGAGTTCCTCGCCATCACCCTGGTGCTGGTTTATGTCGGCGCGGTGATGGTGCTGTTCCTGTTCGTGGTGATGATGCTCGACATCAACCTCGACAAGTTGCGCGAGGGCTTCTGGGATTACCTGCCGCTTGCCGGTTTCGTCTCGGTGCTGCTGGTGATCGAAATGGCGCTGATACTGGGCAGCCGCCATTTCGGCCTGGAGGTGATGGGCACGCCGGCGACGCATCCCGCCGATTACAGCAACACCAAGGAACTCGGGCGGCTGCTGTATACCGACTATGTCTATGCATTCGAGCTTGCCGCGGTGATCCTGCTGGTGGCGATCGTCGCCGCGATTGCGCTGACGCTGCGCCGCCGCAAGGACAGCAAGTACATCGATCCCGCCGTGCAGTCGAAGGTCAAGCGCAACGACCGGCTGCGCATCGTGAAAATGCAGGCAGAAAAGGGGCCAGGGGCCAGGGGCCAGGGGTCAGGGGAGGAGGGCGCGTGATTTCCTTGTCGCATTACCTGGTGCTCGGCGGCATGCTGTTCGCCATCAGCGTGCTGGGCATCTTTCTCAACCGCAAGAACGTCATCATTCTGCTGATGGCGATCGAATTGATGCTGCTGGCGGTGAACATGAACTTCATCGCGTTTTCGCATTACCTGGGCGACATCCACGGCCAGATCTTCGTTTTCTTCATCCTGACCGTCGCCGCGGCGGAAGCGGCCATCGGCCTGGCGATCCTGGTGTTGCTGTTCCGCAATCTGCACACGATCAACGTCGATGACCTCGACCGCCTGAAAGGCTGATGCGATGAACATGCAGATGCTCTACCTGATCGTGCCGCTGGCGCCCCTCGTTGGGGCCATCATCGCCGGCCTGTTCGGCAAATGGGTCGGCCGCACCGGCGCGCATCTGGCCACCATCGCCGGCGTGGCGGTTTCGCTGATTGCCTCGGCGCTGGTGTTCCAGGACGTGCTTGCCGGGCACACCTTCAACGGCACGGTCTACACCTGGATGGTGCTGGGCGACCTGCGCTTCGAGGTCGGCTTCCTGATCGATTCGCTCACCGCGATGATGATGCTGGTCGTCACCTTCGTCTCGCTGATGGTGCACATCTACACCATCGGCTACATGCACGACGACCCGGGCTATCAGCGCTTCTTCAGCTACATCTCGCTGTTCACCTTCTCGATGCTGATGCTGGTGATGAGCAACAACTTCCTGCAGTTGTTCTTCGGCTGGGAAGCGGTCGGCCTGGTGTCCTATCTGCTGATCGGCTTCTGGTATACCAAGGAAACGGCGATCTACGCCAACCTCAAGGCCTTCCTGGTCAACCGGGTGGGCGACTTCGGCTTCATCCTCGGCATCGGCCTGGTGCTCGCGCACTTCGGCTCGCTCGACTACGCCACCGTGTTCGCCAGGGCGCCGTCGCTCGCCAGCGAGACCGTCACCCTGTGGCCCGGCGCGCCGTGGAGCCTGATGACGGTGATCGGCATCCTGCTGTTCATCGGCGCGATGGGCAAGTCGGCGCAATTCCCGCTGCACGTCTGGCTGCCCGACTCGATGGAAGGCCCGACGCCGATTTCCGCGCTGATCCATGCCGCGACCATGGTGACCGCCGGCATCTTCATGGTCGCGCGCATGTCGCCGCTGTATGAACTGTCCGACGTGGCGCTCTCCTTCATCATGGTGATCGGCGCCATCACCGCGCTGTTCATGGGCTTCCTCGGCATCGTGCAGAACGACATCAAGCGCGTGATCGCCTATTCGACGCTGTCGCAACTCGGCTACATGACGGTGGCGCTGGGTGCCTCCGCTTACTCGGTGGCGGTGTTCCACCTGATGACGCATGCTTTCTTCAAGGCGCTGCTGTTCCTCGCCGCCGGTTCAGTGATCATCGCCATGCACCACAACCAGGATATCCGCTACATGGGCGGCCTGAAGAAGTACATGCCGATCACCTGGATCACCTCGCTGATCGGCTCGCTGGCGCTGATCGGCACGCCTTTCCTGTCGGGCTTCTATTCCAAGGAAACCATCATCGAGGCGGTCAAGCTGTCGAACCTGCCGGTGGCCGGCCTTGCCTACTGGGCGGTGCTGATCGGCGTGTTCGTGACCGCCTTCTATTCCTTCCGCATGTATTTCCTGGTGTTCCACGGCAAGGAGCGCTTCCATCAGGGGCACGCCCACGGCAACGAACCCGACGCGCATCATGCCGCGCATCATGGCGGGACGCCGCACGAAACCCCGTGGGTGGTCACCGGGCCCTTGCTCGCACTGGCGCTGCCCTCGCTGGCGATCGGCTACATGACCATCGAACCGATGCTGTACGGCGACTTTTTCGGCAGCGCGATCTACGTCGCCGACCGCCACCCGGTGATGCACGAGCTCAACCAGCATTTCCATGGCGCGCTGGCGATGGGGCTGCACGCGGTGGTGACGCTGCCGTTCTGGCTGGCGGCGGCGGGGGTGGGGCTGTCGGCATTCTTCTACCTCAAGCGCCCGGATATCCCGGCGGCCATTGCGCAGCGCTTCAAGTTCCTGCATCGGATGCTGCTCAACAAATACTGGTTCGATGAACTCTACGGCTGGCTGTTCGCCAAGGGTGCGCGCATGCTCGGCGGCGGGCTGTGGCGGCGCGGCGACCAGAATGTGATCGACGGTTTCTTCGTTAACGGCTCGGCGCACCTGGTCGAACGCTTCTCGCGCCTGGTCAAGGCCTTCCAGTCCGGCTACATCTACCACTACGCGTTTGCCATGCTGATCGGGGTGTTCGCCCTGGTGACCTGGTTCGCACGGCTCAACTAGCCGTGCCTAATTGAAATCCCATGCCCATGTTCGGACAATCGATTCTCTCTCTCGTCATCTGGGTGCCGATTCTGGCCGGGGTGGCGGTGCTCGCCACCGGTTCCGACCGCAACGCGCCGCTGGCCCGCTGGCTGTCGCTGGGCGGCGCGCTGGCGGGCCTGATCGTGGCGATTCCGCTGGTCATCGGCTTCGACACCGCCACCTCGGCGATGCAGTTCGTCGAGAAGACGACATGGATACCGGCGTTCAACGTCCACTACCACCTCGGCGTCGACGGCATTTCGATGCCGCTGATCCTGCTGAACAGCTTCATCACCGTGCTGGTGGTGATCGCCGGCTGGCAGGTGATCCAGGACAAGGTCGCGCAGTACATGGCCGCCTTCCTCATCATGTCCGGGCTCATCAACGGCGTGTTCGCGGCGCTCGACGGCATCCTGTTCTATGTCTTCTTCGAAGGCATGCTGATCCCGCTGTACCTGATCGTCGGCGTCTGGGGCGGGCCGAACCGCGTGTATGCCGCGATCAAGTTCTTCCTCTACACCCTGCTCGGCTCGCTCTTGATGCTGGTGTCGATGATCTACCTGTATTTCCAGTCGGGTGGCAGCTTCGACATCCAGACCTGGCATGCCACCACGCTCGGGATGACGGCGCAGACCTTGATGTTCTTCGCCTTCCTGCTGGCGTTCGGGGTCAAGGTGCCGATGTGGCCGGTGCACACTTGGCTGCCCGACGCCCACGTCGAGGCGCCGACCGGCGGCTCGGTGGTGCTGGCGGCGATCACGCTGAAGGTCGGCGCCTACGGCTTCCTGCGCTTCATCCTGCCGATCCTGCCGGACGCCAGCCACGAGCTCGCCTGGTTCGTCATCATGCTGTCGCTGATCGCGGTCGTCTACATCGGCCTGGTCGCGCTGGTGCAGGCCGACATGAAAAAGCTCATTGCCTATTCGTCGATTGCGCACATGGGCTTCGTCACCCTCGGTTTTTTCCTGTTCAATCCGCTCGGCTGGGAGGGCGGGTTGGTGCAGATGATCTCGCACGGCTTCGTGTCGGCGGCGCTGTTCCTCTGCATCGGCGTCATGTACGACCGCCTGCACTCGCGCCAGATCAAGGACTACGGCGGCCTGGCCAGCAGGATGCCGGTATTTGCCGCCTTCTTCATGCTGTTCGCCATGGCCAACGCGGGGCTGCCTGCCACCAGCGGCTTCGTCGGCGAGTTCATGGTCATCATGGCCGCAAGCAAGGTCAACTTCTGGTATGCCCTCGTCGCCGCCACTTCGCTGATCACCGGCGCGGCCTACACGCTGTGGATGTACAAGCGGGTGGTGTTCGGCAACGTCACCAATCCGAAGGTCGAGGAGATGCGCGACATCGGTGCGCGCGAGATCCTGCTGCTCGGCGTGCTTGCCTTGTGCGTGCTCGGCATGGGCCTCTATCCCAAGCCTTTCACCGATGTGATGCACGCGTCGGTGGTCGACCTGTTGGCGCATGTCGCCCAAAGCAAACTGCCTTAAGGTTCCGAAATGCGCGATTCCCTCATTCAATTTGCGCCTGTGCTGCCCGAGATCTTCGTGCTGGCGATGGTCTCGCTGATCCTGCTGGTCGATGCCGCCGTCGATGACGGCAAGCGCACCATCGCCTATGTGCTGTCGCTCGTCACGCTGGCCGGTGCGGCTTTCCTCACCGTGCGCGATTTCTCGACCATGCCGCTGCTGGCGCTCGGCGGCCTCTTCATCGACGATCCGCTGGCGGACGTGCTGAAGCTGTTTCTCTATCTGACCGTCGCGGCGGTGCTGGTGTATTCGCGCGGCTATCTGCGCGAGCGCGGGCTCTACAAGGGCGAGTTCTTCGTGCTGGCGCTGTTCGCGCTGCTGGGCATGATGGTGATGGTATCGGCCAGCCATTTCCTCTCGCTGTATCTCGGTCTCGAACTGCTGTCCTTATCCTTGTACGCAATGGTCGCGCTGCGGCGCGATTCCAGTATGGCGACCGAAGCGGCGATGAAATATTTCGTGCTGGGCGCGCTGGCGTCGGGCATGCTGCTCTACGGCATGTCGATGGTCTACGGCGTCACCGGCGCGCTGGCGCTGGGCGATATTGCACAGAATCTGGCCGACGGTACCGACCTGCGCATTCCGCTTGTGTTCGGCATCGTCTTCATCGTCGCCGGGGTGGCGTTCAAGCTCGGCGCGGTGCCGTTCCATATGTGGGTGCCCGATGTTTATCATGGTGCGCCGACTGCGATGACGCTGTTCATCGGCAGCGCGCCCAAGATCGCCGCGTTCGCCTTCGCGGTGCGCATCCTCGGACAGGGGCTGGAGTCGCAGGTGGCGGAATGGCGCGACATGCTGGTGATCCTGGCGGTGCTGTCGATGGCCGTGGGCAACATCGCAGCCATCGCGCAGAGCAACCTCAAGCGCATGTTCGCCTATTCGACCATCTCGCACATGGGCTTCATGCTGCTGGGCATCCTGGCAGGCTCGCAGAACGGCTACGGCAGCGCGATGTTCTACGTGCTGGTGTACACGCTGATGAGCCTGGGCGGCTTCGGCATGATCCTGCTGCTGTCGCGCGCCGGCTTCGAGGCCGACCAGCTCGACGATTTCAAGGGACTCAACCAGCGCAGCCCGTGGCTGGCTTTCCTGATGCTGCTCTTGATGTTCTCGATGGCCGGCATTCCGCCCACTGTCGGCTTCTATGCCAAGCTCGCCGTGCTGCAGGCGGTGGTTGAAATCGGTTACGTGTGGCTGGCGGTGGCGGCAGTGCTGTTCTCGCTGGTCGGCGCGTTCTACTACCTGCGCGTCGTCAAGCTGATGTATTTCGATGCGCCGCACGATACTGCGCCGATCCTTGCCCGCCCCGATGCCCGTCTCATCATGTCGGCCAACGGCCTGGCCGTGCTGGCGCTCGGCATCCTGCCGCAACCGCTGATGGCGATATGCGTGACCGCCATCGGCGCGTCTTTCTGAACTAAATCAGGCCGGAGCAGGTCTGTGCTCCGGCATCACCCGTTTTCGGAACCATCGTGAACTTTTCCACTTCTCTGCTGCTGATCCTGGCCTTTGTCGCGGCCAACCTGCCGTTTCTTGCCAAGCGTATTTTTTTCGTCGTTCAGCCCAAGTCCGGCAGCAAGGCCTTTTCCTGGCAACTGCTGGAACTGCTCGTACTGTTCTTCGTGGTCGGCGGCATCGCGCTGCTGCTGGAAGGCAAGCTCGGCGACGTCCACAAGCAGAACTGGGAGTTCTATGCGGTCAATGCCTCGCTGTTCGTGGTGTTCGCCTACCCGGGATTCGTCTACCGCTATCTGTGGCGGCGGCGCGGGGCGTAAATGGGCGCTCGGGAATTCCAACTGCGCGGCGAGTACGTCGCGCTGTGCGACCTGCTCAAGCTCGCCGGCATCGCCGACAGCGGCGGCCAGGGCAAGCTCATGATCGCCAATGGCGACGTCACGGTCGATGGCCAGCCGGAGAGCCGCAAGACGGCCAAGATCCGGTCCGGACAAACGGTGAGTTGCCTCGGTCAGACGGTTCGGGTGGTGGCGGGCGCCTAGTCAGGGTTGCGGTTAAAGCGGCCGGCGATTCAGATCCAAACCTGCCAGAGTTTCCAGCCGAAATCCGGTCACATCGAGCGGACGTTCCAAAGGCTGCGATGACGGTGGCTTGATCGGCCAGAACATTCCTTCATGGAGCCAACTGTGACTGTCTGGTTTTCGATTTGAAACTGTCTCCCAGCGATAAACACAGGGGGAATCGGCACAGACGGGTAATGTTGTTTTGCAAGATCTAACCCCGAAGCGAGACCTGACCCCGAAGCGGTGATGCGGTTGGAAAGTGAATCCGCCCACAGATGCGGCCGCTTGGCGGCAGTTTTAGGCTGTCTTTACCACTTCCACCCGAAGCCACCGCGCAGGGCAGGCTTACCACCGCTGGTATAAGCCGCGCCCAGGTTGAGTTGAACCTCTCCCCGTGTCAGGTGTGCGAAGCTTGCGCCAATGGCGCTCTGTCCATCGTAGTAGCCCATGCCGATACCAAAACCGCTCTCGCCCAGGGCAGGCGCGATTTGGGGGGTGGTGGCCATGCTCGCCGCCACGCCACGCGCGGCGTAGCGTTTGACTTGATCGAAGCGACGGTCGGTATAGACATTCGCCTGTTGCAGCGCATGGGCGCTGCCGCCGCCGATCAAGGCATCCACGTAGGCCTTGTTGGAGGCGTCGGTCGGGTCGATGGGCGTGGCGACATTCGTGATGCGCCGCTCGGCACCGGCACTGCCCACGCTTACGGTGTTGTCTGCGGAAGTCACGCTGCCGGCGCCCAGCGCCACGCTGCCGGTGTGACTGGCCGTCGCCTGGAATCCGAGTGCCACTGTACGATTGCCCGTGGCCGAAGACTGGTCACCTACCGCCACCGCATCCGCTCCTGATGCATCGGCGAAATTTCCGATCGCCACCGACGGATCGACGTTGGCCTTTGCCCCGTAGCCGATGGCCACTGCGCCGGAAGCCGCGGCGCCCGTTGCATTGCTTGGGTTGACGATCTGCGCGTTGGTTCCCAACACCACCGCGTTCGAGGCATTGGCGTCGATGCTTTGCCCGCTGCCTAGAGCAAGGTTGTTACCACACGTGATGCTCCCACCTGATAAACCGCACACGCCCGAAGCAAGCAATTGATTGACCGCGGTTTGCAGATTGCTCAGCGCCGCGTCGGCGGTCGTTTGCACCGCTTGCACCTGGCCAACGTTGGCAGCATCGGTGGCGGCTGTGCCGGCAGCCACGTTGGTGATCCGCCTTTCGGCGCCGGACGCGCCGACCGAAACGGTGTTATTGGCATCCGCCACAGATCCTTGCCCCAGAGCGACCGCACCAGTGACATTTGCATTCACCGTGGCGCCCTGGCCGATGGCTACAGAGCCCGTAGCGCCGGCCTCCACCGTCGCACCGCTGAAGGGCTGGTCTCCCGCTCCTAGAGCGACGGACAAATCGGCCAGGCTCCGAGAATAGCTGCCCATCGCGCTGCTGTTTGCGCCGGTGGTGGTGTTGGCGTAACCCAGCGCACTGCTACGGTTACCGTTGACTATGTTGAAAGAGCCGAATGCGTTGGCATAAGTACCGCCTGTGCTATTGCCTAAGCCCACCGCGCTGCTACGGTCACCGTTGGCTGAGTTGTGAGAGCCGAATGCGTTGGCAAGGTAACCGCCTGTGCCATTAAAGCCTGTGCTATTAAAGTAGCCCATCGCGCTGCTGAATAAGCCGTCGGTGGTGTTGGCGAAGCCCACTGCACTGCTTTCGTTTGCATTGGCATTGTTCGACCGGCCTAATGAGCTGCTGAAGCTACCGGAAGCATTGTTATTGATGCCGCAGACGACGGAACCGTCTCCGATCGCTGCGCCTGTACCCGAATTGCCGTCGCAATTGTCTGTCGCCCAGGCAGGTGAAATGCTCAGCGCAGCAAGCCAAGCCATGTGAGGCTTGATTATCGGACGGGGGGCATGTGCGGCGCGCCGCTGGCACGGGCGTTGGTAAGGCATGTTGATCTCCTCTCTTTATAACTTGCTGAATGCCTGGACGCTGAAGTAAAAGCGCTTCTTGTTGGCAATCTGATATGCAAAGGCAGTAGCGCCCAACGTCACAGCTGGAGACTAATTTAAGCTACTGAACACAAACAACCGGGTCAAAAACAACAGGGTCGGGTTTTGCAAAACAGCATATCTACTCCGTACTGATCCTCGTACTTATAGCCGGAGTCAGCTCCAAAGCGCAATCCAGACTGTCGCGATCTTCCCGTGACAGTCCCTTCAGACCGATCAAGGGACATTGGCCTTGGCCGGCCGAACGTCGGATACGTGCCTAAAGAAAACAGAAGAAGCAGCGTCCGGAATCGAATTCCACCGCCAGCCGCGCCCCGCGGTTCTTCGCATAGTCCCACGACCCCTTGGTCGCGCAGCCCTCGTGGCATTCGCTCACCCCGGCAGGGGATTCGAGATCGCGTTCGCGGTCGTACCAGCTCAACAGCATGGCGTCGTCGCCCAACAGCCGCTGGGCGATGGTCGTTGCCAATTTCAGGGATGCGTTGAAATCGAGGCCGAGTTCGGCGGTATCCAGGCGCAGCGTTTTCATGGCGTGGAGCTGGTTAGCGCTTTCAGGGCGTAGAGCATGTCGAGCGCCGCCTTCGGCGTCAAGGTGTCGGGGTCGAGCTCGCGCAGCTGGTCGAGCGCGGGATGCGGCGGCGGTGCGTCGTTGGGCAGGTGGGCGGCGAACAGGTCGCCCTGCGGGCCGGGCTGCAGCTGCGCGTCCTCGAGTTCGCGCAGGTGGCGCCGCGCCGCGTGGATCACCGGGCTCGGCACCCCCGCCAGACGCGCGACCTGGATGCCGTAGCTCTGCGAGGCCGGCCCTTCCTCCACCGCGTGCAG
>NCIH01000099.1:0-9713 GCA_002281975.1 Hydrogenophilales bacterium 17-64-11 | reverse complement strand
AGTGGAAATGCCCGTGATGCTATGGACTCGGCCTTGGCTTTGCAGCAGATAATTCAAACAAAGTTTTTTTGATTGATTGCTGAAGTGTATTTTGTTTTGTGGTATGCGTTTTTATGGAGGAGACGCTTGAAGCGTAGAAGACATGGCCCTAACTACCCGGCGTGGTATTGCGGTTCGCGCGTCGGGTGTCGTGGTTTGAATCCAATGCGCTATCGCTAAAGGGGCAAGCAACGAAGAATTTTTAGATGTGTAAGCCGTCTGCCAGTGTCGCGTGACTCGCAATCTCATTGATCGAGCAGTTGGGATTCTTCCCTGGAAAGCCGCTGCCTCCCAAAACACTGGGGAAAAGTGCTACACCCCCAAAAGTAACCGTGCTGGCTTTCTCGTAGCGCCAATTTGGATCCGCACTTCTGGCATTTCTTGCCAGCTGCTTCAAGCTGGGAAATACGTCGGCGGAAATCATTCTGGCCTACATTGACCGCCGCGAACGGCAGCGACTGGGCCGTCGCGAGGAGCTCACGCGTTTCCTTTGCTGCGCGTTTTGCGACGAAGTGCGGAGTAAGCCGCTCACCGAGTTCACCGAATGTACAGGCGAGTTCCTGAGCATCATCGCGGGAATGAACCCAGGCTTTGTCCTCGACGGCTTCGATAAATTCACGTAGGACATCTCGAACGACGGTAAGCGACTTCAGGAATTGAATGGACTCGTCGGTAAATTCGGCCTTGAATTGCCGATAGCGGGAACGAAGTAGGGAAAGACTCTCGTCGATGAGTTCAAGAAGCTTGCGCTCATCGGTGTACGTGGCAAGTGCGCCCCGCAGTGTTTCAATCGTTTCCGACGTTGATGCCATTGGATTTCAACGACTCATGCACAATCGCCCGCTTCGAGTGTCTTTACCAATGTCGGGATAGACACGTTGTACACGGGTTCTTCAAAGTGCCTCGCATCAAGTCCAAACGGTGACAGAGACTCGACGTCCGAGGGCGAAACCTGCTCCTGATCAACGCCTCGGGAGACGCAGATATCAAGAAGCCTGGCAAGCACGGGATCGTCTTTCTTACCTGACCTTGGCATCGTTGGCTGTCGTTCCTTACCTGCCATTGCAACGTATGGATGCGATGCTGCTGGCTTGTCGACTGAAGCAACCATTGGTTTATAGAGTGCACTGAGTTGAAGGTGCGGGATGGCTTTCCTGAGTCGCAGATAGATCTCGAGCCCCGCGACATCAAGGTCACCCCAGAAGGTGATTTTGGGGTGACTCAGAAGCTCTTTCGCCGTCGGGCACATGGACCCCTCACGTGTCAGTGTGATCGCACCGGAAAACCGTGCCTCGACCATCTTTGCGAGCTGGTTCCCGCACTCTTCTTCTGACTTGCTCAGACCAAACCCGAACGTCGCGATGAAGGCACATCGATTCACCGCTTGCGTGCTTATCGCCAATTCGAACGCGGCAGGATTTTCCACTAGAACCACCGTTTCGGGGGAGGCGCAACCCGCGACGACAACATAGAGCGGGTGGGAGGGAAATTGCCGAGGCTCGATGCCGTACGCCTTGAGAGAACGTCTCGGGATACGGGTGAGCATCTTCGAGGAGCCAAGCAAATACTTCGCGCTCACAATATAGGCTGGCTGGCCGAGCAAATCGAGTTGATCATGGCGAAGCTTTACTAGCCCATCCAGCAGAAGCCTCATGTCGTCCTTCGGAAGATCCTTGATGGCATCTGCCACGGATAATAGCGCACCGGCATCAGCCTGACTAATGCCCTTTTCCTCAAGGACAAGAGACCAGCGTTGGAGATGTTCCTCGACATCCGCTGTCGGCTTTATTACCGAAATATAGCTACTAACGGGCGTGCCACGCTCGTCTGCGCTGAACACCAGATGACCCTCGTCTCGCAGAAGCAGCAGTGCTTTTCTGATCGCGACGGGGTCATTGATCACCTCGGAGCGCAACCTCGCGACGACTCCTTTCGTGAGAACTTTGCCCGTGACGCTGCCCTTGGTTCGTTTAAGAAACCATTGCTGAATTCGCTCCTCGAATTCAGGCATTCACGGTCTCCTCGCCGGCCATATGGGCTTTGTGCTTGTAGGCGCTGGTGTAGAGAATCACCCCGTTGCTGTCCTGCCAGGGCTCAACAGAGACAAACACGCGCTCCCGCCCAGGATCACCCTTGTTGGCGACTTTCTTCCTGCCGACCAGATGCACGGGGAAGATGTCCTTGTTGTTCACGTAATAGGGATTGTGGATCAGGCCGATAAGCTGAAAGTTGTCGCCGACGCCGCGCAATCCCTGGAATGCGTCATTGATGTAGTCCTCGTTGGACAGGTTGGAGAACAGACCGTCGAAGAACATGATCCGCTGCGCGCCCTTCAGCGCCGCCTTCCGTTCCTTCCGGGTGCCGTAGAGCGATGCTGCTCGGGCGATGGCAAATTCCGCCTGCTTGATCAACCACATCATCGCCAGCGCTGTTCGTTGCCCCGTTGAAAGGCCACGGTCAGTGAAGGGCACCTTGTCCTTGCCACGAATCGATGCGTGGGTGAAATAGACTCGTGGAACGATGGAGTTTTCGTCCTTGTCCCGAGCGGAGAAGATCCGTTTGTAGATGGTGTCGTGGATCAGCCGCTTGTAATCTGCCGTCTTGCGTTCGATCTCATCGTTGAGGAGAATGACGCCCCGCTCGCGCACGACGCGCTCCTTGTCCTCGATCTGTTCAAGAAGTTCGGCGATGATTCGCCCAATCTCGCTTTCGTCCGCGACGGGAGCCTCGATGTAGAACCTGGCATTGGGGGTCTTTTTCATGACCCGTTCCAGGATGTCGAGGCTCAACTTGGCGTCTCGAGCGAATTTGGCCAGATTGTCGATGGAAGCCTCCTTGTTGGCTTCCATGGCCTCGCGGATCTTGGCCAGACTGGCTTCGCTTTCGGTGATCTGGGCTTGGATTGCGTCCTGGGTTTCCTGAATGCGCTGCAGCTGCTCAATAGTCTTCGCTTCTGCGATGGCCGAGATCTCCAACTGGTTCAAGCCGCGGATCTCACCGGACCTTGCACGGTCACAGAATTCATCACGACGCTGGATGTATTCGCTCAACCGCCTCCGCTTATCTTCGCCAAACCTCCGGAGCTCGTCGGTGTTGATCTCAAGTTCCTCGACGCACTGTCTCAGGTTGAGCATGGCGATCTTGATATCCTGGGCGGTGCTCGGAATCTCACCCGTACAGGCGATACGAATTGTTTCTGCATGAACCAGGATCTCGGGATCGGAGAACGGTGAAGCCTGCATGAGACGGAGGATGTCCTCGGAAAACAGCGAGACTTTGGCGTACTGAACCCGAATCGAGGAAACCATCTCGTGCATCGTCTCCATGAAAGGCGTCATGGTGGCCATCTCGCCTTCGATTTGGGTGATGTCGCGGCCCGCGTTCTTCGCGGCCTCATCCGCCTCGTCCCTTTTTTCCTGGGCGTCAGCGATACGGTCGGCGATGCTGCGTTCACCCGATCGAGTAGCGTCGATATACCGTGCTGCGCGGTCGAAGGCTATGCCTTGCAGTCGCTTCTGGGCCGTCACCAGTTCAGCTTCGAGCCGCTGTCTTTTCGAATCGGCGGTCTTCATGAACTCGACGAAACCTTCCTCTTCGAACAGGATCGAGACTTCAAGGTCGCGCTTGTCGATTGGGAAAGTCTTGCTGATCTCGGAAAGAATTTCGGCCGCTTTGTTGAAAGCCTCCCTCAGTTCGTTGTCCACCTTGCCCTGCAGTTCATCCACTGCGTACTTGAGCGACTTCACCTTTAACGAGAGATCCGTGGCCGCTGTCTTAGCTGCGGCCAGCGCATCCTCGCCGCCTTCGCGTTGAAAATCCTTAGCCGCGTGCAGGGCTCGAAGTGCGTCTTCCTCCGTTTGCGCGCGCAGGTCGGCAAGCCGTTCGCTGATGCTTTTTTTCTCGTTTTCCAGGCCGGGGATGATGGTTTCCACGAGTTCCAAATACCGGATCTCACCACCGGCCTTGATGTAACGCTTCATGGAAGAGATCGCCTCAAGAGCTCTGGTCGACGCCCTCTCTTCAAACCAGGTCTTCTTCGCCTGGAGGGCGTCTCGTTTTCTGGCGGCCTCGTCATGAATGCGCTCGGAATCACGGCGGATCGCTTCTTTCGCACTCAGCGCCGTCTTGACGGCGGCGCTGTCCTCGGAAATATCCGCGACAAGTTCGCCGATCTGTTCGTTGCGCCGGGTAAGATTTCCGATCTGTTCCTCGATCCGCCTCTTCTCCTCCGCGATGAGGGCGGGGTCCAGAATGATGTCGACCTGCCGCGTGCGACGGCCAACCCACAATGCGTGGGCTGTTTCACCGGACTGATGAATTTCTCCGTCCAGAATGAACGATTCCAGGGCTGGCTTGAGGAAAATCGGCACCGTCAGCTCGGACTGCTCCAACAAGCGTGCAGCGTTCGCGGCCTCCTCCACGGATGCGATAGCCGGGGCTGACAAAGCAGCAGAGAAGAGGGATAGACAGGTCTCCAGGCGGTCGCCTGACACGGTTCTCGAAGCAAGGTCGTGCAGCCGGTCAAATCTGATGCCATTGTCGGCCAGGACTTTCAGGGCTTTGGCGTAGACGCGGTCATCGGCAGCCCCGAATGAGTCCAGGTCCTCCAATTCACCCGTGAGGTCGCGGATATTGTTCTGATTGCTACCACGCTCCTCGATGAGCATTCGGCGCTGATCCGACGCGTGGGCGAGCCAGTCATCTGGCGAAATGCCAGGGCGCTGCTCTCTGAAGTAGGTCAAAGCCTCGACCAAAGGCTGATGATCCGCCACGACACCATCTTCAGTAGCGATGGCTTCCAAGTGGCTTTGCAGATCCCCCACTGGGCCTAGGCCATCGGGACCGGCGTCGCCAAACATCTCAAGAAACAGCTTCGCCATGGGTTGCAGGCCCAGCAGCTCCTGCTTCTTGGTATCGGCATCCTGCAGCTGACCGTCATTTTTCGATTTGTCGCCTTGTACGCGTTGCATCTCGGCCTGAGGGCTCAGGCCCAGCGGGTCAACGTCACCGAAGATCTCTATGAATTTGGGTCGGTAGGCCGCAAGTCCACTCAGCTTCTCCAGGCGCTTTGTGGCAACGCCAAGATTTCTTTCATCCCTTTCCAGTTCCGTGCGCTTGTTACGAAGTTGTGCATTGGCCTGACCGAGGTCGCCCTCGGCCGTGGATTTGGCCTCCACCGCTTTAGCATGCAGTTCGCTCAGGGTTGCCAGCGCCTCCTGCAGCGAAGTTTGCCCATGCTTCTCGGCCAGTTTCTGCCACAAGCCGTAGCCGCTTTGGCGTTTGGCGCTGAGGGTGACATGCTCAGTGCGTTCCTCCTCGGCTTTCTTTGCGGCGGCTTCTGCCCACTCTTGCGCAGCGAGTGGGGTGCTCCAGTATTCCTCGGGGAATTCATGTTTTCTCGCCATGAAACCTTCATAGGCGGCCTGGTTTTCCTTGGCATCCCGGCTCTCGGTGAGCAATTTTTCGTATGAAGCCTGGTAACGGTCGCAGTCACCTTGAGCCGTGCGTTGGCGACCTCTGGCTTCGTCCAGGCTCAACGTAAGTTTGCGCAGCCGATGCCGGTAGGGATTGGTGTCGATCTCGTCTGCGGCGATACCGAAGGCGCGGGTAAGGACGTCGGTAAGTCCTGAAGTTTTCGCGCCGGCAAGGTTTGAACACGCGGAACTGATAGAAAGGGCCGGCTTCAGCGGATAGCACTTGGTGTAATAGCGTCGACCTCCGCGTCCCAATCTTTTGAGATGCTGTTTATTTTCAAAGGGATGTGCTTCCTCTTGCCCCTCCCCTCCGGATGGCTCACTAGGCTTGGTCGATTTGAGATGCTCGCTGAGTCCAATCGTTTCGGAGACGAGCATAACGATGTTGCTGGTATCAGAGCGCTTGTTGATTTCATTGGTAGGCACACCGATCAACGCGGCCAGACCCTCGTCTGTGATCACCGTTCCATGCTTCTTGTCGATGACCATGTGCCCGAGGGCGGTCATTACGCGCTTGTCACTTGCCCACTGGGTTCCCGGCGGAATAACGGGAATGCCCGGCAACGGCGACGCCATGGACAGGGAGTGGACGATGGCCGCGTTTCGTGCGAGCGCGTTCATCTCGCGCTGGTACTCTGCGTTGGCGGTTACGACCTCACTTGCCTTCTGCAGCACCGGTTCGAATTTCCGGAGGGCCTCCTTCGTCTGCTCTAGTTCAAGCTGGCGCCTGTTGATATCTAACAAGGCGTCGGCCGCCGGCTTCAGCGTCTTGAGGATGGTGTCCTCGAATCCGAGTTCGTCTGGATCACCTTCCGCGCCCATGGCATGCTTGAGCAGCTCAGGGGCGACAAATTGCCGGAAGAAAGCGGTATCGTAGGTTTCAGCGCCTTCCGGCTTCACTTTGGTGATCATGGCCGAGTAGTCACCAGCACCCTCCAGCTGGAACTCCACGTTCTGAAGCAGCACCTCGATGTTGGTGAACTGCCTGATCTCCTCCAGCCACTCTGCCTGATTGCGCCAACGATTCCATCTGGCGCCCGGCATGCCCTCCACAGACTTTCGGAAGACGTCGTTGGCGATGAGGGCAAGCTTGTTCTGTTCCCGGATATAGCAAGGGGCATCCTCCAGAGTCCCTTGGTAGGAATAGAAGCTGGGATCCTTGGTGCGGCTCCAGCACATGCCTACGACATAAGTGATGCCAGGAATGTCCTCGGGATCCAGTGTGATCAGTTCCGTCTGCAGGATATCCTCCTCATGCGATTTTTCGACGAACTCAAAGCGTATGTGGGTCCAGCCTTTGTCGGGTGGCGCAACCCGATCCTCTACCCTGGATTTCAGTTGGCGATGTCGGGTCAGTGCATACAGGCAAGCCTCGGTCAGACTCGTCTTGCCGCCGCCATTGTCGATCTGCATGGCGGTGGGCTGTCCGAACAGACGGAAGGTCTCGCCACGATAGAGCGGGGCCCATTCCTTTCCCGTCATGTATCCCTCGGTGAGGAAATTGGCGACCTGGATCCGTGATATCGCAGCCATTACTTAGCCTCCGTTTCTTCGTCGGTGTGCTCGACCAGTATCTCGCTTGCGGCCTGGAACTTGTCCTGTTCGGGCAGCAGCGTCTTGAGTTGTCGATCAAAATTGCACTTCATCTCGTACGCAAAGAGCAGGCTTTGCCTGAAAATGTCCTTGTCGATTTCTTCTAGCAGCCCGGCGTCAACCATCAACTCGATAAAGGCGTAGCAGGCTTGGGCGATCGCGCCTTCCTTCAGGCCGGTCATGGTCTTGTGCACCCGGTCGGTTTCTAACGTGGATGGGTCGATCTTTCTGACGCGATCATTCAGATAGTCCCTGACGGAATCAATGAAGATTTCCTTGGAGAAAGCGGTATCCACCCAGTCCTGCATGGCATTGGGGCCACGGTTTCTGCGCGTGTATAGCAAATCAAGCAAAACGAACCATAGCTGGGTGAACCAGGTCTTGGCTTCCGCGTCGGTGTCGATGCCTTTCACGAGAAGCATGCGGCTCACGAGACGGTCGGTTCCCCAGAAAGGGGGGGCGGCGTCGGGATTCCTGGCAAGCATAAACACGGTGCTGCCGGACGCTATGCCCTTCGCATCGAATGACGTGAGAGAGACTAACTGCAATCCCTGACCCTCCAGCATCTCCTCGAACTGCATGCGCAGGGCGGGATCTGCGTTGAGCAGCAGGCCGGCGATCTCGCGCTCCTCCTTGCTGATGGCTCGCCGGCTCGACTTCGTTTCGGCGATGCGATGGCGTAACAGCCAGGCGTGGACGCGGCCCATATCCGAGTTGTTCATGATTCCTCCACTGCGGTGATTTCGATGTCGGTGAACAGGAATTCACCGCCTCCAGCTACTCTGCTGTCGAGCGTTGTGCTGACGCCGATCATGATGTTGCCGGCAATAGGGATGCTGTTTGGCGCAACGAATATCCCAACGAGATCTCCCAGCATCATCTCTTGTTCCACCATGAACCAGCCGCGCTCGATTGCGTCGGACAGGCGTAGTGGTCCGGACTTGAGCGCAGCGGCAATCTCTGGACCATGCATCGCCAAGAACCTCGCCTTGCCCAACTCGGAAACGGTCTCGACTGTTTCGTCCAGGAAGGCCATGGGCTGGACGGCTTCAGCCATCGTACGCAGCTTGATTGCGCCGAGCCCATCGAGAGCCGAGTGAAATGGTGTTTCCAGAATCATTGCCCCCCACTGGTTGAGCAGGAAACTCTCTTTCTCTGGCGTGAGCGGGGAACGAATGAATTGCGCCGCGGTTTCGATGAACGAGGGCGGCGGCACCGCCGAACGCTCCCCCTGCAACGCCAGGCTCACTAGCTCTGAGAGGAGACGGTTGAAAATCAGCAGGACCTGGCGGACATGGTTGATCTGGTTGCGCAGGTAATCGAAGGTGAGGTCCATGTCGGCCGCCTCCTGCCAGCGCTCGAATGCATCCAGAACGTCGCTTTGCTCCAGCCTGGATTCAGCTTGCTGGGCGATGCCGATGGTTTCTTCGACGACCTGCTTGTATTGATCAAGCCGGTCCAGGTACTTGTCTACCGTTTCTGTTCGTCCGACACGTTCCAGGGCGGACCGCACTTCCAGAATCTCGTTTCGTAGCTGAGCAACGATGCCATCCGCGAAAGTCAGGATCTTCGGGAAATCGTTGAATTCGATGGCATGCAGTAGGTTGTAGGCATCGCCTCGCAAGTACGTGGCATCTCGGGCCACGTTCGCCAAGGACAGGAGCAGCCGGCCGGATGCCGACAGCCTGTATTCGTCAGCGTAATCGGTTTTCTCGATAAGTGCTGTCTCGCGTCTCTCCGAGTGGCAGACCTTTGTCCGTTGGCCGACAACGCTTGTTAGATAGAAAAGTTCAGAGGGCCGCCGCAGTACATTGAGGACGTACTGAACGTCAGCATCAGCCGTCTCAGGGCGCTCTTCCTTGACGGCGTTCAGGATGACCGAGAATGGGAGGTAGTCCTGGCTTGTACTTTGATCAAGCAACTTCAGGCGATGGATAATGTTAAAGGCAATATCGAGATAAATCCCGTCAGAGTTGCCTGTCCTTGATTCACGCGTGAAGTTGGGTGGGCTACCGTAGGCGCGATCGCTGTCGTGCAGATCGACCAGCCTCAGAGTAGATGCTATTAGGGGAATCCACTCCATCACTGGCACGCTGGTACGTTGGTTAATAAATCGCCGCGTTTCCTTAGCACTTCTTGCATTGCCTCTCTTGCTGAAGTCAGATTCTTGAACAGAAGGGAGGCGGCAGCGCCGCCAGCGCCTAGCGGTTGAAAAGCCACTTGGATACCTCCCGTGCGTTTTCAACGGCGATCAGGTACTCGGGCGCATGCTGGATCTTCGTGTCCGTCGCAGCGTGTATGTCCTGAATGAAATAGGGGACCAGCGCCGCGCGGCAGGTTTCGACGCGGCTCGCTGTCCCGTTGAAGTATTCGGCCTGGATCACTCTGGCCTGTGCTGGAGAAAGGTCAGGGTGGGCGACCAGGCGAACCTTGACCTTGGTGTACCAGTCGGAGTCATCGAATCGGGTGCGATCCGCGGGACGCGCTAAAGGCTTCACCTCGAGGATTCGCCCCAGTGCGTAATCCCGGAATTCCTGATGCGCTTCGCTGTAGGCGCGCACATGCCACCTGCGGCCGGCGAGAACCAGGCTGTGCGGATAGATCGTG
>NCIH01000098.1:0-9803 GCA_002281975.1 Hydrogenophilales bacterium 17-64-11 | reverse complement strand
GAGGCGCACTCTGCCATCTTCCATCCGGGTGTCTATGTCCATGATTCCGCTCCTTTCAAAAATTAACAAATCGGCTAATCGGGCCTGCGTGATACATGGCCGCATCAAGCCGTTTCCGGCAGGCGGCACGATACAGGAAGCTCGACCGTGAAGCGGCTTCCTTCTCCCGGGACGCTCTCCACACTGATATTGCCCCCCATCAAATCCACCAGATGCCGGCACAGCGCCAAGCCCACGCCGATGCCTGGAATACTGGAGTTTTCCGCACCCAGCCGGCTGAAATACTGGAACAGCTCGTCCCGTTTATCCGGAGGAATGCCGATGCCGGTATCGCTGACCGCAATGCGCATGACGCCGTTGTCCGGCAAGTGGCAGGACACCGTCACGCTGCCGCCTTCCCGGTTGTACTTCACCGCATTGCTCAGCAAATTGAGCACGACCTGCTTGAAGCGCCGCGCATCGACGCGCACCCGCCGCAGGGCGCATTCGCCGCCCGGATTGACGATTTCCACCCTTTTCTCGGCGGCCTGCGCGGCGATCGCCTCCTGGCACTCGCGCAGCAGATCGAGCACATTGACGTCCTCCGGCTTCAGTTCCAGCCGGCCGGCCTCGATGCGGGACAGGTCCAGCACATCGTCGATCAGTTCGCGCAACAGCCAGCCCGCCCCCAGAATGCGCTCGACGCAGTCCCGTTGTTCCTCGTTCAGCGGCGCGCCGGGGTCGGACTCCAGCAGCTGGGCGAAACCGACGATGGCGTTGAGCGGCGTCCGCAGTTCATGGCTGACATGGGAGAGGAATCTCGATTTGGCACGGCTGGCCTGTTCGGCCGCCTCCTTGGCGCGCACCAGCGCCGCCTCCATGAGCACCTGCTCGGTCACGTCGCTGATCGCCACGACGTAGTGGGTGACCTCGTCCACCTCGTTGCGCACCGGCGAGACAAAAATATCGCACCACAGATTGCGGCCCCGGCGCGATATGCCCTCCACCACCGCATGCATCTCGTCGCCCGCGATCACGGCATCGAGGAAAAGCTGCCAGGCCCCGGCGCTCTCCGGGGGCGCCACCAGTATGGGCCAGCGCTGCCCAGGGATATCCGCCAGGGGAAGTTCGACGATGTCCGAATATACCGCGTTGGCGTACTCGATCGCGAAATCGCCGCGCCGGACGATCACGATGCCGCTTCCGCTCGCGGCGATCGCCCGGCCGCGCAGGCGCAACGCGTCCTCCATCTGCTTGCGGGCCGTCACGTCGCGGACGGAAACCTGAATGCTCGCGATGTTCCCGGTTTCGTCCCGGGTCGGCACGGCGGAAGCATCCACCCAGATGTATGCGCCATTCCGGTGCCGCAGCCGGACATATCCGCACTCCCCCGTTTCGCCGAACAGCGCAGGTTGATGCAGCTCTTTTCGCACCCGTTCGGCATCGTCCGGATGCACCAGCTCGTAGCCGTCATGCCCGATCAGATCGGCCGGCGCATAACCCAGCATGCGCTCGCAGGATGGGCTGATATAGGAATAGCGGCCATCCGCATCGTGCAGTGAAATCACGTCGGTGGCGTTCTCGGCCAGCAGCCGGAAGCGCTCCTCGCTCTTCAGAAGCGCCGCATCGACCGCCAGCGCGTGCGTGATATCGGTGCGAATCGAGAAGTAACGTTCCAGCCGGCCGCTTTCGTCGAAAAAAGGCACGATGGTCGAGGCCACCCAGTAATGGCTCCCGTCCTTGCGCCGATTGCGGATGTTGCCGTGCCAGACCTGTCCCCGGGAAAGGGTTTCCCACAACGCGGTGAAGAACCCGGGCGGATGGAAGCCGGAGTTGACCAGACGGTGATTCTGGCCGACGACCTCTTCCCGGCTGTACTGGCTGATCTCGCAAAACTTGTCGTTGGCGTAAACGATATTTCCTGTCATATCCGCAGCGCTGACGATGGCGTGCGCGTTGAACGCATGCAGGTGCTGCGCCAATACGCGGTCGCGCTCCGCCAGCTTCGCCGCCATCTCGTCCAGCGCATGCGCGAGTTCGCCCAATTCGCTATCCGCGGCCACCCCGCTGCGCTGCGCCAGATCGCCCGCTGCATGCGCATTCGCCTGGCGGATCAGGCGGCGCACCGGCGCGATCACCAGGCGCTCGGTTCCCGCCCAGGCCAACAGCAGCATTCCGCCGAACACGCCCAGCACAATCAGTACCGCCCACCCCCCGGTGCGGCGCACCTGCGCCAACGCGGTATCGGTGGGGATGCCGACGGCGACAAAGGCGTTTTCCCTGGCCGAGCTGCTTTCCAGCTTGGCGAAGGAAAACAGGCGCGCAATGCCATCCCTGCCGTAGCCCTCGACGACGCCCGTCTCCGGGTCCGGCACGCCGACCAGCCGCATCGCCGCACCGACAGCCTGGCCGCGCCAGATTTCCGGCTCCGAATCGCTGTGAAGAATGACGCCGTTATGGTCGTAAAAAACCATCTCGGCGTCCTCGGGCAATACGCTGCCGAGCTTGTGCCGATCGAACCAGGAAAGGTCCACCGACACGAACAGATAGGCCAGATGCTCGCCGCGTTCGCCCAAAACGGGCTTGGCAACGATCACCACGGGCGCTTTCACCATGACGCCAAGATGATAGTCACCCACCACAACTTCATCGCCCCTCTGGCGTATCTGGCGGAACCACAGCCGGTCGCTGAAACTGGCCTGGTGAATCTCGGCAGACCCGCTGCAGATGGCAGTCCCCTCGACATCGGTCATGCCGACATTGGCAAAAATGGCCTGCCGTGCAAGCAGATCCTTGAAAATCGAACAGAATCCCGGCCTGCGCTCGATGATCGACGGCCTGGCCGACAGGGTAAACAACAGTTCGCGGGCCGCATTGATATGCTTGTCCTGCTCCAGCGAAATACCCTGCACCAGGGTTTTCGTCTCGCGGTAAACCTCACCGACAGCGTGTCGATACATCTGCATGCCGATGATCCAGGCTATAGCCAGCATGGGCAGCATGGCGAGCAATATCAATGCGACCAAGCGGGAACGCAGGCTTTTGAACACGCGTTTCATGCGCCCTCCCACACATCGCCCGATCCATGCTCGGCGGTCACGGCCCGCGCCGGCCCTTCGCGTTCAAGCGTGCGCATATCCAGCCGGCGCTCACCGCGCAGCAGGCGTTCGACGGCCTCCGCGGGCAGCGGGCGGCTGAAGTAATACCCCTGCAGCTCGTTGCACTTCACATGGCGCAGAAAAGCGGCCTGTGCTACCTCCTCCACGCCCTCGGCCACCACCGTCAAACCCAGACTGTGCGCCAGGGTGACGATTGCGCGCACGATCGCGGCATCGTCCGGATCCGTCGTGACGTCGCACACGAAGGAACGATCGATCTTGAGCACATCGATCGGAAACAGCTTGAGATAGGACAGCGAGGAATAGCCGGTGCCGAAATCGTCCACCGACAGCGTGACGCCGAGCTTCTTGAGCGCGCGCAGCGTGCCGATGGCCGCCTCGCTGTCGTGCATCACGGTGCTCTCGGTGATCTCCAGTTCCAGGAAAACCGGATCAAGCCCTGTTTCCGTGAGCACTCGCTCCACGCGCCCCACCAGATCCGGATCGCGGAATTGCCGCGCGGAAAGATTCACCGACATGCGCATCCCGGGAAGCTCTGTATCCTGCCATTGCCGCGCTTGCCGGCAAGCCGCCTGCAGAACCCAATCGCCCAGCGGCATGATGAGGCCGGTATCCTCCGCCACGCCGATGAACCGGTCCGGGCTGATCAAGCCTTCGCGCGGGTGATTCCAGCGCACCAGCGCCTCGAAGCCCAGCACCTCGCCTGTAATCAGGCTGACACGCGGCTGGTAGTGCAGCATCAACTCGCCGTGCTTGAGGGCCAGGCGCAGATCGTGTTCGATCTCGACCCGGGCGCGCATGCGCGTATCCATTTCCGGGACGTAGAAACGGAAGGAATTGCGCCCTTCTTCCTTGGCGCGGTACATGGCGACATCGGCATTGCGCAGCAGGGATTCGGCATCCTCGCCGTCCGACGGGCAGATCGACAGGCCAAGGCTGCCCGTCACATACACCTCGCGGCCGTTCAGCGAAAACGGCCGTGCCAGCGTATCCAGCATCTTTTCGGCCACGATCGCCGCATCCTCGATGCGCGCGATATCCGGCAACAGCAGAATGAACTCGTCGCCGCTCTGGCGGCCCACGGTATCGCCCTGCCGCAACACCCCACTGATCCGCAGCGCGACCTGGCGCAGCAGCGCGTCTCCCGCGTCATGGCCCAGGGTATCGTTGATTTTCTTGAAATCGTCCAGATCCAGGTACGCCACGGCGAGCAGCCGCTGGCCTCGCTGCGCGTGGGAAATCGCCTGCCGCAGACGGTCCAGGATCAGCGCGCGGTTAGGCAGCTCCGTCAGCGCATCGTGGCGGGCCTGGTGAAACAATTGATCCTCGTGGCGTTTACGCTCCGAGATATCGCGCGCAATCACCAGCACTGAAGCAACCCGGTTTTCCATGTCCCGCTCGGGCACCATGCGCACATGGAAATGGCGCAAGCCCATCCGCGGCATTTCAATCCCGCACTCTACGGTCGTCGCCTCGCCGCGTTCGAACACCTCGCGCGCGCCGTGCTGCCAGGCTGTCGCCGCCTCCGCAGGCAGTCCCAGTTCATCCCATGTCTTGCCCAGGCATTCGCCCTGTTCCACCCCGATGGCCAGCTCGTTCGCCGGATTGGCATAGAGGTAACGCAGGTCGCGGTCGAAACGCACGATCACGTCCGGCGCGTTGTCCACCAGCGCCTGAAATTCCTGCGAATGGCGACGCAGCAGCCTTTCCATTTCCCTGGTCGTGGTGGTGTCGCGCACCACGGCAATGGTTTCGCATTGATCGTCCAGTTCGATCTGCGACAGGCTGATAGAGACCGGAATGCCCTCGCCATTCTTGCGCCGGGCCATCATGTCCGCCTGAACAGCCATCGGTGCCGCCGGATGCGCGGCACAGCGCCCGCGCTGCTCCGCATAGATGGCGCGCATGTTTTCCGGAACCAGGATTTCCATCGGTTGGCCGATCATCTCCTCGCGCCGGTAACCCAGCATCGTTTGCGCGGTCGAATTCGCCATCGCGATGCGCCCTTCCGCGTCGAGCAGGAATATGGCATCCGGCGCCGCGTCGAAAATCATGCGGAAGCGTTGCTCGCTTTTCTGCACGTTCCTCTCGGAAGCGGCCAGTTCGCGATAAGGCTGCAGCACCGCCGCCACGAATACGGCGCGGTAGAGAAAGCCGTAGGCGACGATTTTGTAGACGTGGCCGAGGAAATTGAAGCCGTCGTTCACCTCGCTGTAGAGCGTGAAATTCAGTTCGCTCAATGCCATGATGCCGACGGCGGCCAAAAGATGCGGCGCAGCATAGCTGCCGGCCGTGCGAAGCCGGGCAAGAATGACGAGCGCAGCCGCCAGGTGCAGCCCGACGACGAAATACTCGACGCCGATCTTGAACGGCGTCAGCCCCTGCCCCGCAACGAAGGTGGCCGGAAGCCATTCCGCCCGGTACAGCGCGACCCAATACACTGCGGCGACCCATGCCAGCGCCGCGGCCAGGGCCGCGTAACGCAAACCGGAGCTCACCGACACCCGGGGCATGAGCACCGCCGCCAGCAGCGCGGCTGCCGCCGTGACGCGCGCCACAAGCCAGAAGTTGATGGCTTTTTCCGCGCCCGACGGTGTAACGAAATGCGGCATGCCCGCATACGACAGCAGATGCGCGGCGTCCAGCAGGCCCACTGCGAGAAACGCCACGGACAGCAGCATCAGGAATGCCGGCCCGCGCGCCTTCGCCGCATGCCATCCGACGCCGAAGATCATGGCCGCCACCACCACGGCGAGGATTTCCGCCACGTTATGGAATGCGAGATAGTCCCCGATATGCACTGCCGGCTGCGGCATCATGGCGTGCACGATGCCGAACAGGATCGCCAGGCAGGCGATCGCGAGCAGGGCAGTACCCACGCCATCGGCAAGGAATAATTGGCGCGCCTGCGCCGGCGCGGCCCGGCAATCAGACACGGAGTTTCAACCCCGCTTGGCGTTCACGCATATTTCATGATCTCTGCCGGAATCGCCTGCAGCGATGCGCTGCGATCCACCCCGCCCAGTTTCACCGCTTCCTTGGGCATGCCATAGACCACGCAGCTGGCTTCGTCCTGCGCCACGGTGGCCGCGCCCGCGTCGCGCATTTCCTTGAGGCCGCGCGCACCGTCGTCGCCCATGCCGGTCATGATGACGCCCAGGGCATTCCTGCCCGCGAACTTGGCCACCGAACGGAACAGCACGTCCACCGACGGCCGGTGGCGGTTGACCACCGGGCCATCCACCACTTCGACGTGATACTGGGAACCGTTGCGCTTGAGCAGCATGTGCCTGCCGCCGGGGGCGATCAGCGCACGCCCGGGCATGACGCGGTCGCCGTTCTGCGCCTCGCGCACCTCGATCTGGCACAGGGTGTCGAGCCGGGCCGCGAAGGAGGCGGTGAACTTCTCGGGCATGTGCTGCACGATGACGATCCCGGGCGACACGCGCGGCAACGCGGTCAGCACCGCTTCCAGCGCCTGGGTGCCGCCGGTCGAGGTGCCGATGGCGACGATGCGCTCGGTAGTCTGCGCCATGGCCTGGCTCGCGGCGGGCAGGATCGCGTCGGCGTTGAGCTTGGGCATCGCGGCGGCGGGCGGCACGGCGCTGTTGACCTTCAGATTGCGGACATTGGCGTGCGCCGCGGTTTTCACCGCGCGAATCAGATCCGCGGCGGCGTCTTCCAGCGCCGCGCGCCGGTTGCCGATGCCCGGCTTGGGCACGACCCCGACCGCGCCCGCCGCCAGGGCCTGCATGGCGGTTTCCGATCCCTTCTGCGAAATCGACGAGCAGATCACCACCGGCGTCGGCCGTTCCGCCATGATTTTCCTGAGAAACGTGATGCCATCCATGCGCGGCATTTCCACATCCAGGACGACTACGTCCGGCCACTGCTTCTTCATCTTCTCCTGGGCGAAAATGGGGTCGGGCGCAACGGCGATCACTTCGATGCCGGCATCGCCGTTGAGCACCTCGGATAGCACCTGCCGCACCACGGCGGAATCGTCCACCACCAGGACTTTTATGCGTGTCGACATAGATCCCTTGCTTTATGAGCCATTGCAATACTCGACGCCCTTGGGGGCAAACTGGCGCACCCATACATTGCCCGACCAGATATCGAACAGCACCGTGCGATGGCCGGCGCCGCCCAGATCCTCCGATGCCGGGCGCAGCCCATGGTGCTTCAGCAGATGCCGCCCGGCCTCGGCATTCTTGAGCCCGATGTGGCTTTGCCCGGCATCAACCTGCCGCTGGAACATATTTCCGCCGCCGAACAATTTGACCTCGTAGTCCTCAAGTGCCGTGCCGTTCCTGCGAATCTCCTCGAACAGGAGCCCGAGCGCCTCGTCCGCGTATTTGCCGTCCGCCAGCCTCGACCCCCGCGCTTGCCGGCTCGGCAGCATGTAGTGGCACATGCCGCCGATCAGCAATTTCGGATGCCAGAGCGTGATGGAGACGCAGGACCCCAGGATCGTCCGGATGCGGACATCCCGGTCCCCGAAGTAGAATTCGCCGGGGTTGAGGAAGATTTCGATGATGTGAGGCGGCTTGCGCATGGACGATATCGCCGGCCTATTTTCTGTATATCGATGGCCGCACGGCACTCAGCACGTCGGTCACGCCGTTGAGGCTTTCCGAGTGGCCGATGATCAGGTAGCCGCCGGGCTTGAGCGTGGCGGCGATACGCTCGACCACCCGCGCCTTGGTTTCGGTATTGAAGTAGATCATCACATTGCGCAGGAAAACCACGTCGAACTCGCCCAGCTGCGGCAGGGTTTCGTTGAGGTTGATCTGCTGGAAACTCACGCGCGCGCGCAGGCGCTTGTCGACGAGGAAACGGCCCTCCTGCGAGCCCACGCCCTTGAGGCAATATTCCTGCAGGTAGCGCTGCGGAATATGGCGGGCGCGCTCCATCGCATACAGCCCGCTGCGCGCACGCTCCAGCACGCGCGTGCTGATGTCGGAAGCGACGATTTCCCATGGCGCCTCGCCCAGCTGATCGGCCAGCACCATCGCCAGGGTGAAGGGCTCCTCGCCGCTCGAGCAGGCCGCGCTCCACACACGGAACGGCGAGCCGGGGCGCCGCTCGGCGAGGATGCGCTGCTGCAGGAACTCGAAGTGCTTGGGCTCGCGAAAGAAATAGGTTTCGTTGGTGGTGAGCAGGTCCAGCGCGGTCTGCAATTCCGCCGGTTCCTTGCCGCTGGTCAGCAGGTGCAGATAGTCGCGGTAGGAGTCGAGCGAATAATGCTTCAGCCGCTTCGCAAGACGCCCGCATACCAGCGCCTTTTTGGCCGGGGAAAGGCTGATCCCAGCGAGCCGGTAGATCAGCCGCTGGAATTCACCGAACTCCTGATCGGACAGCGTGGACGCTTGCATGCTCCGCTCCCTCCCGGTTCAGTCCGTTCGGCATGAAACCTCCGCCCAGGTCTTGTCTGATCCCGATCATCCCGCCGCAGCCCCGTTCGCGGATTCCATGCCCTGCGCATTCGCCTGCTCCAGCAATGCCAGATCGTCGATCGACAGCACATTGCCGACGTTCAGGATAATCACGAACTTGCTGTCCACCTTGCCCATGCCGCGGATGAAGTCGGTGCGTATCTTCGCGCCGAAAGCCGGCGGCGGTTCGATCTGGTCCTGCGGTATTTCCAGCACCTCGTTCACCGCATCCACCACCACGCCCACCACCTGCGTCTCCTGATCGGACGCCACTTCGATGATGACGATGCAGGTGCGGCGGCTGAGTTCCGTGCGCTTACGGCCGAAGCGCGTGGAGAGGTCCACCACCGGCACCACGCTGCCGCGCAGGTTGATCACCCCGCGGATGTAGTCCGGCATCATGGGCACTTCGGTGAGGTTGCCGTACTCGATGATTTCCTTGATGGCGAGGATGCCGATGGCGAACGTCTCGCCCCCCAGCATGAAGGTCAGGTACTGCTGCTGATCCTGCGGCGCAGCCAGTCCCGTCCGTTCGTCCACTTTGACTAGCGCACTCATGTCGCCTCCTCAGAACTTGACGAACTCGAGTTCGTCGCTGGCGCCTGCCATGGCTTTCGGTGCCGGCTTGCTGCCGGCGTTCTTGGCGTGCGCCACCTGGATGTGCTTCTGGGTGGCCGGCTTTCTGGCGCCCGACGCCGCCCCGCCGGTGCCGCTCTCGAGCCGGAAGAAGCCCATGGCCTGCTGCAGCTGCTCGGCCTGGCTGCTCATTTCCTCGGCGGTGGCGGCCAGCTCTTCCGAACTGGAGGCGTTCTGCTGGGTAATCTGGTTCAGTTGGGTCATGGCCGTGTTGATCTGCCCGACGCCGGAGGATTGCTCCTCGGAGGCGGCGGTGATTTCCTGCACCAGGTCGGAGGTCTTGTTGATGGACGGCACCATCTCGTCCAGCAGCTTGCCGGCCCGCTCCGCCATGTCCACCGAGCCGCCCGCCAGTTCGCCGATCTCCTGCGCCGCCGCCTGGCTGCGCTCCGCCAGCTTGCGCACTTCCGCCGCCACCACCGCGAAGCCCTTGCCGTGCTCGCCGGCGCGCGCCGCCTCGATGGCGGCATTCAGCGCCAGCAGATTGGTCTGGTAGGCAATGTCGTCGATGATGCCGATCTTGCCGGCGATGCTCTTCATCGCGGTCACCGTCTGCTTCACCGCCTCGCCGCCTTCGGTGGCCTCCTTCGCCGCCTTCGACGCCATGCCGTCGGTCACTTTGGCGTTCTCG
>NCIH01000097.1:0-9912 GCA_002281975.1 Hydrogenophilales bacterium 17-64-11 | reverse complement strand
GTCGGTGATGGTGCAGGTCGCCTCGTTCAAGCTCACCGGCAAGCGCGTGTTCCGCATGGCGCCGATCCACCACCACTACGAGCTCAAGGGCTGGAAGGAGAATCAGGTGGTGGTGCGTTTCTGGATCATCAGCATGATGCTGGTGCTGGTTGGCCTTTCAAGTCTGAAACTGAGATGAACTACGACAGCTTGCAACTCTCCGGCAAGCAGGTCATGGTGCTCGGCCTCGGCGACACCGGCCTGTCGTGCGCGCGCTGGCTGGCGGCGCGCGGTGCCGTGGTGAGCGTGGCCGACAGCCGCAAAGCGCCGCCGCACGCCGCACGCCTGGCCGAATGGCTGCCGCAGGTGCCGCTGCATACCGGCGCATTCGAGGATGCGCGACTGCAAGCTGCCGAGTTGCTGGTGGTGAGCCCCGGTGTGCCGCTGGCCGATCCGGCGGTCGCCCGCGCCACCGCGGCAGGCGTCGAGGCGGTGGGCGACGTCGAGCTGTTCGCCCGCGCCATCCGCGCGCTCAACGCCCAGCGCGCCGAGTCTTCCAGTTCAAGCGGCCCGATGCGGGTGCTCGCGATCACCGGCAGCAATGGCAAGAGCACCGTCACCGCGATGTGCGGCGACATGTGCCGCATGGCCGGGCTGAGCACCTGCGTGGCAGGCAACATCGGCCTGCCGGTGCTGGATGCACTGTACGAAATCGAGCAGGGTTTCGCGGCCCCGCCGCAGATATGGGTTCTGGAGTTGTCGTCGTTCCAGCTCGAAACGACATCCAGCCTCGCGGCCGACGCCGCCACCGTGCTCAACCTGTCGGAAGACCACATGGACCGCTATCCCGACATGGAGGCCTACGCGGCGGCCAAGGCGCGGATTTTCAGCGGCGACGGCGTGCAGGTGCTGAATCGCGACGATGCGCGCAGCCTCGCCATGGCTCGGCCGGGCCGTTCCGTGGTCAGCTTCGGCCTCGACCGCTGTCCGCGCGGCGAGCAGTTCGGCCTCTGCGAAGACGAGCTTTGCCTCGGCGGCGACATGCTGATGCCGTTGGCCGCGCTGCCGGTGGCCGGCCTGCACAATGCCGCCAACGCGCTGGCGGCGCTGGCGCTGACCCGCGCGCTGGGCCTGCCGATGGAGGCGCTGCTGCGCGGTCTGGTGCATTTCAAGGGCTTGCCGCACCGGGTGGAAAAGGTCATGGAGATCGAAGGCGTGACCTGGTACGACGATTCCAAAGGCACCAATGTCGGCGCGACCGAGGCCGCGCTCTACGGCATGGGCCGTCGCCGCGCGGTGGTGATCCTGGGCGGCGACGGCAAGGGGCAGGACTTCGGCCCGCTCAAGGCCGCCGTCGAAGCCAACGCCCGCGCGGTGCTGCTGATCGGCCGCGACGCGCCGCTGATCGCCGCCGCGCTTGCCGGCAGCGGCATCGATAGCTACAAGGTCGAAAGCATGGCCGATGCCGTCGCGCAGGCGCACCGCCTGGCGCAGCCCGGCGATGCCGTGCTGCTGTCGCCCGCCTGCGCCAGCTTCGACATGTTCCGCAACTACGCCCATCGTGCCGAGGTGTTCATCGACGCCGTGAAAAAACTGGCGGCAGAAAGGACGGCGGGCTGATGCTCTACACCGCGCGCGCACCCAAGCCCAGCGGCGAACTCGACTTCAGCCTGCTGTGGCTGGCGCTCGGCCTGCTGGCGCTCGGCCTGGTGATGGTATATTCCGCGTCCATCGCGATCGCCGAGGCGGCCAGGTACACCGGCCACAACGGCGAATTTTATTTGCTGCGGCAGGGCATCTTCATCGCGCTCGGCGTCGGCGTCGGCATGGCCGCGTTCCAGGTGCCGATGCGGGTGTGGCAGCAGGCGGCGCCCTATCTCTTCCTCGCCGGCCTGCTGCTGCTGGCGGTGGTGCTGATTCCCGGCATCGGCCGCGAAGTCAACGGCAGCCGCCGCTGGATTCCGCTCGGCTTCGCCAATCTGCAGCCGTCCGAACTGATGAAGTTTCTTGCCGTGCTGTACGCCGCCGACTACACTACGCGCAAAGCCGCCTTCATGCACGATTTCAAGAAGGGCTTCCTGCCGATGGCGGCGGTGATGATGCTGGCCGGCGCGCTGCTGCTGCGCGAACCGGATTTCGGCGCCTTCGTCGTCATCATCTCCATCGCCATGGGCATCCTGTTCCTCGGCGGCCTCAACTGGAAAGTCTTCGCCGGGCTGGTGGCGGTGCTGCTGGTCGGTTTCGTCATCCTGATCCTGACCTCGCCCTACCGTCTGCAGCGCGTGCTCGGCTTCATGGATCCGTTCGCCGATCCATATGGAAAAGGTTACCAGCTGTCGCATGCGCTGATCGCCTTCGGCCGCGGCGAATGGCTGGGGCTGGGGCTGGGCGGCAGCATCGAAAAGCTGTTCTATCTGCCGGAAGCGCATACCGATTTCCTGCTCGCCGTGATCGCCGAGGAGTTCGGCTTCGTCGGCGTGACGGTGGTGATCGGGCTGTTCGCCTGGCTCATCGTCAAGGCCTTCCTGATCGGCCATCGCGCGGCCCAGCTGGAACGCAATTATTGCGCATTGGTGGCGCAGGGCATCGGCATCTGGCTCGGGGTGCAGGCGCTCATCAATATGGGGGTGAACGTCGGCCTGCTGCCGACCAAGGGCCTGACCCTGCCCTTCCTGTCGTTCGGCGGCAGCGGCATCGTCGCCAACTGCCTGGCGATCGCGGTGCTGCTGCGCATCGACTGGGAGCACCGCCAGATGATGCGGGGGAAAACCTTCTGATGGCGGCCGCCAACCGCACCCTCATGGTCATGGCCGGCGGCACCGGCGGCCATGTCTACCCCGCTCTCGCGGTGGCCGACGCGCTGCGCGCGCGCGGCTGGGAGGTGTTCTGGCTCGGCACCAAAAACGGCCTCGAAGCGCGCGTGGTGCCGCAGGCGGGCATCGACATGGTGTGGGTGTCGATGGGCGGGGTGCGCGGCAAGGGCGTGCTGCAGAAGCTGTTGCTGCCGGCCATGCTGCTGGTCGCGTTCGGGCAAAGCCTGCGCGCCATCCTGCGGCGCAGGCCCGACGTCGTATTGGGCATGGGCGGCTACACCGCTTTCCCCGGCGGCATGATGGCGAGCCTTCTCAACAGGCCGCTGGTGATCCACGAACAGAACTCGGTCGGCGGGCTGACCAACCGCGTGCTGGCCTGCCTGGCCGACCGCGTGCTGACGGCGTTCCCCGAGGTGTTCACGCATGCGCACGACAAGCCGATTCCGTGCCGCCGCGTAGCGGCCGAATGGGTGGGCAATCCGGTGCGCGCCGACATTGCCGCCGCGCCGGCAGACGACCGCGCCGCCCGCAGCGGTCCGCTGCGCCTGCTGGTGGTGGGCGGCAGCCTCGGCGCGCAGGCCCTGAACGAACGGGTGCCGCAAGCGCTGGCGCTGCTGCCAGCCGGACAGCGCCCGCAGGTGGTGCACCAGTCCGGCCGCCAGCACCTCGATGCGCTGCGCGCCCGCTATGCCGCCGCCGGCGTGGCCGCCGAGGTGCGCGACTATATCGAGGACATGGCCGCCGCCTACCGCGACTGCGACTTCGCCATCTGCCGCGCCGGCGCGATGACGGTGGCGGAACTCGCCTGCGCCGGCGTGCCCGCGCTGCTGGTGCCTTTCCCGTTCGCGGTGGACGACCACCAGACCGGCAATGCCGAGTTTCTCTCCGGCGCCGGCGCGGCCTGGCTGGTGCAGCAGAAAGAGCTGAGCGCGGAAAAGCTCGCCGCGCTGATCGGCGGCCTCGATCGCGCCACGCTCGCCGCCATGTCGGACAAGGCCATGAAACTCGCCCGCCCCGATGCGACCCGGCAGGTCGCCGACATTTGCGAGGCGCTCGCGCAATGAGACACGCCGTCAAGCACATCCACTTTGTAGGCATGGTCGCTGCGAGCAGGGAGCAGGGTTCCCGCTTGCGGGATGCGACCGGCCGCGAGCGGCGCCAGGTGCCGACCTGCCGGCTGTCGCAGTGGGGGAGGCCGCAATGAGACACGCCGTCAAGCACCTCCACTTTGTAGGCATGGTCGCTGCGAGCAGGGAGCAGGGTTCCCGCTTGCGGGATGCGACCGGCCGCGAGCGGCGCCAGATGTCGACCCGCCGGTTGTCGCAGTGGGAGAGGCCGCAATGAGACACGCCGTCAAACACATCCACTTTGTCGGCATCGGCGGCGTCGGCATGAGCGGCATCGCCGAAGTGCTGCTCAACCTGGGCTACGCGGTGTCCGGCTCGGATCTGGCCGACAACGCCGTGACGCAGCGGCTGGCGAAACTGGGTGCGCGCATCCAGCGCGGCCACGCGGCCGAAAATATTGCCGAAGCCGATGCGGTCGTCACCTCGACTGCGGTGCAGGACAGCAATCCCGAGGTGATCGCCGCGCGCGAAAAGAAGATTCCCATCGTGCCGCGTGCGCTGATGCTGGCCGAACTGATGCGGCTGCGGCAGGGCATCGCGGTCGCCGGCACCCATGGCAAGACCACCACCACCAGCCTGGTCGCCAGCATCCTCGGCGAAGCCGGGATGGACCCGACCTACGTCATCGGCGGCAAGCTCACCGCCGCCGGCACCAATGCGCGGCTCGGCAAGGGCGATTTCCTGGTGGCCGAGGCCGACGAATCCGACGCCTCCTTCCTCTACCTGACGCCGGTGATCGCCATCGTCACCAACATCGACGCCGATCACATGGACACCTATGGCCATGACTTCGAGCGGCTGAAACAGGCCTTCGTCGACTTCTGCCAGCGCCTGCCTTTCTACGGCATGGCGGTGCTGTGCATCGACGATCCGCAGGTGCGCGAAATCCTGCCGCGCATCAGCAAGCCGATCACCACCTACGGCTTCGCCGAGGCGGCGCAGGTGCGCGCGGTCGATGCGCGCTTCGAGCACGGCCGCATGCATTTCACCGTCAAGCGCGAAGGCATGGCCAACCTCGGCGTGGTGCTCAACCATCCCGGCATGCACAACGTATTGAATGCCCTGGCGGCGATTGCGGTGGCGACCGAAATCGGCGCCGATGACGCCGCCATCGTCAAGGCGCTGGCCGAATTCCACGGCGTCGGCCGGCGCTTCCAGCGTTACGGCGAGCAGGCCGCCAAGGACGGCGGCACATACTGCCTGGTCGACGATTACGGCCACCACCCGGTGGAAATGGCAGCGACGCTCGCCGCCGCGCGCGGCGCCTTCCCCGGGCGGCGGCTGGTGCTGGTGTTCCAGCCGCACCGTTTCACGCGCACGCGCGACTGTTTCGAGGACTTCGTGAAAGTGCTGTCGGAAACCGACGTGCTGGTGCTGACCGAGGTCTATCCCGCGGGCGAGGCGCCCATCGTTGCAGCGGATGGCCGCGCGCTGGCGCGCGCCGTGCGCGTGGCCGGCAAGGTCGAGCCGGTATTCGTGGAAAACGTCGCCGACGTGCCTGCCGCAGTACACGATCTCGCACGAGCCAATGACGTGGTGCTGGTGATGGGCGCCGGCAGTATCGGCCAGGTGGCGCCGGCGCTGGGGGCCGATCATGCGGCATGACTACCGCATGAGCGAGATCGACATGGCGGGTGGCGCCGCGCCGGTGCTGCGCGGGCACTTTCTCTACAACGAGCCGATGAAGAAATATGTGTCGTGGCGTACCGGCGGCGCCGCGCAACGCGCCTACATCCCGGCCGACCTTGACGACCTGGTCTGGCTGGTGCGCTCGGTGCCTGCGCACGAGGATATCCACGTGGTCGGGCTGGGCAGCAATCTGCTGGTGCGTGACGGCGGCGTGAAGGGCGTGGTCATCCTGCTGCACGGCGTGCTGAAAAAAATCGCGCTTGAAAGCCGCACGCAGGGCTTCCCGCCTGCGCCCGAGGGAGTCGACACGGCGCTGATCTATGCCCAGGCAGGGGTTGCCGCGCCCAAACTGGCGCGCTTTGCCGCCAACCACGACCTGGTCGGCGGTGAGTTCTGGGCCGGCATTCCTGGCACCGTCGGCGGCGCGATTGCGATGAATGCCGGCTGCTACGGCAGCGAAACCTGGGACAAGCTGGTGCAGGTGCTGACGCTCGACCGCCAGGGACAGTTGAACGAGCGGCGGCCGGACGAATACGTCACCGGCTACCGCCATGTGGCGCTGAAGCGCGCGCAGCAGGAATGGTTCATCGGCGGCTGGTTCCGGCTGGCCCGCGGCGATGGCGCCGCCTCGCGCGAAACGATCAAGGCGCTGCTGAAACAGCGGATCGCCTCGCAGCCCCTGAACCTGCCCAACGCCGGTTCGGTGTTCCGTAACCCGCCCGATGATTATGCGGCGCGGCTGGTCGAGTATTGCGGGCTCAAGGGCTTCCGTATTGGCGATGCGCAGGTTTCGGAGAAGCACGCCAACTTTATCGTCAATCTGGGCAACGCCACAGCGACCGATATCGAGCGTTTGATCGAGTATGTGGAAGACAGTGTGGAAGCGCGCACCAATGTGCGGCTGATCCGCGAAGTGCGAATTATCGGAGAACGGCAGTGAGCAAGTTTGGAAAAGTCGCGGTGATGCTGGGCGGCACCTCCGCTGAGCGTCCGGTGTCGCTCAACAGCGGCGCCGCGGTGCTGGCGGCATTGACACGACAGGGGGTCGACGCGCATCCGTTCGACCCGGCGACGCGTAATCTCGGCGATCTGATCAGTGGCGAATTCGACCGCGTCTTCATCGCGCTGCATGGGCGCTACGGCGAAGACGGCTGCATGCAGGGCGTGCTTGATTTGCTGAACATCCCCTATACCGGCAGCGGCGTGATGGCTTCGGCCATCGGCATGGACAAGTGGCGCACCAAGCTGTTGTGGCGCGCCGCCGGCCTGCCGACGGCCGACTGGGAGATGCTTGCCGCCGCCAGCGATTTCGCCGCAGTGGAGAAGAAGCTCGGCCTGCCGATTTTCGTCAAGCCCGCCCGCGAGGGCTCCAGCATCGGCATGAGCAAGGTGACTGAGGCCGGCACGCTGGCGGCTGCGTATGAAATCGCTGCCGAACACGACGCGCTGGTGCTGGCGGAAAAATTTGTCGACGGCGCCGAGTTCACCGTCGGCATCCTCGGCGACAGCGCCTTGCCGCTGATCCGCCTGGAGCCCGCCAAGGACCGCTCCTTCTATGATTTCGAGGCCAAGTATCTGCGCAACGACACCCGCTATCACTGCCCCGCAGGGCTGCCCGATGCGCAGGAAGCGGCATTGCGGAAGCTGGCGCTGGAAGCCTTCCGCCTGGTCGACGGGCGCGGCTGGGGACGGGTCGATCTGATGCTGGACCGCCTCGGCAATCCCTACCTGCTGGAAGTGAACACCTCGCCCGGCATGACCGACCACAGCCTGGTGCCGATGGCCGCGCGCGCGGCGGGGCTGGATTTCGATGCACTGTGCCTGAAAATTCTGGAGCAGACGCTGGCATGAGCGCATCGCCCGAACTTGCCGCCCACCCGCTGTCGCAGGTCGCCCGCGTGCTGACCTGGGGCGCGCTCGGCCTGCTGGCCTATGGCGCGGTCAGCTGGGTGGCGGCGCAGCCGTGGTTTGCCCTGCGCAACATCGAGGTGAAAACCCCGGCGACGCACGTGACCGAAGCGCAGATCCGGCTGGTGGCCGAACGCCAGGTGCGCGGCACGTTCTTTACCGTCGATCTCGAACGCGTGCGCAGCAGCCTGGAAAAACTGCCCTGGGTGCGCGAGGCGCGGGTGGAGCGCCGCTGGCCCGACACCCTGGTGGTGTCGCTGGTCGAGTATGTGCCGTTGGCGCGCTGGAACGACAACGCGCTGGTGAACGCGGACGGCGAGGTATTCGTGGCGGCGGCGGCGGGCAGCCTGCCGCGCCTGTCCGGCCCCGACGATAGCAGCGCCGAGGTGGTCGCCGCCTACCGCCGCCATCAGGCGACGCTCGCCCCGCTCGGAATGAGCATAGTCGAACTGCGCCTTTCGCCGCGCCGCGCCTGGCGCATGCGGCTCGACAACGGCATGCAGCTGGCGCTGGGGCGCTTGCAGACCGAGGCGCGGCTGGCGCGCTTCGCCGCCCTGTATCCGCGCCTGTTTGGCGCACAGCCGGCGCTGCAGGGCGCCGCTGCAACCGCCCCAGACGCCGCGGCCGCAGCATCCCTTGCGCCCGTCACCGTCGATCTGCGCTACACCGACGGGTTTGCCGTGCGCATGCCGGACGGCGCGTCTCCTTTCAAATCGAGTAAAACATGAGCAAGCCAAGAGACCCCAAAAACCTGGTTGTCGGCCTCGACATCGGCACCTCCAAGATCGTCTGCATCGTCGCCGAGATCAACGACGAGGGCATGCTGGAGATCATCGGCATGGGCACGCACCCGTCGCGCGGCCTGCGCCGCGGCGTGGTGGTCAACATCGAGGCCACCGTCAACGCCATCCAGCGTGCGCTGGAAGAAGCCGAGTTGATGGCCGACTGCAAAATCCGCGAGGTCTACACGGGGATCGCCGGCAGCCACATCAAGAGCTTCAACTCGCACGGCATGTTCGCCATCAAGGACAAGGAAATCAGCCAGATGGACGTCGACCGCGTGGTGGAGACCGCGCGCGCGGTGAACATCCCGACCGACCAGCAGATCCTGCACACCATCCCGCAGGAATTCATCGTCGACGGCCAGGAAGACGTGCGCGATCCGCTCGGCATGAGCGCGGTGCGCCTGGAAGTGAAGGTGCACATCGTCACCGGCGCGGTGTCGGCGGCGCAGAACATCATCAAGTGCGTGCGCCGCTGCGGGCTCGAGGTCGGCGACCTGGTGCTGCAGCCGCTCGCCTCCGCGATGGCGGTGCTGACCGAGGACGAGAAGGAACTCGGCGTCTGCCTCGTGGACATCGGCGGCGGCACCACCGACATCGCCGTGTTCACCAACGGCGCGATCCGCCACACCGCGGTGATTCCGGTCGCGGGCGACCAGGTCAACAACGACATCGCGGTGGCGCTGCGCACGCCGCCGAAAGAAGCCGAGGACATCAAGATCCAGTACGGCTGCGCGCTGCGCCAGCTGGCCGACGCGCGCGACATGATCGAAGTGCCGGGCATCGGCGACCGCCCGCCGCGCACGCTGTCGCGGCAGACGCTGGCCGAATTCATCGAGCCGCGCATGGAAGAGCTGTACTCGCTGGTGCAGGCCGAATTGCGCCGCAGCGGCTTCGAGGAACTGTTGTCGTCCGGCATCGTCATCACCGGCGGCTCGGCGGGCATGCAGGGCATGGTCGAACTCGGCGAGGAAGTCTTCCACATGCCGGTACGCATGGGCTGGCCGCGCTACGAGGGCGGGCTGGCGGACGTCATGCGCAACCCGCGCTACGCCACCTGCATGGGCCTCTTGATAGCCGGGCTGGAAGCGCGCGGGCGCGATGCGCCGAAACTGTCCGGCAACAATTTCAAGGACATATTCGAACGCATGAAAAGCTGGTTCAAGGGGAATTTCTGACGCCGCTGCGCTGCGATTGAACGCAGCGACGTCGAAACGGGATTTGACGGTGGCGCCACGGGTGGCAGACGCGTCAAAGGATTTTTGAGTGTGGTTTTGATTCGGGAAAAAAGAGGAGAGCAAGATGTTTGAACTGATGGACGTGGATACCCAGGATGCGGTGATCAAGGTGATTGGTGTGGGCGGCTGCGGCGGCAATGCGGTCGACCACATGATCAGCTCGGGCTTGAGCGGCGTGGAATTCATCGCCGTCAACACCGACGCGCAGGCGCTGAAGCGCAACCAGGCCAAGCTGCAACTGCAACTCGGCAACAACGTGACCAAGGGCCTCGGCGCCGGCGCCAACCCCGACGTCGGCCGCGAGGCCGCGCTGGAAGACCGCGAACGCATCGCCGAGCTGATCGACGGTGCCGACATGCTGTTCATCACCGCCGGCATGGGCGGCGGCACCGGCACCGGCGCCGCGCCGGTGGTGGCCGAGGTCGCCAAGGAGCTC
>NCIH01000010.1:0-44260 GCA_002281975.1 Hydrogenophilales bacterium 17-64-11 | reverse complement strand
TTTTTTCCAGATTGCCAAGATGATGACTGCAAGCATCGCCAAAGCCACCAGCATCGAGGCGTCAAAGCCAAGAGCCGAAGGCGTGACATGCTCTTCTGCACCGCCATGCGCTTCGGTCGAAGCGTGCGCAGCGGTTTCAGCGGTAGGCGCCGCAGCGGGTGCGGCGACGTCTGCTGCTGGAGCAACGGCGATTGTTGCCGCTGCCGTGTCGGTGGATGCTGCTGGATTAGCCATTGGACATTACCGCCTTCACTGCTTTTGCGGCCTGGGCCGGGGTAACTTTCGCGCCCGAAACCTTGGCAACGATATCCGCAGCGGCGTCCGCAGCCACGGTTTCGATGCTGGCCATTGCCTTGGCGGTTGCCGCCGAAAGCGCGGCTTCCGCAGCGGCGAGCTTTACGCCCACTTCCGCATCGGCTTTCGCCAAACGGGCATCCGCGTCTTTGGCGCCCTTTGCTTTCGCATCGCTTGCCTTGGCTTGGGCCGCAGCCCGCGCAGCAGCAAGTCCTGGCGCGCGATTTCGAAACCGTCGGTCGACTCGAAAATCACCTTGAGCCGGGCACGTGCGAGTTCCGACAGCGGCGTCTGATACAGCAGTACGCACACCGATTCGCGGCTGCCGCGTCCCACCCGCCCGCGCAACTGGTGCAGCTGTGCAAGCCCCATGCGCTCGGCATGCTCAATCACCATCAGCGCGGCGTTGGGCACGTCGACGCCGACCTCGATCACGCTGGTGGCGACCAGCAGGTCGATTTCGTGTGCCTGGAACGCCGCCATCACCGCCTGTTTCTCGTCCGGCTTCAGGCGCCCGTGCACCAGGCCGATGCGCAGTTCCGGGAGCTGCGCCGTCAGCGCGACATAAGTATCCTGCGCGGTCTGCAATTGCAGCTTCTCGGATTCCTCGATCAGCGGGCATACCCAGTAGGCCTGGCCACCGGCGAGACAGGCCTCGCGCACCCGGGCCAGCACATCGTCGCGGCGCGCGGCGCTGACCAGCTTGGTGACGACCGGTGTGCGTCCCGGCGGCAGCGCATCGATGACGGATACATCGAGGTCGGCAAAAAAACTCATCGCCAGGGTGCGCGGGATCGGCGTTGCGCTCATCATCAGCTGATGCGGCTCCGCACCCTTTTGCATCAGCGCCAGACGCTGGCCGACGCCGAAACGGTGCTGCTCGTCGACGACCGCCAGGCCCAGGCGGGCGAAGCTGCCGGCCTCCTGGAACAGTGCGTGGGTGCCGAATGCCAGATCGACTTCGCCTGCGGCAATCGCCTGCCACGCCGCGGCACGTTCGGCTTTGCGCTGGCTGCCCGACACCCAGGCGCAGCGCACGCCCAGCGCAGACAACAACGGCGACAATTTGCGGAAATGCTGTTCGGCGAGAATTTCCGTCGGCGCCATGAAGGCGGCCTGCAAGCCGTTTTCGATCGCCTGCAGGCAGGCCAGCACGGCCACCATGGTTTTGCCGCTGCCGACATCGCCCTGCAGCAGGCGGCGCATCGGGTGCGGCTCGCCGAGGTCGGCGCTGATTTCCTGCCAGGCGCGCGCCTGCGCGGCGGTCAGCGTGAACGGCAGCGTGCCGATGAAGCCGGCGGTCAGCTGTTGCCTGGACGGCAACGGCTGCGCCGGGCGCGACTGCCGCTGCCGGCGTGCGCTGGCCAGCGACAGCTGCTGCGCCAGCAGCTCGTCGAAGGCCAGCCGCTGCCACGCGGGATGGCGGCGCGATTCGAGTTCGTTCAATGCGCAGTCGAGCGGAGGCTGGTGCAGCAGGCGGATGCTCGCTTCCAGCCCGGGCAGATTCAGCGCGGCCAGCCAGTCGGCGGGCAGGGTGTCGGCAATCGGTGCGGCCAATGCGCGTTCGACCAGCTTGCGCAGCGTGGCCTGGCCAAGCCCGGCGGTGGTCGGATACACCGGCGTGAGCTGGGTCGGCAGGGGCGTGGCATCATCGGCTTTGGCGAAACGCGGATGCACCATCTCCAGCCCGAGAAAGCCGCCGCGGACTTCGCCGTTGAAACGGAAGCTTTGCCCCGCTTGAAAGAGCTTGAGGTGGCTAGGGTAGAAATGCAGGAAGCGGATGCCGAGCACGCCGCCATCGTCCTCCACCGTCAGCGTCAGCATGCGGCGCGGCCGGTAGGCGACGCTGGCCTCGCGTACCACCGCCTGCACCTGCGCAGTTTGTCCCGGCAGCAGGTCGCGGATCGGCGTCACGCGGGTTTCGTCCTCCCAGCGCAGCGGTAGGTGCAGCACCAGGTCGGCATCGCGGGCGAGGCCCAGCTTGGCGAGTTTGGCGGCGAGCGCAGGACTGACGGGAAAGGAAAACGGCGAGGCCGCTTTCAAGGCGGCAATTTATCCGGTCACCATCACGGCGTCGGCCTCGACCAGCGCGCCGCGCGGCAGCGCAGCCACCCCTACCGCGGCACGTGCCGGGTAGGGCTGGCTGAAGTAGCCGGCCATGATCTCGTTGACCTTGGGGAAGTCGCCGAGGTCGGTGAGGAACACGTTCAGTTTCACCACATCCGCCAGCGAGCCGCCCGCAGCCGCAGCCACGGCGGCCAGATTCTTGAACACCTGATGGATCTGCGGCTCGATGCCGTCCACCAGTTGCATGGAGGCGGGGTCGAGACCGATCTGGCCGGACAGGTACACGGTATGGCCGGTCCGCACGGCCTGCGAATAGGTGCCGATCGCGGCAGGCGCGTCGGCGGTCTGGATGATGCTTTTGTTCATGCTGGGTTCCTGCTGCCAGGTGGATGAGATGGGCTTATTGGGGGGGCGCGGCGCGGCCGTCCTTTTTCCCCTTGATGCGGAAAATCCGCACCACGTCGGGCAAGGCGCGCAGGCCGCGCATGACGCGTGCAAGGTGCATGCGGTTTTCCACCTGCACGGTGAAGAACAGCACGGTGTAGGGGCTGCCGTCCTCCTCTTCCATCGAGACGTTGCCGATGTTGGAACCGTGCTCGGCGATCGCCGCGGCGACCTTGGCCAGCACGCCGCGCTGGTTGCCGACGACGACCTTGATCGAGACGTCGAACATGTGCCCCGGTTCGGCCTCCCATTCCACATCCAGCCATTTGTCCGGGTCGGTGCGGAAGGCACGGATCGAAGGGCAGTCGTGGGTATGGATGATGAGGCCGCGATCCTTGTGGATGAAGCCGAGAATCGGGTCGCCCGGAATCGGATGACAGCATTGCGCCAGTTCGACCGCGATGCCTTCGGTGCCGCGGATGCTGATGGCGTGGGGGTGCGCCGGTTCGCCGGTTTTCTCGCCCTGCACGTGCAACAGCTGATGCGCCACCACCAGCGGCAATTTGCGGCCCAAGCCGATTTCCGCCAGCAATTCCTGCCGGGTTTGCAGGCCATAGTCTTTGACCAGCCGCTCCCATATGGCGAAGTCGGGCACAACCGCCTCGGGATTGAGCGTGGCGAGCGCATTGTTGAGCAGGCGTTCGCCCAGCGCCGCCGCCTCTTCCACCCGCGTATTGCGCAGGTAGTTGCGGACATGCGAACGCGCCTTGCCGGTGACGACGAAATTCAGCCAGGCGGCATTGGGGCTGGCGTTGGCTGCGGTGAGGATTTCGACGTGGTCGCCGTTTCGAAGCTGGGTGCGCAGGGGCATCAGCTCGTAATTGATCTTCACCGCCACGCAGTGGCGTCCGACATCGGTATGCACGGCAAACGCGAAATCGACCGCCGTGGCGCCGCGCGGCAGCGCCATGATCTTGCCCTTGGGGGTGAACACGTAGACTTCGTCGGGGAACAGGTCGACCTTGATGTGCTCGAGGAATTCCGGCGAGTCGCCGTGGTCCGCCTGGATGTCGAGCAGCGACTGCAGCCAGCGGTGGGTGCGCGTCTGCACTTCGTTGAGTGCGGTGTCAGCCGACTTGTACATCCAGTGCGACGCGACGCCCGACTCGGCCAGCCGGTTCATGTCGGTGGTGCGGATCTGCACCTCGATCGGGGTGCCGTTGGGGCCGAACAGGATCGAGTGCAGCGACTGGTAGCCGTTGGCCTTGGGAATCGCGATGTAGTCCTTGAACTTGCCGGGGATCGGCTTGTACAGCGAATGCAGGGCGCCGAGCGCGAGGTAGCAGGAGGGCTGGTCGCGCACCACCACGCGAAAGCCGTAGATGTCGAACACCTCGGAGAACGCCAGGTTTTTTTCCTGCATCTTGCGATAGATGCTGTA
Organism: Hydrogenophilales bacterium 17-64-11; assembly: GCA_002281975.1. Classification (GTDB taxonomy): domain Bacteria; phylum Pseudomonadota; class Gammaproteobacteria; order Burkholderiales; family Thiobacillaceae; genus Thiobacillus. The sequence goes on along the minus strand of NCIH01000010.1, from coordinate 40,074 downwards.
GAGGTGTTTCTCGCGTCCAGTGATGGTGGCTTCGACCTTGCATAGTTCGAGTTTTTCCTGCAGCGCAATCCTGACCTTGTCGACCAGTTCGCGGCGGTTGCCGCGCGCCGCCTTGACTGCTTTCGACAGCACCTGATAGCGGTTGGGATGGCTGTAGCGAAAACCGAGATCTTCCAGTTCCTGGTATACCGAATGCAGCCCCAGGCGGTTGGCGATCGGCGCGTAAATATCCAGCGTTTCGGCGGCGATGCGGCGGCGTTTTTCGGCCGGCATCGCACCCATGGTGTGCATGTTGTGCAGGCGGTCGGCCAGTTTGACCAGAATGACCCGCACGTCCTGCGCCATCGCCAGCAGCATCTTGCGGAAATTCTCCGCCTGCGCCTGCTGCTCGGATGCAAACGCCAGCTTGTCGAGCTTTGAAACCCCTTCCACCAGCAGCGCGACCGCCTTGCCGAAGCGCGTCTCGATCTCGCCCGCGGTGGCCGGGGTGTCTTCCACCACGTCGTGCAGCAGCGCGGCGGTCAGGGTCTGCGTGTCGAGATGCCAGCCGGCCAGGATGCCGGCAACTGCCAGCGGGTGTGAAATATAGGGTTCGCCGCTTTTGCGGAACTGGCCTTCGTGGGCGTTACGGCTGAATTCGTAAGCTTGTTCGATGGTGCCGATTTCGTCCGGCGGCAGGTAGGCCAGGGCCGGACGCAGCGATTCAAATTCGCGCATCATCGCCGGCGCGCGGCTTGCGTACGCCGGTCGATGGGCGGGCGCACTCTCAGGCGCGGCCCCGGTTGAGGATTTCACGTCCGACCTTGCCGGCCGCGATTTCGCGCAGCGCGGTGACGATGGGTTTGTCCTTCGATTCGACCATGGGCTGCGAACCCTGCGCCAGCTGGCGTGCGCGATAGGTCACGGCGAGCGTCAGTTCGAAACGGTTGGGAAACATGTCGATGCAGTCATCAACGGTGATGCGGGCCATAGGGATACTCCTGCTTCAGGCGGTGCGGGTTTAGATGCGTCCGAATTCGTCGAACAGCGCGGCGTACCGGTCCATCTGGCGCGCCGCTTCGAGACGAATGCTGCGGGTAATGGCGACCAGGTCCTGCAGGGCATGGTCGAAGTCATCGTTGACAATTATATAGTCGAACGCGCCGGCATGAGCGACGTCGTGCGCCGCGGCGGCGAGCCGGCGCTCGATCACCTCGGCGCTGTCCTGTCCGCGTCCGTTAAGGCGGGTGCGCAGCGCATTGAACGACGGCGGCAGAATGAAAATCGACGCGGATTGCGGGAAATGCGCCTTCACCTGGGCGGCGCCCTGCCAGTCGATTTCCAGCAGGATGTCGCGGCCGGCGTCGAGATCGCGGGCGATGACGCCTTTCGAGGTGCCGTAAAAATTGCCGTACACCTCCGCGTGCTCGAGAAACTCGCCCTCGGCCAGCATCGCCTCGAAGCGCTCGCGGCTGACGAAATGGTAGTCGCGGCCGTCGGTCTCGCCGGGCCGCGGGACGCGCGTAGTGTAGGACACCGACAGGCGGATCGCCGGGTCGGTTTTCAGCAGCGCCTTGACCAGGCTGGTCTTGCCTGCGCCGGAGGGGGCGCTGACGATATAAAGCACACCTTTGCTGGGGGTAGGGGTCATGATCGTTCCGGGTTTCTGTTATTCGATTGCACCTGAATCAGTAGTAGCAAGCGCCAAGGCTTGCCGCTACGTGATTTCTGTCAGTCGATAATTGCGGAAGGTACACTCTTGGGTACACACTTTTCATGGGCTTGCCTGACTCGTTCTGATTCGGTTTGACCGTGTTGTCGGATTATCCATGATTGGATGACGATCCGCTTCTGAATCACTTACCCCTTGACCGCTCAGTCACGGCCCTTGCTTGGGGCAAGGCCCGCGCCATCGCTACGCCGTGCCAACCTGAACCCCGCCAGCGCGCATGAAGCCGCGCCCTGGCTTCGTGCCTCCGGCTACCGCTGTTCCCTCCTGCACCGCCGCCGCTACGCCACTGCGCCGGCCAGCAAACAGCCGCTCGCCGGCTTGCAGGCGGCTACCGTGTCGAGTGCTCAACCACGCCGTCGCGCTGCGCGCCACGGCTTTGTCTCTCCCGCTACCGCCGTCCCGCCAGCGCCGACTTTTACCCTTGGCTGGCTTGGTCGCGTACTGCCCGCCGCCTGCGCCGCCAGCTGCGCTCGCGGCTCCGTCGGCTACCCCAACCCTGGCTTGCTCGCAGTGCTCGATTGCACCCAGGCCGGCCGGGAGTAAATCGCAAGCGATTGAACATAACAGCGCATTACCCAAAGCCACTGCGCCTCCCGCAGCAAAGCTGCTCCCGGCTTGGGCCGCTGCGCGCCCTGCGGGTTCGGGTAATGGTCTGTTATGTCTTGCGCCCCCTGCCGTCCAACTGCGTTATTCGGCGCTGCGCGGGGTTTCATTCAGCGCTGCGCGTTGGGTGGCTTACGCTCAACCGTGGGGCCGCGCTTCCGCGCCTGTGGCGCGCTCGCTGGCCGGCTACGCCGGGCAGTCAGTTGGTGAGTGCCGTCCCGCCACGACTGACTTTTGGCTTTGGCTATCCATGCCCGTATACTTGGCAGCGTGCCGGGTTCGCCCGGCACTGCCCCCGTAAACGGCTGGATCGAGTCAGGCTCGCCTGCTTCCCAGATTGCCCTGCGGGGGCTTTCCCGCCCGATGGCGGCCATGACAGGAAGGGTTCAGCCCGATGATCGACACCACGCTTGCTTTGCTACTCGTCGCCGCGCTGTGCGCGGGCGGACTGTTTGTGTGGCGGAAGCGCGGCAAAGGTCAGCGCAGCGCCGGCATTGCTACTGTCCGGCAGGAAGCTCCCCGCGCATCGGCGGATAGCTCCATGAACATTTGCCGCCATTTCATCGACGACGAGGGCAACATCTCTCACATTCGCGTTCGCCGCCCGTCGGAATAGCGCCATGTCGAACGCACCCATTCGTGAGCATTCCGGCAGGGACTATCGGGAGATCAGCGACCAGATTCCCACCATCCATCACTGGCCCGAGTCCGACCGGGTGCCAGTGGACGGCTCGCTGCCCCGGCATGCCTTCGATTTCCGCCAGGGAGCGCGGTTGCGCATCTGGCGCAGGCTGGACGATCTGCTGGAGCGGGTGATTCTCCGACCGCTCGGCAAGCTCCTGCTTTGGATTCTCGATAGCCGCTCGCGCTGAGTGGCTCGGCAGGGTTCGCGGCACAGTGTGCCGTCGTGCCAGCGCCGACTTTTCCGCGTCAGCGTTGCGACCGCTTGACTGGCATCTGCTCGCGCACACGGTCGAACAACTCGAACACTGACAAACCGAGCGATGCCGCGATTACCTCGATGGCATTGAGCGTTGGATTGGCGTGGCCGTTCTCGACCCGGCTCAAATACGTCTGATAGAAACCGCACTTCTCCCCGAAGACAACCTGGCTCATCCCCGCTTCTTGTCGCAGGGTGCGCACGACTGATCCGAAGTGTTGAGCGAGTGTTGTTTGCACACAGGCAATATCCCGGATATGCTCTCATTCGCATAAACACTAATTCATATAATTTGGTGTTGTGGCGTGTTTTCGTGGGGAGGCGATATGAAGCGGCGATTTAAGGAGTTAGCACTGGCGGCCTGTGTTGCAACGGCACTGACCGGGTGCGCCTATCAACTGACAGCCATGCCACGTGACGGCGGAAAAATTTATCGTGGGGAAGCGTCAAGCAATGGCATGGGCAGCGGGACAATGAGTCTAACCATTGACGACCGCACCTATACGGGACGGTGGGTAGTCACCAGCCGCAACGATAGTTTCACGATTCTGAACACCTACGGAAAAAACAGTCGCGGCGGTACGGCGACAGGCACCGGGTTTGCACAGAATTACGGGGGTGGCGGCACCCTCAAGGCCATGCTGACATCGGCAGACGGCAAGGGGATGCGCTGCGAGTTGAGCGGAACCAGTTCGGGCACGGGTGGCGGTGTCTGCATGGATGATGATGGCCGCGTTTTTGACATTCAGTACTCGCTCTGATGCCAAGGCCCGTGCAGGAATCCAGCCTACTGGCGTTATGGCCAGACAGCCCACTCGCAAAGTGCTTGTCGTTCGTAACTGTCGCGTTTCTTTCTGCCTGCGCCACCCCCACCACGGGTGTTGTTCCTCGCGGCGAGGGCCTGCATACGGTCACGCGCCAAGGCGAAGGTTTCTGGGTAACGCCTGATTCGCTGAAAGCAGCGGCAATTCTGGAAGCAGATGCCTACTGCAAGACCAGCGGCAAAACGGTCAAGATCGTTCATACAAAAGAAATCCCAGCCGGAGTGCTGGGGCGCTGGCCAGAGAGCGAAGTCCTCTTCAGGTGCGAGCCGTGACCTCGCCTTCACACTCATAACCGATGGAGAAATTACTATGCGTTGGGCCGGCATTACCCTGTTGAGTGCGGCTGTTGCGATCTCCGGTTGCACCACATCCAGCGCCATCACGACCGGGCAGGCGCGGGCCGCAAAGCCTGCATCTAATGTACGCGTCTATCTGCGACCGCCTGCCAAGTTTGAATCCATCGCCTTGGTTAGCGCCATGTCGAATGCCGCTGTGTCGCGTGACGGCAGCAGAGAAAAAGCCGTGGCAGAGTTGCAGCGCAAGGCTGGCGAGCTTGGGGCAAACGGCATCCTGCTCAATCCTACGGAGACGGGACAGAGCACCACGACAAGCGGCGTGTTCATCCCCGGTGCAACGAAAGGCGCTCCAGGCGTCTTTGTGGGCGGCGGAGGCGCTGGCCTGACAGTCGAGATGCAGGCCGAAGCAATCTACGTGACGGGTGAGCAATGAAGGCTGCGCTTGTACTCGCCCTCATCGTCATGCTGACCGGCTGCGCTGGCTACGTGCAGATGATGCCGCGTGATTCCGGCAAGGTATATGCAGGCACGGTGCAGGGCAGCGCGACCGGCGCTGGCACCATGACCATTGCCATCGACGGCGAGCAATACACCGGGCCGGTTGTTCGCACCGGCTCCAGCGACAGCTTCGGCTTCATCCAGCAGTACGGCACCAAGACCGGCATCACGACAGGAACGATAGTCAGTGCTGGTGGGACGGCGACAGTCAAGGCAATCCTGTCGTCGCCCGCTGGGCGCGGCCTTCGCTGCGAGTTCTCGTCTGATGGATCGGGCGGCGGTGGAATCTGTGTCGATGACAAAGGACGCGTGCTGGATGCGATTGTCGGACGGTAGGCATGGTCTCGCTCAGGGTGACAAAAAACATAAGGGGGTTCCATGAAAATGAATCACTGGCTTTGGGGGCTTGCATTGTCATTCGTGACCGCCACGGCGGCCATTGCCTACGAGCAGTGGGATACGGCAATGAAGACCAGCGAATCGCCTACCGGCGATCCCATGCTGACGAAGTGCCACTACGAAACCACCACAGGTTATAAGTTTTCCATCGTGGTCAGGGGGGCGTGCCCCTACATCGTCAAGATCAACCCCGAGAGCGGGCAGGTGAAGACTCAATGATCCGGCACGTCTCCAAGGTGGCACTGTGCGCCGCCGCCGTTTTCTTCCTGTCGCATACTGCATCGGCAGATGCCGCTTGCCGGAATTTCCTCGGCAGCTACACCGCATCGAAGCATTGGCTGGCAAGCGCGGAAAAAGGCGATCCGTTGGCGCAGGCCAATGTGGGCGACATGTATCGGCGTGGCGATGGGGTGGACAAGGATTTTGCCAAGGCTTACGACTGGCTCAAGAAATCCGTTGCGCAGGGATGTGAGCAAGGAGAATTCGCGCTGGGCAACCTGCTTGCAGACATGGGCTCCTCGGCAGCGAGAAAGGCAATGGACCAAGGGAACTACATCCTTCCAACAGAGGTATCCGACTTCTACCAGGAGTCGTTGAGATTGATTCTTGCAGCCGCTGAAAAAGGCTTGTCTGACGCGCAACACAGCCTTGCCATTCGGATTCAGCTTGGACTATGGGGTGTAGAAAAAGACGACAAGAAAGCCTTTTGGTGGCATCAAAAAGCTGCAGAGCAAGGTCACTCCCTTGCCCAATGGGATCTGGGAAGAATGCTCATTGAAGGCAGTGGAGTCGAAAAGAGTCTGGCTGACGGCTACTTCTGGTGGTCAATTGCAAAAATGCCCGACGAGGAGTTTGCAAAGACCGAGCGTGAAAAGGTTCGGCAGCAGATGACCGACTCTCAGATTCGAATTGCAGAGTCGAAGCTTCAGGCATGGCGCGAGAAAGAAAAATTTGAAACGGTGAAGGCGCGCGCCGAATCCGATTGGCCTGCGCCGTCGCCAGAGGCAAAGACACTGCTGGCCATGATGTATCTCGATGGAACAGGTACGCCGCGCGATGCGGCACTCGCCTACGCGTGGTTCTTGAAAGCTGCCCAGCAAGGGCATGCACCAGCCCAATATTTTCTCGGCCTCATGCACAAAGATGGCGAGGGGGTACCTAAGAATTACCAACTCGCTGCAGAATGGTTTCGCAAGGCGGCAAACCAAGGCGACGCGGAGGCACAGATGTATCTCGGCTTGTCATACTCACTGGGCCTTGGCCTAACAAAAGATGAGCAAGCCGCATATTTCTGGCTCCTACTGGCAGCGGCTAAAGGGGATCAAAAGGTTGCTGATATACGCGACAAACTCGAAAGAAAGCTGACACATGAGGAACGCGCAAAGGCGCAAGCTGCTGCCCGAGATTGGAAACCCAGTGCAGCCAATAGCACACCATCGCCTACCGATGCGCCGATAGCATTCAATGCCAAGCCCAAAGCGACGGGAAGCGGATTCTTCGTTTCGCGCAACCGCGTTGTTACCAACTTTCATGTCATCGACGGCTGCGCACGGATCGCCATCAGTGGAAAAGGGGCAGCACGGGTTCTGTCCAGCGATGCCAGGAATGATCTGGCACTCCTGGAGTCAAAGGCCGGAAATGATTCGGTGGCAACACTTCGGGACGGCAGGCTTCGCGCAGGTGAGCCGATCACCGTCATCGGCTACCCGCTGGCCGGCCTGCTCGCCCAGGGCGCGAATGTCACCACGGGCAATGTCAGCGCCTTGGCGGGGCCACGGAACGATGTCCGGCTTGTTCAAATTACCGCGCCCGTGCAGTCTGGCAACAGCGGAGGGCCATTGATTGACGCCAGCGGCAATGTTGCTGGCGTGGTGGTGAGCAAGCTCGATACCTTGAAGGTGGCAAAGGCGACTGGCGAGATTACCCAGAACGTCAATTTCGCCATCAACGGCACCATGCTTCAGGCATTTCTGGATTCCTCGGGAACTCAATACAGGACTGCACCATTGGGGCGAAAACTGTCCGCCCCCGACATTGCCGAGCGCGCCAAACAATTCACGGGGCTGGTAGAGTGCTATTGACCGCGAGCAATGCCACTGGCACGGGGGAACGGATGACCGCACAGCACAATCACGAATCGGAATTTTGCTTTCCTGCCTTTCCTCCCGCCGATCCCAGCGTTATCGACGGCTGCGGCCACAAGCACTATCGCCAGGAATTCCGCTTCGAGGGAAAAGGTTTCTTCGGGCGCATTCATGCAGCCATCCTCAACTGGATGCGCAGCAACAGCGCCTGACGCCGTGCATGTCGATGACTTCCGGGAAATGCAGCGGGCGGGTGCCATGCCCTGCCTGTCCAGCCTGTTTGATGCCTGCCGCAGGAAATTCCTGAACGCGGCAAATCTGCTCGAAGTGCGCAGCCCGGCTATCGAGCCGCTGCGCTCGGTGGGCACTGAGACCCGCATCGACCTGTGGCCGCTGCTCAATCCGTTCATGGTGCTGGCCGAGCGCTATGTCGCCGCCTTCTTCTCGCCACAGGATGCGCTGTTTCCCGCGCCGGGTGGCAAGGAGGACGAACGCTGGAGCCGCTATTTCCATCATGTGCTGCTGCCGCATCTGCTCCAGCACGACGAACTGGTGCGCAATGTGCTGCGCGCCGTCCACGCGCTGCCCTGCGCCGACCCGCAAGGCGCGGCGAGCGCCGTCGGTCATTTCTTCGCAGAACTGACCCTGCCGGAGACAGCACCGCTTTGGGCACCCGAGACGATTTCCGAAAACTGAGCAAGCCGCCATTCGCGCTGCAACGCTTTGTGCCCCAGCAGGAAATAATCCTTTCTCACACGAAAGCCCACGCGGATTATTTGCTCATCGCCGCCACCCCTGCGTGGCCGGGACAATGACCGCATGATGCGCGTGAGCGGGCGGCGGTTTCTGCGGGGCAATTCACCATCCGCAGTGCTTCAACAGCGCTCCCTAATTGTGTCGCACGTCCGCTGGCTGCGAACTTGGCGAATCTGGAGAAATTGGCCTATTGATAAGGCTTCATGCTGCTTCGCCAGTCTGCGAAATCGGCGAAGGTGGATTGATGGCCGTGCAGTCCAGTTTCGCCAGTTCGCGGCCTTGGATAAATTGCGAAACCCCTGTCATTAGGGCAAGTTCGCAGATTCGCCGAGTTCGCCCTGGCTGCACAGCCTGTAGTACTTCGCTTTTCTGCCATTCCCCATGAGCGGCCCTTCGATCACCTCTATCCTAGATGGCGACTCCATCAGCAATACTTCGATGGCCTCATCCAGTCGCGTTGCAGACAGGTGCCCTGAAAAACACTTTACGAGCAAATCACTTCGGCTGGTATCGCCATGCTGCCGCAGAAATTCGGCGATCCTTTCGGCGGCATCCGTTGACACCCTGACCGCCTCTTCGCCGGCAGCGTCATTGAAAATGAATCGCACCGAGTCGCGGTGATAGCGCGCCCACGCTAGCGCAGCGCGCAGGTGTGTGACCTCGATTCTGGGCGATTGGTCAGTAAAGGCAAAGAGCATCGCTATCCTGAGCACCATAGCTGGCCGCCGTTCCAATATCGCGTTCACAAGTTCCCCATCGGCCTGGGATGTCAACTCGCCGCGATAGCATCGGTCATACTCGCTACGCGCTTCGTCAGATAGCATCATCTCTCTGCTATCCGCGGATTCCGGATAGCTGCCTCGCGCAAAGGCAATGACCTCCATGGTGCGCGTCACCAGATCCTCCAGCACTTCCTGGGGTGTCGGCGTTGGAAATGAAATGATCCGCTCACGCTCAGCCCAGAAGATCAGAAAGCGATTCGCAAATCCGTTGGTCAATTCACGTGCCTGCATTAAGCTGCGCAACTCCGTGGGCGTAATTGCCGCACTCATGCTGATGTGTGGATCGCTGGCCCATAGTTTCGATGTTTTTGTCGCCGGGCGAATGCCGATGCCGTCCCAAGCATCACGCAAGGCCGCCGATAAGGTATTGCCGTCCCGCTTGGCCTGGTGCAGCACGTTGGCAAATTCGCTTTCGACCACCCACAGGCGCTTGTCCCTGATTGCCGGTATCTCATCCTTGCCGTGCGTGTATCCGTCGTGAATCAGCAGCGCCAATCCCTCGCGGGTACTGAGTCCGCCATAATGATGCCCGCCGCTGTACATCTCCGCAGGACACACCAGGCCCGCAAGGTTTCCCCCTTGGTTTTCTGCATAAGTCTGGCAGTACCGGGCCTCGATGGCCTCGCGCAGGCGATTCGTCAATGACAGCGCATCTCCTTTGCGGCCACGTCCCGACCGGCCAACATGCAGGCAAAACAAACGCGCATGATGCTTGGTGTTGCCTACCGCAACGTAGGCATCCCGGCCTACCGCCGCCGACAGAAACGCCATGTATCCAGCAGCGACAGCATAGCGATTGGCTTCCGTCGTTTTTGCTGCGGCATTGCCCACATCGCCAATCAGGCCGTACAGCATGGCTTGGTCGGGTTTCGGCGCATTTCGGTGAATATCCGGCTGCTCATCCTGAATCACTATGGCCGACGATGGCATCGCTGATTGCGCCTTCTCGTTGCCGGAGTTCAATCCCAACAATTGCGCCGCCTCGCGCACTGCCACTGTCATGTCACCGCCATGATTCAGAATGCGCCAGCAGTCGAACGCATCATGGGCGTGGCCATCCGCGAGCGGGTCGCCGCCATGCGACGAGTAGATGCGCGCCGGCACTGAATCCGGCAACATCCGCACCCCTGGTATTCCTGATGTGCTTTCCGGCCACAACCAGCGCTGCATGCCTCTCTTCTGGTAGCCATTCTGCTCAAGGAGCGCGCCCACATCGTGCGCGGCATTGAATGACTGGATCACGCTGCCCGATTGCCCGCTACGCCGTCTTGCCAGCGCCGACTTTTGTGCGGCCTCAATCTTTCTTGCCTCGGCCAGCAGTGCGTCCACTTCCAGCGGCTCGCCTGCGATCACGGCATGGCGATATAACTGCCGGCGTTCTTTGGTTGGGCAGCGGGGCGCATAGAACAGTCGCGCCGGTTCCAGCGCGTTCGTGTCTATGCAGTCAGCGATCCCCAGCAGGCCCGCAACATGCAGCCCAAGCGGTTTCAGTTCGGCGGGAGCCAGCGCTCGTGAAAGATCGAGTATCAGCCGATAACGCGGGTGCTCAATGCCCTCTGGTAAGATCGCACCACCGTGCGAGTAGGACGTATGCAGGAAACAGCGCCAGCGCCATAAGGTCAGTTCCGCCAGCATGTCGTCAACGGACGGCGGTTCCGGCCCGATCACGCGCTTGATGATGTCACCATGCGAATCGCATTGCAGTTCGCCATCGCCGCCTTTGACCCTTTCCGCATCGGCTTCCACGTCCAGCACCAGAAAACTTATCGAGCTGACGCGCTCTCCGGTACGCGGCCCTGGTTCAATGTGTGCAGGCATCCATGCCGGGCCATCTTTCGCGCCGATCTTCGGTTCCGCAAACCATCCGGCCAGTTCCCCGAAAGTGACGTGGTGCATATCTGATACCGGCGCACGGCAGTCATTCAACGTGGCAATGGGGAGTGCGTTCATCGCCGCGCTCGCTGCCAAGATCAAGCTGCCAGGGCGAGGCGAAGTTCGCCGACGTTCCAGCGGGTGGCACGATCCGATACTTTCTTCGGTGCTGGAAGCTTGCCGCGCTTGACCATGCGCCACACCGTGGATTCAGAGACGCCGACGACGGCGGCCACAATGCGCGCCTGGACGTGGGCGCTATCCGGCAGCGAGTCGAACTGGGTGAGTGATGTGGGGGCTATCTGGCCCCGGTCGGTATTTGTAGCCATGGCTTTCTCCTGACTGAAAGCATCCGCATCGACATAACGCGGCTTGCATGGCTACGCAATTTATTGATCCATCCCCTTGGCGTCAGGCCAGAAGGTCGCAGGCTTTTGACTCACTCGCCAGCTTTTGCATGCGTTGCGCGTGCGTCGAGGTATTTCCGCCAAAGCCTTTTGGCCGTGGACTCGCCTATGCCAAACTCCACCGCCACTTGTGAGGCCGATGCATTCTGGCTTTCCCCGGTACGCAGCAACTCGTCGAAGCGTTGGCCGACCACATACCAGTCAGCATCGGCAGGCCGGCGATTCTGGGCCGTCAACTTCAATTCCTGAAGCAATGCACGGCCACGGGATGCGGCCGGTTTGACCATGGCCGCCTCAATCGCGCCGGCCAGGTAGTCGATAAGATCGACCGGCAATGACTCGCCTGCCCGCAGGTATTCAGCCGCGAACAGCAGTGCCTGCGCCGCCGCATCGGAACTGGACTCTGCTCTTCCTAGGCAATCGCTGACGCGATAATCGAGTTTCGGAAGCTGCGCCATGGCTCACCCCGCCTTGGTCGGTCGCAGTTCGATGATGTCCGCACCTCCACGCTCGCACTGACCGAGTAAATCGGCCCATTTCTGTAAGGCCGCTTTGCGTTCCTCGAAATAGTCATGCCGGTTGTAGATGCCTTCCACCCCCTTCAGCTTGTGATTCAGGCAGCGTTCGGCAATGTGCGGATCGACGCCCAGCGCGGCAAGGTGGGTTCGGGCAGTGCGCCGGAAATCATGAATGGTGAAGTTCGGCACGTCCTTCAGTTGGGGCTTGATGTGCTTGGAGATTGCCGCATTCAGGGTATTCAGGTCGATATGCGGAATCATCCGGCTTTGCATCTTCCTTGCCGGAAATACATAGGCACTGCCGCCAGCCAGACGTTGCAGTTCGCGCAAGGTTTCCACGGCCACGGCAGGCAGGGGAATATCAATCGCCGCGCCTGTCTTGGTGCGATGCTCTGGCAGATACCAGACGGCACCATCAAGATCAAACTCTTTCCACGGTGCCGCGATTAACTCTTCTTTCCGCACGGCCAGCAACAGCAGCAAGCGCACCGCATACAGGTTTTCAATGGTGAAGCTTCCCGCTTTGTCGCGCATCGCTTGAAACAGCCTGATGATTTCCTCGCGGGTAAGCCAGCGCTCACGAGCCTCTTCTTTACCGCCGGCATCGGCTGGATTGAAGGCGCTCGCCGGATTGATTTCGACAACTTGCCGCTTGATGCCGAAGTCGAAGATTCGTTTGATCCACCGCAGCACGTCGTTTGCGACAGTGGGGGCGCCACGCTTCACGACGGTCTGAATCATGGCATCAATGTCTCGGGGGCGAACATCCTCCGCTTTCATCTTGCCGATAGCCGGCTTGATGTCATTCTCGATTCTCGACCGGACGATGTTCGGATGTTTCCAGCGACCAAGAATGGTGCGCTCGAAATACTCATCGGCCAGCTTGGCCACCGTCCAGGCGTTCTTTTCGTTCTCGATCTTGGCAATCGCCTCGCGCTTACGTTCCTGCTTCTCGCCCGCCACGTCGTAGCCCAAGGCCACGCGCGCCGCCATTTCCTTTGCCGTCTTGCGAGCATTGGCCAGTGACAGCACCGCATAGCTGCCAAGGTTCATGACCCGCTGCTTGCCGTCAAAGCGGTAGCGAAACCGCCACGTCGGCCCGGAGTCGCTCTCCCGGAAGCGAAGATACAGCCCATCACCGTCGGCGCGCCCCTCAAAGCGTTCCCCAGCCTTGATCCACCCCCTGATTTCAATGTCAGTCAGCTTGCCCATATCACCCCCCCAGGAATCCGCATCTGTGCGTGTACCCATTTTTCCTGCCAGAAACTGGCGCAGGTACACATTTGGGTACACGAGAATTGTGCGCCAACGTGACATGACATGCAACGACAAGACGCTAAAAAGCCGCATGGTTAGCGGCTTTGTTGGGATAGTTGCGACGGGCTGAAATGGCCTGATTCTTTATTCCAGATTCTGCACCTGCTCGCGCATCTGCTCGATCAGCACCTTGAGTTCGAGCGAGATGCGCGAAGTCTCCATCGCCACCGACTTGGAGCCCAGGGTGTTGGCTTCGCGGTGCAGTTCCTGCATCAGAAAATCCAGCCGCTTGCCGATGGCGCCGGTTTGATCGAGCACGCGGCGGACCTCGGAAAAGTGGGTGGCGAGGCGGGAAAGTTCTTCGTCGACATCGGCTTTTTGCGCCGCCAGCGCGACTTCCTGCGCCAGCCGTTCGTGCCCTGTTTCGCCCAGCGCATCGCGCAGGCGTTCCGCCAGCTTGTCGCGCTGCGCCGCGGCCAGCGCCGGCAGCAGGGGTTGCAAGCCGGCCACCTGCGCTTCGGCGGCGTCGAGCCGGTCGAGAATGTGTCGTTTCAGCTTGCCGCCTTCGCGCAGGCGGCTCTCGATCAGTTCATCCAGCGCCGCCTGCATGCCTTGCAGGGTGGCTTCGTTCAGAGCGTCTTGCGACAGCGTGGCGGTTTGCACCGCGCCGGGCCAGCGCAGGATCTCGTTGACGGAGAGCGGCGCGCTGTTCGGCAGACGCTGCAGCACGTCGGCCTGCCAGTGCGAAAGGCGCTCAAGAACGGCCTGATTGAGGCCGTTATCAAGCGTGGCGGCAGGCAGCAGGTTCAGGCTGATGCGGCATTCCACCTTGCCGCGCGCGAGACGACGATTGATCAGGTCGCGCAGTTGCGGCTCCAGCGAGCGGAACTCATCGGCCAGGCGGAAGTGCAGTTCGAGAAAGCGTTGATTGACGCTGCGCAGATCGATGCTGACGCTGGCATGGTCGAGGGTGAGACTGTGGGCGGCAAACCCGGTCATGCTGGCGGTCATGGATGGCCTGAATGTGGGTTATGGAACGATTGCCGGCGCGGAGCCGGGGTGGTTTTTGCGGTATGGCCGGTTAACAGGCAAAGATAATAGACGTTCGACTATGGCGACTCAACCCAATCAAGCGCTGCCCAACGGTTACCGGCTGAACGAATACACCATCGTGCGCAAGATCGGCGGCGGCGGCTTCAGCATGGTGTACCTGGCGCGCGACGACGACAACCAGTCGGTGGCGATCAAGGAATACCTGCCGGGCGCGCTGGTGCTGCGCACCGAGGGCTCGGTCATCGTGCAGGCCAATTCGTCCGAAAACAACAATGTCTTCCGCCATGGCATGAAGTGTTTTTTCGAGGAAGGCCGGGCGCTGGCGCGCATCGACCATCCCAACGTCATCCGCGTGACCAACTTCTTCCGCGCCAACGAAACCGTCTACATGGTGATGCGCTTCGAGCGCGGCAAAACGCTGCAGCAGCACATCCAGGCCAATCGCGGCACCATCCGCGAAAGCTTCATCCGGCGCGTGTTCGCCCAATTGCTCAACGGCCTGCGCGAGGTGCACACGCACAAGTTGCTGCATCTCGACATCAAGCCGTCCAACCTGTATGTCCGCCTCGACGGCTCGCCGGTGCTGATCGACTTCGGCGCGGCGCGGCAGACGCTGACCCAGGAAGAAAGCAAGCTGCAGCCGATGTACACGCCTGGTTTCGCTGCGCCCGAGCAATATCACAACCGTGAACGGCTGGGGCCGTGGACCGACGTCTACAGCGTGGGTGCCAGCCTCTACGCCTGTCTGGCGGGCTATCCGCCGCAGGCCGCGGATGCGCGCCTGCTCAACGACAAGCTGGTGCCGGCGACGGTCAACTGGCGCGGCGCCTATTCCGACCAGTTGCTGGAGACCATCGATCATTGCCTCAAGCTCAACTACATGGAGCGCCCGCAAAGCGTATTCAGCCTGCAGAAAGTGCTGATGGACCGCAGCGCGATGACGCCGCCGCGCACTTCGTTTTTGAGCAGCCTGAAGCGTTCGCTGAGCAAGGAATTGTTCTAGGAGCCAGTCGGACTTATGATGAATCGGCTGCAAATCCGCCTGGACGGTCCATATTTCGCCGTTTTTCCGCTCAATGGAGTGACTGTTGACCGGGAAAATCGGCAAAATCCGTCCGCACCCAGCCAAATTTTCGCTTCGACCCCATAAGTCCGACAGGCTCCTAGACCGCGCACCATGAAATTCACCATCTACCAGGCATCCCGTCAGGGCGGACGCAAAAACAACCAGGACCGGGTCGCCTACTCCTACAGCCGCGATGCGCTGCTGATGGTGGTGGCCGATGGCATGGGCGGCCACATGCACGGCGAGATCGCGGCGCAGATCGCGGTGCAGACGCTGACCGAGCAGTTCCAGAAAATGGCCAAGCCGCGCCTGGACGATCCGATGGCTTTCCTGGCCGAGGTGACCACGCGCGCGCATTTCGCCATCAACGATTACGCGGTCGAACAGGACCTGCTGGAAATCCCCCATACCACCTGTGTTGCCGCCGTGGTGCAGGACAACACCGCGTACTGGGCGCATGTGGGCGATTCGCGGCTGTACCTGTTCAGCGACGGCAGCCTGATCGCGCGCACCGAAGACCACACTGCCGTCGCCCAACTGGTGCGCGACGGCATCATCAGCGAAGAAGAGGCGGGCAACCATCCGGAGCGCAACAAGGTGTCCAACTGCCTGGGCGGTTATGTCGCGCCGCAGGTGGAGTGCAATGCGCCGGTCCCGCTGCACGACGCCGACACCATGCTGCTGTGTACCGACGGCATCTGGGGCATGATCAGCATCCCCGAAGTGTCGGCCCTGCTGCATGCCTACACGCTCGAAGACGCGGTGCGCCATCTGATGGATCATGCAGAATTCCGCGGCGGCGCACACGGCGACAACCTCAGCCTGATCGCCATGACCTGGGGCGAAGCGCGCATGCCGAGCAGGGATTCCATCTCCACCCTGGCGCTGCCGGACGGCGGCGTCACCACGCAGATCAACGCGCTGCGCCCCATGTCCGGCACGCCGGCGGTGTCGGACGACGAGATCGAGCGCGCCATTGCCGAAATCCAGCAGGCCATCCAGAAAATTTCCACCAAATAAGCGACGCACGGTCCAGGTGGGCGCGCGGGCACGCGCGCCGCGGTAAAATTGCGCTTTCCGTCCCGACTGCCCGCCATGTCCCCGATTTCCCGCCCCAGCGGCCGTGCGCCCGATGCGCTGCGCGCCCTGTCCTTCACTCGCCGGTTCACCAAGCACGCCGAAGGCTCGGTGCTCGTCGCCATGGGCGACACCCGCGTCCTGTGCACCGCCAGCGTGCTTGACAAGCTGCCGCCGCATAAAAAAGGCAGCGGCGAAGGCTGGGTGACGGCCGAGTACGGCATGCTGCCGCGTTCCACCCACACCCGCAGCGACCGCGAAGCCGCGCGCGGCAAGCAGTCCGGACGCACCCAGGAAATCCAGCGGCTGATCGGGCGCAGCCTGCGCGCGGTGGTCGACCTGAAGAAGCTCGGCGAGCGCACCCTGCATATCGATTGCGACGTATTGCAGGCCGACGGCGGCACCCGCTGCGCCAGCATCTGCGGCGCCTGGGTCGCGGTGGCCGATGCCATCGCCGGCTTGCTGCGCGACGGCAAGCTTGCCGAAACCCCGCTCACCGGCAGCATCGCCGCCGTCTCGGTCGGCGTCTATCAGGGCCAGCCCGTGCTGGACCTGGACTACGTCGAGGATGCGGGCTGCGACACCGACATGAACGTGGTGATGACCGGCAGCGGCGGCATCGTCGAGGTGCAGGGCACCGCCGAAGGCACGCCGTTTGGCCGCGACACCCTCGAAGCCCTGCTCGATCTGGCGACCGCCGGCATCGCGCAGATCACCGCAGCGCAACACAAGGCGCTGGAAGCATGAAGAAAATCGTCATCGCCTCCGGCAACCCGGGCAAGCTGCGCGAGATTGCGCGCATCCTCGCGCCGCTCGAAATCGAAGCCGCGCCGCAGTCCGATTTCGGCGTCCCCGAATGCCCCGAGCCGCACGTCACCTTCGTCGAGAACTGCCTCGCCAAGGCGCGCCACGCCAGTGCGCACACCGGCCTGCCGGCGCTGGCCGACGACTCCGGCATCTGCGTCGAGGCGCTCAACGGCGCGCCCGGCGTGTATTCCGCACGCTACGCCGGCGAGCCGAAATCCGACGCGCGCAACAATGAAAAGCTCATCGCCGCCCTCGCGGGCCAGTCCAACCGCCGCGCGCACTATTATTGCGTGATGGTGCTGGTGCGCTACGCCGACGATCCCGAGCCGCTGATCGCCGAGGGCCGCTGGTTCGGCGAAATCATCGATACCCCGCGCGGCGAGAACGGCTTCGGCTACGACCCGTATTTCCTGCTGCCGCAGTTTGGAAAAACCGGCGCCGAGCTCGGCGAGGACGAGAAGAACGCCATTTCGCATCGCGGCCAGGCCTTGCGCGAACTGGCCGACAAGCTGAAGCGGCTTGGCTGAATCCGTCATCCGCTTTGCCGGCAGCGGCCTGAGGATCCAGCCGCCGCTGTCGCTCTACATTCATTTGCCGTGGTGCGTGAAGAAATGCCCGTACTGCGACTTCAATTCGCACGCCGCGCAAGGCATTCCCGAAACCGCCTACATCGACGCGCTGCTGCTCGATCTGGAACGCGCGCTGCCCGACATCTGGGGACGCGCAATCCACACGGTATTCTTCGGCGGCGGCACCCCCAGCCTGTTTTCGGCGGAAGGCATCGAGCGCATCCTGAGCGGCGTGCGCACCCTCACGCCCTTGCTTCCGGGCGCGGAAATCACCCTCGAAGCCAACCCCGGCACGGTGGAAGCGGCCCGGTTCGCCGGGTTTCGCGAAGCCGGAGTGACGCGCGTCTCGCTCGGCATCCAGAGCTTCAACCCGCAGCACCTCCAGGCGCTCGGGCGCATCCACGACGGCGATGAGGCGCGCCGCGCGGCCGAACTGGCCGCCACGCATTTCGACACTTTCAATCTCGACCTGATGTTCGCCCTGCCGGGGCAAACGCTGGCCGAGGCGCTGGCCGATCTCGAAACGGCGCTCGAGTTTGCGCCGCCGCATCTGTCCGCCTACCACCTCACGCTCGAGCCCAACACCCCGTTCGGCCACAGCGCACCGCCGAACCTGCCGGACGACGACCAGGCCGCCGACATGCAGCTGGCGATCGAGGCCAGGTTGAATGAGGCCGGCCTGCAGCACTACGAAACCTCGGCCTATGCCCGTCCGCATCACGCCAGCCGCCACAATCTCAATTACTGGCGGTTTGGCGATTACCTCGGCATCGGCGCCGGCGCGCATTCCAAGCTCAGCTTCCACGACCGCATCCTGCGGCAGATGCGCACCAAGCATCCGCAGCAGTACATGGATGCGGTTCGGCAGGGCCGCCACATTGCCGACGTCCGCTCGCTTACGCGCAGCGACCTGCCGTTCGAGTTCATGATGAACGCGCTGCGGCTCAACGACGGCGTTCCCGCTGCGCTGTTTGAGGAGCGCACCGGCTTGCCGCTATTCGTTTGTGCGCCTGCACTCGAACAGGCGCAGGCGCGGGGCTTGATGGAGACCGGTGCAAGCCTCCTCAAACCGACCTTGCAGGGCCAGCGCTTCCTGAACGATCTGCTGGAGTTGTTCTTGCCCGGGTAGCGGGCGGACAGGGGTGGGCCGGGCGCGGCTGCGCACGGGCCGCGGATTCTGGCAGGCGGAAAAGTCAATGGTAAATGTCCGCTACGCCCGATGCCGGCGGATGCGCCATACTTGCGCCTCCCGCAACGAATCCGAACCTCCACCATGCGTACACGAGCACTCCTGCCCCCCCTGCTGACCGCGCTGCTTCTTTCTGCCTGCGCGACCAACGATCTGGGGGATTCCCGCAACATGAGCAACACCCAGAAAGGCGCCATCATCGGCAGCGTGAGCGGCGCGGCGCTGGGCGCGATCGTCAATCACAAGAACCGCGGCAAGGGCGCGTTGATCGGCGCGGTCGGCGGCGGCCTGGCCGGGACCGGAGTGGGCTATTACATGGATACCCAGGCCAAGGATCTGCAGAAGCAATTACAGGCCGAGATCCAGCGCGGCGAAATCAGCGTCGAAAAACGCGCCAGCGACAACGCCCTGCTGGTCAGCATGACTTCCACCACGGGCTTCGATACCAACTCCTCCGTGCTGAAACCGGGCTACACGCCGACATTGAACAAGATCGCCAGCGTGCTGAACCAGTACGGCAAAACCACCGTGACGGTGATCGGCCATACCGACAGCGTCGGTTCGAATGCAGCCAATCAGACCCTGTCCGAAAACCGCGCGCAATCCGTGCTCAATTATTTTGCAGGCCAGAATGTCAACCCGCTGCGGCTGCAGGCCTACGGCAAGGGCGAGACCGAACCGCGGGCGGACAATAGCACTGAGGCGGGCCGCCAGCTCAATCGCCGCGTCGAGCTATGGATTCAGCCCGTCGTCGCGCAATAAATCCGGCCCGCCGCGTGTAGCGCGAGGCGGGCGCCGTTAGGCGACCGCCGTTCCCCGGCTGCGCGGCAATGCCCTTTCCCCGGCCTGGTCCCGATGGGCCGGGTTTCGCTGCCGTCGGGCTCCGCGCCGGCGGATCAGCGCTTGCCGGTCCCTGCGCCGGCGTCCAGCTCGTCCGCTCCGGGTACGCGGAAGATGCCTTGCAGTTTGAGCAACTCGTCGCGGTGCTGGCCCGCGAGCGCATTCAACACATCGCTTCCCTTCGGGGTCAGGTGCACCTCCACCGCGCGCCGGTCGTTGCGCCCCACCTGGCGCTGCACCAATCCAAGTTTTTCGCACCGCGAGATCAGCGAAACCACACCATGATGATGGGCCTGCAGGCGTTCCGCCAATTCGCTGACGGTGGCCCACTCGCGATCCGGAAAGCCGCGTGTGTGCAGCAGCAACTGATACTGAAGATGGGTGATGCCATGGCGGTGCGCCGCTTCCTCGCTGAAACGCAGGAAGCGCCGGAGTTGATAACGGAAATGGGAGAGCGTCTCGAAGTCGCTTTTGCTGAGGGGGGAGGGGGTCATTGGGTTCGATCGCGGCTCAAGTGGTTTTCTGTTGGCTTTTATATCATGGTGTGATACAAATAAATCGTGATGGCCTCACGGGCTTGCCGCCACTTTCGTTGCGGCGGTGAGCGGGAATCCCGTTTGCACGTCCAGAGACCGCACTCGAAAAGAGGAGATTCATATGAGTATCCTGCATATCCACAAATTGTTCGTTTCGTCGCCCGAAGGGTGGAATGAGTTCGCGCGCATACAGCCCTCCGCCATCAAGCTGTTCGCCCTGCTGGTGGTGCCGTTCTCGCTGTTCCCGCCATTGATGCTGGAGTATGCCGGACAGCATTTGGGCGCCGCCCTGTTTCCCGATACCGCCGGCCAGGCGTGGAGCATCGCCGCGCTCTTCTTCCTGATCGCCGAACTGATCAGCGTCCCGTTGATGGCCTGGGCGATCAAGTCGGTGGCCAACAGCAAGGGGATCGGCAGCCATTACCACGATGCCTTCATGCTTGCCGCCGTCGCGCCGGTGCCGCTCTGGCTCTCGTCGCTGGCACTTTTCTCCGACCAGATCGCCTTGATCATGGCCGTGGTCGTTCTGGGGCTGGTGGGGTCGGTCGTACTGATTTTCCGCGGAGTGGGCAGCATCCTCAAGGTCGAGGAGGGGCTCGTCGCTTTCGACATCGCCTATACCGTGACGGCGCTCGGCCTGGTCGCGTGGGTGATGCTGGTCATGCTGGGGCTCGTCCCGGCGCTTGCCTGAAATTCTGCAGTCACCGTTTTCTGGCCTGCCTGGCTTATCGGAGCCGGGCATTTCTGAGGAGGTTGAACGATGGAAGCAACAGCAACACTGAACCTGCCGAATCTCGATGAGGAAGGTTACCTGGTCGAGCCCGGCGAATGGAGCGAAGCCCTCGCCGAATATTTCGCGCAGAAAGAGAATGTGACGCTCACGGACGCGCATTGGGACGTCATCCGCTTCATGCGCGAATTCTACGAAGAGAACCAGATCGCCCCCGATGCCCGCTATGTGATCAAGCACCTGTCGCAGCGCATGGGAGCCGATGCGCGCAATGCGCTTTACAGGCTGTTCGCGTACGGCTATGTCCAGCAGGCATGCAAGATCGCGGGGATGAAACGTCCGCGCGCCTGGAGCACCGGCTGACGGGTTCGCCGGCGCCGGGTTGGGGCAGTCGAGACGCGCGCCAAGCGGTTGCCCCGGCGCCCGCGCGCAGCCCTCAAAACCGCTCGCCCGGATACAGATAGCGCCACTGGCCGGGCGGCAGCTGCGCCAACGGCACGCGCCCGAGACGGATGCGCTTCATCGACACCACGCGCAGGCCAACGGCTTCGCACAGGTGCGCGATTTGTCCGATTTGGGCGCCCTTCAACGCCACCCGCAGGCGGTTCTCGTTTTGCCAGCTGACCTTGATGGCAGGCGGCGTGCGGCCATCGGGCGCGGTTGTTGACGCTTTGGCGTCGTTACAGCCATGGCCTGCCCCTTGCGGGTGGAAGGGGATGCCCTGATTCAGCCGTTTGAGTCCGTGCGGGATGAGTTCGCCCGCGACTTCGACGATGACTTCGTGCTCCAGCGTGGCGGCATCCTCGGTCAGCTTGCGCGCCACGCGCCAGTCCTGGGTGAAGACGACCAATCCGCTGGCGTCGGTTTCCAGCGGCACGTACAAGGTCAGTCGGGCGAAATGCTTTTTCAGCGGACGGATACCGGAGGCGTCTTCGGCCCACCGGGCGGCGGCACCGAGCAGTTGATGCGCGTGCGGTAACGACGCGGCTTTGTCGTCCGCGTCGTCGCTCGGGCTCGTGCGATAGCCGGGCGGCTTGTGCAGCAGCAGGGTGACGGCCTGGGTTTGCGCGGGATCGGCCAGCGGGTCGATTTCGATGTGCTGATCGGTTACCCGGAATTGCGGCTCTTCGATCACGACGCCGTCCACCCGCACCCAGCCGCCGGCGATGGCCTGTTCGGCTTCGCGGCGCGAGCAGGCGCGGAGTTCGGCGACGCGTTTGGCAAGGCGGATGGGATCGGTCATGGTGAGCTGGAGGGTGTGGGGCGGGCCAGTTTAACGCGATGTCAGCGCCGCGCGCCGGGCCGTCGCCTGAACGCGGTTGTCAAGGCGAGCATGGGCGCGGCATGCCCTTGGGTCGTTCATCTCCGGAGCGGTCCATGAAAACCCTTCTCGCCCAGCCATGCTTGTTTTTTGGCTTTGCCCACCCCTGCTGCCGTGGTCGGCAAGAATGTCGCGCACAAGGCGGGCGCCCCGGTCATCGAGGACAAGCACGCCGGGGTGCCGGTGGTGCCGGATTGATCATGAACGCAGCATCGCCAGGCGAGACGGAACTGGTTTGACGAGTCCATGTTTGGGGTCTAGCCTGAAACTTGCGGCTCCCTGAGGGGCGGTCGCGACAGGATAATTACAAATGCGGCCATCGCCGCGAGACCGGGAGGGACGAAAATGCACTCCACCGCTCGCCATGTTTATGCCGGCGCCTTGTTGTCGTTGCAGGTCGCGGTGTTCTGGATCGCCGGCCTGCAGACGGCCTGGGGTATGCCGGAGTTCGCGCGCCGCTACAGCCTCAGCTGCGCCGCCTGTCACTCCGCCTTCCCCCGTCTGAACAAGTTTGGGGAATACTTCGTCGCCAACAACATGCGCCTGCCGAACTGGAAGGACAGCGCCGCCAAGATCGACGACGATTTCCTCGCCCTGCCGGCCTACCCCCCTTTCGCCGTGCGCGGCCAGGCCTATGTGCAGGCGCGCGATGGCAAATCGATCGATCCGCTCACTGGTGCTACCGACTCGGCCACCACCGACTTCCAGTCGCCCTATCTGGTCAAACTCCTGTCCAGTGCACCGCTCAGCGAGAACATCACGTATTACTTCTACACCATCCTCGCCGAGAAGGGCGCCAACAGCACGGCACTGGTCGAGGACGCCTGGTTCCGGCATGCCGACATCTTCGGCACCGGCATTGGCATGCAACTCGGCCAGTTCCAGCTCTCCGACCTGATGTTTCCGCGCGAAATCCGCCTGCCGTTCCAGGATTTCATGGTTTACCGCATGGCCGGTATTACTTATGACCGCGGTGTGCTGTTCGACCGCGACATCGGCCCGTTTGAGCTGGCATTCGGCCTGGTCAACGGCAACGGCATCAACGACAACCTGAATATCAATAGCCCGGGTTACCGCCGCCCCGACAAGATGTTCGACAACGACAATTCCAAGACCGCATTCGGTCGCATCGGCACCGATTTTGGACCCGTCGCCGTCGGTCTGTTCGGCTTGTCCGGCAAGCAGCGCAGTGTCGCAGTCGGCAACGCCGGCCTGGATACGGGCGCTCGCAACACCGACAAGCGCGCCTTGGGGCTGGACCTGTCGGGCGACTTCGGCGGCAATACCTATTGGTATGTGCAGTATCTGTGGAATGCCTGGGACGGCTTTCTCGATGCCGACCCCAGCCGCGACTACCGCTGGCAAGGCGGCTTCGCCGGCATCGACTACATTCCCAGCGAGCGCTGGGCGTTCTCGCTGCTATACAACCATGCCGATGCCGGCGATCTCGCCAATACCGACACCATCTATGAAGGCATCGATATGAACAGCCTCAGCCTGACCGCGTCGTATTACTTCATGCGCAACATCAAGGGCGTTGCCGAGATCAACTTCGATTTCCTCGGCGAGAAAGCCAAGACCGGCACCTACTGGACCGGCCACCTGACCAAGGAAAACTACATTCTGTTCGGCTTCGATGCGGCTTTCTGACACCGGCTGCTGCCGAACGCTTTCCGCCGCTGCGCTGCTACTGTGCGCATTGTCTGCCGGGGCGGCCGAGCCGACCCTGCGCAAACTGCACATCGAGTCGGATCCATCGGGCGCCGAGGTCATGCTGATCGGCGGCAAGGCTGGGAACACGCCGCTGACTGTCGGCGAGCGCGCCATTTACCCGAACGACTACCCCGACAATCGGGCGCACCTGTACGGCACCGTCACGTTGCGTCGCGCGGGCTGCAACACCGTCGTTCAGCGGGTGACCCTCGACGACCTCGCGCGCGGACTCAAGGTCGCGCTCGACTGCGATGCCGCGCCGGCCGTGCGTCCTGCACCCGCAATCGCGCCGTCGACAGCGGCCGCGCCACCGCCAGCCGCCAGCAACCCGGCCACCATCGAGACCGTCTACCAGCGTCGTCTGCGCCAGTTGCAGGTGATGCAGGAACTGCTCGACGAGGGACTGATCGATGCCGCTGAAGAACAGCGCATTCGCCGCCGGCTACTCGATGCACCATAGTCGGACCCGGCCGGGCAGGTTTGGTTTTCATGTCGCGGAGGGGGATGGGGAGGACGATCCGGAATCCTGGACATGGGCCGGCCAATCCTGAAACCGCTCGTCCCGGAGCAGGCAATTCCTCTGCCCGCGCGCAAGTTTACCGCTGTGCCTACGAGCAAACCGCAGGCGCGCATGGCCGCTGTCCGAGCGCGGTTGTTATTGCAAGCGCGGGCGCGGTATGCTTTTGGGTCGACCAACCCATCCCTCGATCCGGAGACGCCCATGAAAACCGCGCTTGCCCTGTCATTGTTGTTTTTCACCTCATCCGCGCTCGCCGCCGTGGTCGGCAAGGATGTCAGCTACAAGGCGGGCGATACCGTCATGAAAGGCTATTTGGCGTTTGACGACGCCATCAAGGGCAAGCGCGCCGGCGTGCTGGTGGTGCCGGAGTGGTGGGGCGCCAACGATTACGCCAGGAAGCGCGCGCGCATGCTGGCGGGCGAGGGCTACGTCGCGCTGGTGGTCGACATGTACGGCAACGGTCAGATCGCCGACAATCCGCAGGACGCCGGCGCGCTTGCCGGCAGCGTGAACAAGAATCCGCCGCTGGCGCTGGCCCGGTTTCAGGCGGCTGAGAAATTCCTCGACAAGCAGCCCAACGTGAAAAAAGGCGAACTGGCTGCGCTGGGCTACTGCTTTGGCGGCGGCGTGGTGCTCAACATGGCGCGTGCGGGCGAGCCGCTGAAGGCGGTGGTCAGCTACCACGGCGTGCTGGCGACCGACGTGGCGGTCAAGCCGGGCGACATCAAGGCCAAGCTGCGCATCTTCCACGGCGAGGCCGATCCGCTCGTGCCGCCCGAGCAGGTCGAGGCGTTCAAGACCGAAATGGCCAACGCCAAGGCGGATTACATGCTGGTGGCCTATCCCGGCGTGAAACATACCTTCACCAACCGCGAGGCCGACAGTTACGCCGCGCAATTCGGGCTGCCGCTCAAATACGACAACGCGGCCGACCAGGATTCGTGGACGCGGACGCTGGAGTTCCTGAAGGCGACGCTGAAATAAGATGAGCGACGCCTGCGACCACGACGGCCACGCCCCGCACGCCAGCGGCAGCCTCGGCATTCCGCAAGTCGGCGCATTCGACCCGGCAGCGTTCGAACGCGCGGTGAACGACATGCTCGTCGCCTGCGGGGTCGCGCCGGATTCGGTGCACACCGGGCGCACCGCGCAACGCGTGCGCGAGCTGTGGCAGAAGCGGCTGCTCGGCGGCTATGCGATCGCACCCGCCGAGGCGCTGGGCGAAGGCTTCGCCGATGATCGCAACGACATGGTGGTGGTGCGCGGCATCGCGGTGCACGGCGTGTGCCCGCATCACCTGGTGCCGTTCCGCGGCGTCGCGCACGTGGCCTACATCCCCGGCGGCCGGCTGCACGGCTTCGGGCGCATTGCGCGCCTGGTCGATGCGATCGGCCATCGCTTCACCTATCAGGAATGGATGACGCGCGACATCGCCGAGGCGCTGGTGACGCACGGCCAGGCGCAGGGCGCGGCGTGCATCATCGAGGCCGAGCAGCTGTGCCTGCTGCTCGGCGAGGACCGGCGCGGCGACGAGCGCGTCGTCACCCAGGCCTTCACCGGTTGCTTCCTGTCCAGCGACCAGATGCGCAACGAATTCCTGCGCGCGGTAACGCAGCGGGAGCTGCGTTGATCAGGCACGGCGCAGCGGGAGTTGCGTTGATCAGGCACGGCGCAGCTCCGCCGCGTTGCGCTAGGACGCTATTCCCATGACCCTGCATGCCAACAAGCCGGCCACGCTGATGCTGCCCCCCGCGCCCTACGCGGCTGCCCTGCTCGGCGGCTGGTGGCTGGACCGCCAGGTGCATGCGCTGCCGCTCGGCGGGGGCGCGGCGACGCACGCGCTCGGCTGGCTGCTGACCGGCATCGGGCTGGCCTTGTTCGTCTGGACCCTGTGGACATTCCATCGCCATCGCACCACGGTCAACCCCTATCGGGGCGCGTCCGAACTCTGCACGGACGGGCCGTTCCGCATCAGCCGCAATCCGATCTACCTCGGCGACTGGTTCATCTTCGCCGGGGTGACGCTATTGCTGGCCACAGCATGGCCACTGGCGTTCGCGCCGCTGATCTGGCTGCTGCTGCGCTACGGCGTGATCCGCCACGAGGAAGCGCATCTCGAAGCCCGCTTCGGCGACACCTATCGCGACTATAAAACCCGGGTGCGGCGCTGGCTGTGAGCAGGGCGCGCCGACTCGCGGCGGCTTTCTGACTACAGCGCGGTCCGGCCGGGCCGTTATAGACCTGTAGGACGATGCCATTCAGGAGCCCGCCATGCGCATTACCCTGCACGACAAATCGCTGGAAATCCGGCTCACCGCCGCTGCGCAAAAGGCGCTGGCCCGGCGCGACACGCCGCTGGTCGCCGAGATGGAACTGCTGTTTTCCTGCCTGCTGCGCAAGCGGGTGCATTTCGGCGAGGCGGCGGAGCTGGCGGTGCCGGTCAACGACCGCCTGGCGGTGCGCTTCAAGCCCGTCATGACGCGCCGCTGCAGCGTGGCGGACGGCGGCGCGGCGCCGCCGTCCGAAAGCTTCCCGCTCGAAAATCCGCGCCCCTACGTGCCCAACTGGCTGGCCATCGACTACCGCCGCGGCAAATGGGTAGGGGAATTCGGCTACGCCGGCTGAAGCGGCCTCAAGCCAGGCCGAACAGTTCGCGCGCGTTGCGGCTGGTGGCCTGCGCCACCGCGGCGACGTCGATGCCGCGCAGTTCGGCCAGGGTCTGCGCGATGCGCGGCAATTCCCCCGGCGCGTTGCGGCCGCGGCCGATCCATACCGGCGGGATGTCGGGGCTGTCGGTCTCCAGCACGATGGCGTCGAGCGGCAGGTCGACCGCCAGCCGCCGCAGATTGTTGGCGCGCGGCCAGGTAAACGCGCCGCCGAAGCCGAGCTTGAATCCCAGCTTGATGAAGGCGTCCGCCTGCTGTGGACTGCCGTTGAAGGCATGGGCGACGCCGCCGCGCACGCGGATCTTGCGCAAGTGCTTGAGTAATTCGTCGTTCGCCTTGCGGCAGTGCAGCAGCACCGGCAGGTCGTGGTCGCGCGCGATCTTCAATTGCTCGACGTAGAAAAACTCCTGGGCGGCGTAGTCGAGCCCTTTGACAAACAGGTCGAGTCCGATTTCGCCGACCGCCACCGGCCGCTGCGCCGCGATCTGCGCGCGCAGGTCGGCGAGGTGCTCGGGGCGGTGCGCGCCGGCGTACATCGGGTGCAGCCCCCACGCCGGCAGGCAGCCCGGGTAGCGCGCGCAGGCGGCGGCGACCGCGGCAAAGTTGTCGCGGCTGATGGCGGGAACGATCTGGATGGCCACCCCGGCGGCAACGGCGCGCGCGTACTCGGCGTCGCGGTCGGCATCGAACTCGGCGGCGTCGAGATGGCAGTGGGTGTCGATAAAAAACGGCGTCTTTGAAGACGCCGTTTCGCTTGCCGCTGGCATCGACGATCAGTCGTTGCTGGCGAAGCCCAGCAGGTGCAGCAGGCTGGTGAACAGGTTGAAGATCGACACGAACAGGGTGACGGTCGCCATGATGTAGTTGGTTTCGCCGCCGTGGATGATGTTGCTGGTCTCGTACAGGATGAGGCCGGACATCAGCAGCACGAACATCGCGGAGACCGCCAGCGACAGGCCGGGCATCTCGAAGAACACCGCGCCGAGGCCGGCGAGGAAGGCCACCAGGATGCCGACCATGAGGAAGCCGCCCATGAAGCTGAAGTCCTTGCGGGTGGTCATCACGTAGGCCGACAGGCCGAGGAAGATCGCGGCGGTGCCGCCCATCGCCATCATCACCACCTGGGTGCCGTTGGGCAGCGCCAGGTAGGCGTTGAGGATCGGCCCGAGCGTGTAGCCCATGAAGCCGGTCAGCGCGAACACGAAGGCGATGCCGAGGCCGCTGTCGCGGAACTTGGTGGTGAGGAACAACAGGCCGAAGTAGCCGACCAGGGTGATGATGAGGCCGGGGTGCGGCAGGTTCAGCGACATCGAGACACCGGCGGTCAAGGCGGCAAACGCCAGCGTCATCGACAGCAGCATGTAGGTGTTCCTGACGACCTTGTTGGTCGACATGGCCGCAGACTGGCTGCGGCTGATGGTGGTGACTTGCGGATTCATTCAAGCTCCTCTTTGTGAATGGCAGAACAGTGTGCAGGGTCAGAGTGGTTTCGCGCGGCACAGGTTCCCGAATGCGTCGGGATCGAGGGGGAGGATACCGTGATGCGGGCCGGCTTGCCACCCGCAACCTCGCCGGCGCCGGGGTTTTTGGCCGGGCGGCGCTTATTCGTCCGCTCGCCTGTCGCGCATCATCAGGTTCATCAGCTCGCCCGGCAGCGGAAAGACGATGGTGTTGGACTTGTCGCCGGCGATGTTGGAGAGCGTCTGCAGATAGCGCAGCTGCATCGCCTGCGGCCTGCCGGCGAGGATTTCGGCGGCGGCCAGCAGTTTTTCCGAGGCCTGCAGCTCGCCTTCGGCATGGATCACCTTGGCGCGCCGCTCGCGCTCGGCCTCGGCCTGCTTGGCGATCGCGCGCACCATCGATTCGTCGATGTCGACGTGCTTGATCTCGACGTTGGACACCTTGATGCCCCAGGCGTCGGTCTGCGCGTCCAGCAACTGCTGCAGATCCTGGTTGAGGCGCTCGCGTTCGGCCAGCATCTCGTCGAGCTCGTGCTTGCCCAGTACCGCGCGCAGCGTGGTCTGCGCCAGCTGGCTGGTGGCGTTGAGGAAGTCCTCCACCTGCAGGATGGCCTTGGCCGGGTCGATGACGCGGAAATACACCACCGCATTGACCTTGACCGAGACGTTGTCGCGCGAGATCACGTCCTGGCTCGGCACGTCGAACACCACGGTGCGCAGGTCGACCCGCACCATCTGCTGGATGCCGGGAACGATGACCACCAGCCCCGGCCCCTTCACCTTCCAGAAGCGGCCGAGCAGGAACACCACGCCGCGTTCGTACTCGCGCAGGATGCGCAGGCTGGAGGCCAGCAGGGCGACGATGAACAGCGCAATGGTCAAACCGCCGAATTCGAACATGATCATTCTCCTTGCCAGGGTTCCACGTCGAGTACCAGGTCGTGCCGGGCGCGCACCCGGACCGGGGTGCCGCGCGGGATCGGCGCGCTGCTGCGTACGCGCCAGAGTTCGCCATGCACGCGCGCCCAGCCTTCGCGCTCGATGTCTTCCAGGGTTTCGCCGCTGGCGCCGAGCATCTCTTCGGCGCCGGTCACCACCGGCCGGCGGCGCGCGCGCAGCGCCATGCCGGCGATGAAAAAGCTGGACAGCGCGCTGACGGCGGCGACCGGGACGATCAGGGTCCAGGGCAGGCCGTAGCCGGGCAGGTCGGTATCGATCAGCATCACCGAGCCGATGACGAAGGCGACGATGCCGCCCAGGCCGAGCGCGCCGAAGCTGGGCACGAAGGCTTCCGAGGTCATCAGGGCGATGCCCAGCAGCATCAGCGCCAGCCCGGCGTAACTGATCGGCAGGACCTGCAGTGCAAACAGCGCCAGCAGCAGGCAGATGCCGCCGACCACGCCGGGAAGCAGCATGCCCGGGTTGGCAAATTCGTAGAGCAGGCCGTAGATGCCCAGCAGCATCAGGATGTAGGCGATACCGGGATCGCCGATCACCGCCAGCAGGCGGCTGCGCCAGTCGGGCCGGACGCGTTCGGCGACGGCATTCGCGGTGTCGAGGGTGACGGTCTGTCCGTCCATCTTGATGACGCGGCCGTCCACCTGCTTCAGCAGATCGCCGAGGTCGGCCGCTACCAGGTCGATCACCTTCAGCGCCAGCGCCTCGGAAGCCGGCAGGCTGACCGCCTCGCGCACCGCGCGTTCGGCCCAGTCGGCATTGCGGCCGCGCAGTTCGGCCAGCCCGCGGATGTAGGCCGCCGCGTCATGCATCGCCTTGCGCATTCGGGGGTCGCCCGGCGGCTTGTCGGATGGCCTGGCGTCGGCGGGTTTGTCGCTGCCGCCGGGTGCCAGTTCGACCGGCGTCGCCGCTCCCAGATTGGTTGCCGGCGCCATCGCCGCGATGTGGCTGGCATACAGGATGTAGGTGCCGGCGCTGGCAGCACGCGCGCCCTGGGGCGAGACATAGGTGGCGACCGGCACCGGCGAGGCGAGGATGGCCTTGATGATGTCGCGCATCGAGGTGTCCAGCCCGCCCGGCGTGTCCAGTTCGATCACCACCAGTTGCGCCTTGTCCGCGATCGCCTTGTGCAGGCCGCGCAGCAGATAATCGGCGCTGGCCGGGCTGATCGCCCCCTGCACCGCCAATACCCGCACCAGCGCTCCGCTGGCCGGGACGGCCGCCAATGCCAGGCAGACGAATACGATCAGGCGCGACAGGCGGCGAAGTGGAGGCGTCATCCACTCAATCTAGACCCTAAACCGGGCGGCAACCAATGGCCGCGCGCAGGCGCGTTGCCTCATAAAGATGCAAGCGGGGACGGTGGGTGTCAGGTGATCATGGTTTCCGCGCGGGAAAATGTAAATAATCGTCAATTATTAGAATTACTAGGCACAAAGCCGGGGTGACGGGGGATGCCGCAGACGGCTTCAGGAGACAGCGGGACGGCGCTGCTGCGTTTCATCGGCGCGGCCATGCTGCTGCTGGCTGCGGGCATGGCGACCGCGGCGACGCTGGCCCCGGGAGGCCTGGCCCGCTTGTTGCCGGCTTTCAGTTCGATGGGCCTCAACACCCAGCTGGCTTTCGGATTGTGCGGCGCGGCCCTGATGGCCAGCGCCGCCCCCCGGCTCATGGCCGCCCTGGGCCTGCTGGTGGGCCTGCTGGCCTTGAACGTCCTGCTGCAGCATCTGCTCGATGTGTTTCCGCAGGACGGTTATTGGCGCTACGTGCTGAATACCGCCAGCGGCGCCGGGCCGGGACGGATGCCGCCCGGCGCCGCGGTGGCGTTTCTGCTGGCGGGGTGTGTTTTCCTGATGCTGTCGCGCGCCCGTGGCAGCACCGGCATCGTGGCGATCCACCTTCTGCTCGGCGGCATGTTCCTGATGGCGTTTATCAGCCTGATGGGACATGTCACGGGTGCCGTCTGGCTGGCTTCGGATTATCCCGGCAGCACGCCGGAGCGTGCCAACCCTGCCCGGGTATAGATGCATGCTGCAGCACGAACGCATTGAACCGGGGCGCGAGCCCGTCGCCGCGAATTGCGCAGCGACGCCGCCGGCCCGCGTTTGCCGAGCCGTGGCATGCGGCGGCATCCCGGTGGACAGGATGAAGCGATCCCGATGAGCGTGCCCACCACCATTGGTTTGATCGTGCTGAGTCTCAGCCTGTACCGCCTGGTCTTTGTCAGCGAGCGCTTCCGGCTTTATTACGCCCGTTACCCGGATCGGCAAATCTTCTTCATCACGGTTTTCGTGCTGCTGGCGCTGCTGATGCTTGGCGGCTTGATCAGCAGCGTCATCGCCGTGAAATACGCGCCGGACCTGTTCGCGCACGAGGGCCTGTGGGCGGGCATCGTGCTGCACTGGCTTCTGGCCATGGGCGGCGCCCTGTTCTTATATCGCTACATCCTGCCTCTCGCGCAAAGGCTGAGGGAGTCCCAAACCATCCTGACCGAGGCCTTGCACAAAAACGAACTGATCCTGCAATGCGCGGGCGAGGGCATCTATGGCCTGGACAAGCGGGGCCGGATGACGTTCGCCAATGCCGCGGCCGAACGGATGCTGGGCTACACCCTGGCCGAAGTGGGCGATGTATCGGTCCATAGCCTCATCCATCACAGCAAGAGCGACGGCCGCCCGCATCCGGCCGAAGAATGCCCGCTGCTCGCGACCTATCGCGAGGGCACGCCGCATCAAAGCAATGACGATGTGTTCTGGCGCAAGGATGGGCGCCCTCTCGACGTGCAGTACGTCAGCGCGCCCATCTGGGAAGCCGGGCAGATAACCGGCGCAGTGGTGGTGTTCAGCGACAACACGGTGCGCAAACGCAACGAGGCCCTCCTCGCCAGGTGGCAGCACATCTTCGATCACGCCGAATGGGGCGTGATTGTCTGCAACGCCGAGACAGGGCGGATCGAACTCATGAATCCCGCGTTCGCCCGGATGCACGGCTACGGCCTGCAGGAACTCGCCGACCGGCCGGCCAGCGAAACGTTCGCGGAAGCATGCGGCGCGGAACTTGCCCGGCATATTCGCCTGACCCACGAGAAAGGCCACCATATCTGGGAATCGTGGCACGTACGCAAGGACGGCAGCCGCTTTCCGGTGCAGGTCGATGCCACTGCGGTAAAAGACGAGACGGGCCGGGTTCTTTATCGCGTCGTCAACGTGCAGGACATCACGGCGCGCCGCCGGGCCGAAGACATCCTGCGCGAGAGCGAAGCGCACCTGGCCCGCGCCCAGGCCCAGGGCAGGCTGGGAAGCTGGGTGCTGAACATTGCCGATGGCGCGGTGGAATTTTCGGCCGAAAACTACCGCATATTCGGCCTGCCGCCGGGCACGCCGCTCAGTTATCAGGCGCTGCTTGGCCGCATTCACCCCAGGGATCGCGCTGCTGTCGAGGCGGCCTGGCAGGCCGCCATGCGCGGCGGGCCCTACGATGTGCAGCATCGAATCCTGGTCGACGGCGGGGTGAAGTGGGTGCGCCAACGCGCAGAACTGGAATGCGCTGCCGACGGCACCTTGCTGCGCGGCGTGGGGACCACGCAGGACATCACCGAACCCAAGCAGCACGAGGAAGAACTGCTGCGTTCGCGGCAAAACCTGCGCGAACTCGCAGCGCACCACGAAAAGATCCGCGAGGCGGAACGCACCCACATCGCCCGGGAAATCCACGACGAGCTGGGGCAATACCTCACCGCCCTGCGGATGGATACAGCCATGCTCAACATCCGTTTCGGCACCGGCAATCCCGAGCTGGAGCGCCATGTCGCCATCATGAAGCAGACCATCGACACCACCATCGGGGTGGTGCGCAACCTGGCGGCTTCATTGCGCCCGGGGGCGCTGGACATGGGCCTGGTTTCGGCGGCGGAATGGCTGCTCTGCGGATTCGAGGAACGCACCCGGATCCGTTGCCGTCTGCATGCGCCCCTGGAGTACCTGGATGTGGACGAGGAGCGCGGCACCGCCGCATTCCGCGTCCTGCAGGAATCCCTCACCAACATTGTCCGCCACGCCCGGGCCGACGAGGTCGACGTCCGCATCGAGCTGGCCGATGGCGCGCTGGAAATGGAGATCCGCGACAATGGCGTCGGCTTCGACAATGCCGCGGTGCGGAACCGCAAGACCTTCGGCCTGATGGGCATACGCGAGCGGGCGCTGCAGTTCGGCGGCGAATCCCGGATCGACTCCAGCCCCGGCGCCGGAACGGCCCTGTATGTGCGCATTCCATGCGCAGGGGAGGGCGCCCGATGATCCGCATCCTCATCGGCGACGACCACGCCATCGTCCGCCAGGGGCTGCGCCTGGTGCTGACCCTGATGCCGGAACTGGAACTGGTTGCCGAGGCGAAGAACGGCTGGGAAGTGATCGAGCACATCCGCACCTGTTCGCCCAACCTGCTGTTGCTGGACATGAACATGCCCGGCCCCAGCGGGGTGGAACTCATCAAGCGGGTGCGCGCAGAAGCGCCGCGGCTGCCCATCCTGGTGCTTTCCATGCATGGCGAGAGCCAGGTCGCCGGGCGCGCCATCAAGGCCGGCGCCGCCGGCTACATCACCAAGGACAGCGAGCCGGAAACCCTGGTTGCCGCCATCCGCCAGGTTGCCGGCGGGGCGCACTACATCGAGCCTGCCGTCGCCGAACGCCTGCTGTTCGACGCCTCGCCGAAAGAGGCCGCCACGCCGCATGCCGCATTGTCCGACCGCGAATACCAGGTCTTCCTGATGCTCGTCCAGGGGCGCAGCGTCATCGACATCGCCGAAGCGCTTCATCTGTCCGCCAAAACCATCAGCACCCACAAATGCCGCCTCATGCAAAAGCTCGGCCTCGACAACCTCAGCGACCTGGTGCGCTACGCGCTGAAGCACGAACTGGCCTGAGCGGCGGCTGAAACAGCCCCGCCTGCCGGCACAGGCCGGCAAGCTCCAGGGTAGGAATATCCCTACATGAAATTCGGCTTCGGCCGACCCCCTCAAGAGGCATCCGCCGATACCCCCGTCCGCGTCGGCGCGCCACTATCCGCTCACAACCTGTTTGTGGAGCGGGCCGCGGTGAAATTATTGATCGTCGACGATTCTTCGGCCGTTTACGGCCGTTTGCTGGAGATGCTGGGCGGGGTCGAGCATCTCACCGCCCTTTCCATTGCCCGTTCCCTGCGGGAAGCGGTGGAGAAAGGCCGCCTGCTGCGCCCGGATGCCGCCGTGCTGGACGTGCATCTGCCCGATGGCAGCGGCCTCGAAGCCTTGTCCTCGATCAAGAAGGACTCCCCGCATACCCGGGTGTACATGTTCACCAACCAGATCGAGTTCCGCGACAAGGCCAGGCTCGCCGGGGCCGATGGCTTTTTTGACAAATCCCTGGAGTTCGAAGCGCTGGTCGAGCGCTTGCTCGATCCGGACGCCCATGCCTGTCCGCGGGTGGGGCCGTGAACACGGCCACGGCAAACGATCGCCGCATCGCCGGCTTGGCGTGGGCGCTGTGCGCCGGGCTCGGCTTGCTGGGCGCCGCTGCCGCCGCTTTCCCGGGCGCCGCGGCCGATCCGCTGTGGGCTGGCGGAGCGGCGCTGGCGGGGGTGCTCGCGGGCGGCTTTCTTGCCGGCACGGTTCGCGCAGCGCTGGCCGCCGCCCGGCGCGAAGCGGAGGCGGCCTGCGCGCCGCCGCCGTCCGGCGTCGCTGGCCTGGACGCGTTGTGTGGCCAGGTGTTGCCGATCTGGAACCGCCAGATTGAAACCGCCCGCAGCCAGACCGAGACCTCCCTCGTCGATCTGGCCGCCTGCTTTGGCGACATCCATCAGCGCCTCGATGCGGCGCTGGGCCTGTATCGCAGCAGCACCGGCAGGCTGTCCGACAGCGGCGGCGGCGAAGACGACGTCATGGCCATGCTGGAGCAGGGGCAGAACGATCTGTCGGCCATGCTTTCGTCGCTGCGTGCCGGTATCCAGGCCAAGCAGGAGATGCTCGAGCGCATCCGCGAAGTGGCCAGGTTCTCGGACGAGCTCAAGGCCATGGCCGGTTCGGTCTCGGCGCTCGCCAATCAGACCAATCTGGTGGCGCTCAATGCCGCCATCGAGGCCGCATGGGTGGGCGAAGCAGGGCGCGGATTCGCGGTGATCGCCGATGAAGTGCGCAAGCTTTCCATCCTGTCGGGGGATACCGGCAAGCAAATCACCGCTCGCGTGGATGGCGTGACGCATGCGATTCACGACGCAGTGCAGATCGCCGAGCGCTATGCAGACCAGGATGCCCGCGCCATGCGGGATTCCGAGCGGCTCATCGAGGGGGTGCTGAATGTGTTCCGCGGCGCGGTCGGGCATCTGACCGAGGCGGCAACCCGGTTCCAGCACGAAGGCCAGGCGGTGCAGGAGACGGTGTCCGGCGTCATCGTCTCGCTCCAGTTCCAGGACCGGGTCAGCCAGATCCTGCGCCAGACCATGGACGACATGGCCCGCCTGGAAACCCTCCTCGACGAGCGCAGCGAGGGCGGCGCGCGCGCGGAGCCGGCCGCGCCCATCGACGTGGCGGCCTGGCTCGACGAGCTTTCCCGCACCTACACGACCCTCGAGCAGCTGGACAACCATCTGGGCACGCAAAGCAACGCGCCCGCCAAAGCAACCGAAATAACGTTCTTTTAGGAGAAGACATGGCCAAGACGATTCTGATCGTCGACGACTCGGCATCCATTCGGCAGGTCGTGGGATTGACCCTGAAAGGGGCCGGCTACGACGTCGTCGATGCGGTGGACGGCAGGGATGCGCTGAGCAAGCTGGACGGGCGCAAGCTGCATCTGGTCATCAGCGACGTCAACATGCCCAACATGGACGGCATTTCCTTCGTCAGGGAAATGAAGGTCCGGCCCGCCTACAAATTCACCCCCGTCATCATGCTGACCACCGAAGCCGGCGAGGCCAAGAAGCGCGACGGCCAGATGGCCGGCGCCAAGGCCTGGGTGATCAAGCCCTTTCAGCCGGCCCAGATGCTGGACGCGGTATCGAAACTGATCATGCCGTGAGGCCGGGAGGAACATGGAAATCCGTAGCGAACGACACGAAGCCTGTCTGCGTTTGTACCCGGTCGGCGAAATGACCATCTACAGCGCCGCCGAACTCAAGCCTGCCCTGCTCGACGCACTGGGCCAGAGCGAAGAGATCGAGATCGATCTTGCCGGCATCGGCGAGATGGACACCAGCGGTGTGCAGCTGTTGATGCTGCTGAAGCGCGAAGCGGCGGCGGCCGGCAAGACATTGAGGCTGGCCGGACACAGCCCGGCCGTGCTGGAGGTGTTCGAACTCCTGGGGCTCGGCAACTGGTTCGGCGATCCGCAGTTGCTGCCGGCGGACCCCGGCGCGGCATGGGAGGCGACGACATGAGCCTGGACCTGGGCGATGCCCTGCACACCTTCTTCGCGGAAAGCCGCGGCTTGCTCCAGGACATGGAGGAGGCGCTGCTGCGGCTGGAAACCGCGCCCGGCGACGCCGAAGCGGTCAATGCCGTGTTTCGTGCCGCCCATACCATCAAGGGCGCGGCCGGCCTGTTCGGGCTGGATGCCATCGTCGCCTTCACCCACAAGGCCGAGAATGTGCTGGAGCAGGTGCGCAACAACGCCCTGCCCCTGACGGAGGAATTGACCGGCCTGTTCCTGGCGTGCCGCGAC
Organism: Hydrogenophilales bacterium 17-64-11; assembly: GCA_002281975.1. Lineage (GTDB taxonomy): Bacteria > Pseudomonadota > Gammaproteobacteria > Burkholderiales > Thiobacillaceae > Thiobacillus. The sequence goes on along the minus strand of NCIH01000010.1, from coordinate 2,932 downwards.
CATATCGAGCGTCTGGTTGACCTCGCCTCCGCGCAGGGGGAAATGGACGACGATGTCCGCACCCAGGACGAGGCGCTGGGTTCGCGGCTGGGCCTCTGCATGGGCGAGGCGACCGTCCCGCTGCCGGTCGAGGCGGCATCCCCGGTCGTCAGCGCGGGCGGCGACCGGACGGCGGGCGAGGCCTGGCACCTCTCCCTGCGTTTCGGCCAGGACGTGCTCAAGAACGGCATGGACCCGCTGTCCTTCATCCGCTACCTGGCCACCCTGGGCGAGATCCGCCATCTCGCCACCCTGGCCGACGCCCTGCCGGCGGCCGCCGGAATGGACCCGGAGTGCTGCTATCTGGGATTCGAGATCAGCCTCAAGAGCGAGGCCGACAAGGCGCGCATCGAAAGCGTGTTCGAATTCGTGCGCGACGACTGCCAGCTGCGCATCCTCGCCCCCGGCAGCCGGGTGGCCGATTTTCTCGAACTGATCGCGACGCTGCCGGAAGACAGGATCCGGCTGGGCGAGCTGCTGGTGGCCAGCGGCGCGCTGACCCAGCGCGAGCTGGACGAGTCGCTGGCGATCCAGGAATGCGAAAGCGCGCGCCAGGAGCCGGTGCAGCCGCTGGGCGAAATACTGGTGGAACGCCAGATGGTGCAGCCGGAACTGGTGGGCGCGGCCCTGAGCAAGCAGAAGGACGCGCGCCAGCGGCAGAGCCAGGAAGCCCGCTTCGTCCGGGTGCATGCCGACAAGCTGGACAGCCTCATCAACCTGGTGGGCGAACTGGTGATCGCCGGGGCCGGGGTCGGGCTCATGGCCGCGCGCCACCAGGATGGCGCCATGGCGGAGTCGGTGTCCGGCATGGCCCGGCTGGTGGAGGATATCCGCGATGGCGCCATGCGCTTGCGCATGGTGGAGATCGGCGAGACCTTCAACCGCTTCCGCCGCGTGGTGCGGGATGTCTCCAAGGAGATCGGCAAGGATATCGAGCTGCTGATCGGCGGCGCCGACACCGAACTGGACAAGACCGTGGTGGACAAGATCGGCGACCCGCTCACGCACCTGGTGCGCAATGCCATGGATCACGGCATCGAGCCCGCCCAGGTGCGCCTGGCGCGCGGCAAGCCGGCGCAGGGCAGCTTGCGCCTCGATGCCTACCACGACGCGGGCGGCATCGTCATCGAGGTGACGGACGACGGCGGCGGCCTGAATCGCGATCGCATCCTGGCCAAGGCGCGCGAGCGCGGACTGATCCAGGACGGCGACAGCCTCGCCGACCGCGAGGTATGGAACCTCATTTTCGAGCCCGGTTTTTCCACCGCCGAGCAGGTCAGCAACCTGTCCGGCCGCGGCGTCGGCATGGACGTGGTGCGCCGCAACATCGAGGCCTTGCGCGGTTCGGTCGAGATCGAGAGCCAGCCCGGCGTGGGCTCCACCTTCCGCATCCGCCTGCCGCTCACGCTGGCCATCATCGACGGCTTTCTCATGGGGGTGGCCGACGGCCATTACGTGGTGCCGCTGGATACGGTGCTGGAGTGCGTGGAACTGGACGCCGGCCGCGACGAGCGCGACTTCCTCAATCTGCGCGGCGAAGTGTTGCCGCTGTTGCGCCTGCGGCGGCACCTCGCCCTGCAAGGCCGTCCGCTGCGCCGTCAGAACGTGGTGGTGGTGCGCTGCGCCGGGCGCAAGGCGGGACTGGTGGTGGACGAACTGAAGGGCGAGTTCCAGGCGGTCATCAAGCCGCTGGGGCAGGTTTTTGCCCAGGTCCGGGGCATTTCCGGTTCCACCATTCTCGGCTCCGGCCAGGTGGCCCTGGTGCTGGATGTGCCGGCCCTGCTGGACGAGGCGGCCACAGACCAGGCGGCCGCGCTGCAAGCTTGAAGTTTCCGATCGTAGTTGTCTTTATTTTCTGGAGAAAAAAATGTTCAGCAATATGAAAATCGGTATGCGCCTCGGTCTGGGCTTCGGCCTGGTCCTGCTTCTGCTGGCCGTCATCGCGGTCATCGCCATCACCCGCATGGGCCTGCTCAACGACAACGTCGACAAGATGAGCAACGACCGCTATCCCAAGACGGTCTGGGCCAACGCCACCATCAACAACCTCAACATCGTCGCCCGCACCTCGCGCAACATCGCGCTGCTGAACGACCCCGCGAAGATCGCCGCCGAACGCGAACAACTGCTGGCCGCGCGCAAGACCGTGGCCGCGAACTTCGAGAAGCTGATGCAGACGATCACCTCGGAGGAGGGCAAGAGGCTGCTGAAAACGGCGGACGACGCGCGCCTGGCGTTCGTCGCGGCCGGCAACCGCTACCTCGAATTGGCGAATGCCGGACAACGCGACGAGTCCGTGGCTTTCCTGCTGACCGAGGTGACCGCCAAGCAGGCGGCGTTCATCGAGGCCCTGAACCGGCTGATCGCATACCAGGGCGGAATGATGGAAGAGGCCGGCAAGCAGGCCGCCGAGAATTACCGCAGCGCCTTCTCCCTGGTCGTCGCCCTGTCCATCGCCGCCGGCATGCTCGGGGCCGGCGTCGCTTACGGGGTCACCCGCAGCATTACCCGCCCGGCGCGCCAGGCCGTGGACATCGCCAACCGCCTGGCGGAAGGCGACCTGACGATGCAGGTCGAGGCTGGCCGCAGGGACGAGATGGGCCAGTTGCTGGGCGCCATGGGCGCCATGGTCGCCAAGCTGACCCAGATCATCGGCGAAGTGCGCAGCGCCTCGGACAACCTGTCGTCCGCTTCCGAGCAGGTGTCCGCCACCGCGCAGTCGCTGTCGCAGGGCGCCAGCGAACAGGCGGCCAGCGTGGAAGAGACGTCCGCCAGCATCGAGCAGATGTCCGCCTCGATCGGCCAGAACACCGAGAACGCCAAAGTGACCGACGGCATGGCGTCGAAGGCGGCGAAGGAGGCCACCGAAGGCGGCGAGGCGGTGAAGCAGACG
>NCIH01000096.1:0-10014 GCA_002281975.1 Hydrogenophilales bacterium 17-64-11 | reverse complement strand
GTAGTCGTCGAACACGTGGCTCATCAGGCCGGTGCCGCGCGTCATGGTCATGAAGTCGGACTGGAAGCCGATCAGGCCGCGCGCGGGAATGTGGTATTCCAGCCGGGTTCGGCCCTTGCCGTCGGATTCCATGTTGGTCAGCTCGCCGCGGCGACGGCCGATTTCTTCCATCACGCCGCCCTGATGCTCGTCTTCCAGGTCGATGGTGAGGTTTTCATACGGCTCGCACTTTTCGCCGTTGATTTCCTTGTACACCACGCGGGGTTTGGCCACCGCCATCTCGAAGCCTTCGCGCCGCATGTTTTCCAGCAGGATGGTGAGGTGCAGCTCGCCGCGGCCGGCGACGCGGAACACGTCGGCGTCACCGGTTTCGTCGACGCGCAGCGCGACGTTGGTCAGGAGTTCCTTGGTCAGGCGGTCGCGGATCTGGCGGCTGGTGACGAACTTGCCTTCGGTGCCGGCGAGCGGCGAGGTGTTGACCATGAAGTCCATGGTCAGCGTCGGTTCGTCGACCGACAGCATCGGCAAGCCGACCGGATTGTCCTTGTCGCAGATGGTGACGCCGATGCCGATGTCGTCGAGGCCCGAAATGATGATGATGTCGCCGGCTTCGGCTTCATCGACCTGGATGCGCTCGAGGCCACGGAAACCGAGCACCTGGTTGATGCGGCCGGTGGCGACTTGCTCCTCGTGGTTCATCACCGCGACCTGCATGCCGGGTTTGATGCGGCCGTTGAGCACGCGGCCGACACCGAGACGGCCGGTGTAGGTCGAGTAGTCGAGCGCGGCAATCTGCAGTTGCAGCGGGGCGTCGGCGGAGCCGGGCGGGGTAGGGACGTGCGCCAGCACCGTGTCGAACAGCGGTTTCATGTCGGCGGCGGCGCCACCCTGCGACGGCGCGTCCTTCAGATTCATGCAGGCCCAGCCGTTGAGGCCGGAGGCATAGATGATGGGGAAGTCGAGCTGGTCGTCGGTGGCGCCGAGCTTGTCGAACAGGTCGAAGGTCTGGTCGACCACCCAGTCGGGGCGCGCGCCGGGACGATCAACCTTGTTGATGACCACGATCGGGCGCAGGCCCAGCGCCAACGCTTTCTTGGTGACGAAGCGCGTCTGCGGCATCGGGCCCTCGACGGCGTCGACCAGCAGCACCACGCCGTCGACCATGCCGAGCACGCGCTCGACCTCGCCGCCGAAATCGGCGTGGCCGGGGGTGTCGACGATGTTGATGTGGTAGTCGCCGTAGGTGATCGCGGTGTTCTTCGCCAGGATGGTGATGCCGCGTTCTTTTTCGATGTCGCCGGAGTCCATTACCCGCTCGTCGACCGCCTGGTTGTCGCGGAAGGTGCCGGACTGCTTGAGGAGCTGGTCGACCAGCGTGGTCTTGCCATGGTCGACGTGCGCGATGATGGCGATGTTGCGGAGCTTGCGGGACATGATGGGGGGCCGGATTGCGGGAAGCCCAACATTATAACATGGTTGTTTGACAATTCGTTGTTATTGTGCGAGCGGGTGTGCGGCCAGGCGGGCGTCGATGCGGGCGATGACGCGCTGGTAGCGTGCGCTGCCGATGGGGCCGAAGCGGCGGTCGAATTCGGCCTGCGGCATGAATTCCGGCAGGTCGCGGAAATCCGGCAGCAAATCGGCATCGTTGCGGGCAAGCGCCAGATGCTGGCGCACCCGCGCCGCGGCAGCGCCGGTGGCGCGCTCGCCCAGCCGGACGCCGGCGCGGTTGGCGGCGAGGTCGGTGAAGCTGAAGCCGGAACCTTTGCCCGCATCTTCCTCTTCCTTGATCAGGCCGATGGCGTTGGCCAGACGGCTACCGCCGTTGACCGACAGCGCAGCGGAAATCATGAAATGCTCGGCAAAGTCGCGCCGCCCATGCAGCGACAGCAGCACGCGCGGCGCCCGGCGGATCGAGCGGCTGTCGCCTTCCAGTAGCTTGGGCAGGCTGATCCCGGCCAGATAGGCCGCCAGGGCAGTGAGCGCGGCCCGATTTTCCTCGCGTGCATCGCCGCCGGTTTGCAGGGCGTGCGTAAACAGAGGGCCGGTGATCCGCACCAGCGGCACGGTGCTGCCGTGGGGATGGGGCTTCAACAGGGCTTCCAGCCGTTCGGCATAAGCCAGCATGCGCGTCTGGTCCTCGGGGGCAATCAGCAATTCCGCGCTTTTGCGTTCCAGTCGGGTCAGCAATTCGGGATGCCAGCGGTAATCCAGGGTGGCCTGATTTTCATCGAAATTGATCTGGGTGAACGCATCGGCCAGCGCGGCGTAGGTCTTGTCGCGGCGCAGCCAGCGATGCGCCTGGCGCGCCGCCCAGTCGGCCAGCGCGCCGGGCAGCGGCAGGCTGCCCAGTTGCAGGCTTTGAATCCGGATGCCGCCAGGCACCTCGGCGACTTCCGCGGTGAGATTGAGGTAACGGCCAAACGGGTTGGGCGGTACGGCGAGGGTGGCGGAAAGCGTGGCCATGCCGGGAGTGAGTTCGGCGGCAATGCCGCTGACGCGGCGCAGTTCGACGACATAGTTCAGCAGCCGGTTGAGCTCGGCCTCGTCGAGCTGGATGCTCTGAACCACGTCGGGCGTCTGGCGGCGCGGATCATGTTTCTGGAACAGCGTTTTGACCCAGGCCAGATCGGTGCGGCGAAACTCGGCGGGCGGCTCGATCGCCGGCGCGTCGTCCAGCATCAGCCAGGGCAGCACGGCGAGCGCGGCCAGCACGGCGAACAGGGCACCCCAACCGACAAGCCGTTTCATGTCATTCCGGCTGGTTGCGCATGAAATCGGCAGTCTTGAAGAACGCCGCTGTCATTTCCTGCTGCATTGCGGCATCCACCCCGACGTCCTGCATCGCACGGACCATGCAGCCCATCCACTGGTCGCGCTCGGCTTCGCCGATGACAAAGGGCAGATGGCGGCGGCGCAGGAACGGGTGGCCGAAGCGGTCGGTGTATTCCGGCGGCCCGCCGGTCCAGCCGGAAAGAAACCAGGCGAGCTTGTTGCGCGACTCGGTGAGGTCCGCCGGATGCAGCTTGCGGATGCCGTAATAATCCGGATCTTCGTCCATCAGGTCGTAAAAACGGTCTACCAGCTTGCGAATCGTTTCGCCGCCGCCGAGGCGTTCGTAATGGGTTTGCATCGCTCAGCCCTGCACCGGCTTGACCGCCGCCGCCGCAGCCCTGGCATGCAGGCGGGCCTCGTCCGTGTCGGCGGCGGCGGCGAGTGCCACCCCCATGCGGCGGTTGACGAAGGCCTCGGGCTTGCCGAACAGCCGCAGATCGACGCCGGGCGTGCGCATGGCATCGGCCACGCCGTCGAAAGCGATGCCGGCCGCTTCGATGCCGCCGTAGATCACCGCCGAGGCGCCGGGCTCGCGCAGGCTCGCGTCGACCGGCAGACCGAGGATGGCGCGCGCGTGCAGCTCGAATTCGTTCTGCCGCTGCGTCGCCATCGTCACCATGCCGGTGTCGTGGGGGCGCGGGCTGACTTCGGAGAACCACACGGTGTCGCCCTTGACGAACAATTCCACGCCGAAAATCCCGCGCCCGCCGAGATTGGCGGTGACGGCGGCGGCGATTTCCTGCGCGCGCGCCAGTGCCGCGGCGGGCATCGCCTGCGGCTGCCACGATTCGACGTAATCACCCTGCACTTGCAAGTGGCCGATCGGCTCGCAGAAATGCGTCTCGACCGCACCCGAGGCACCGAGCGCGCGCACGGTCAGCAGCGTGATTTCGTAATCGAAATCGATGATCCCTTCGACGATGACGCGTCCCTTGTCCACCCGCCCGCCGCTGGCAGCCGCGTCCCATGCGGCCGCCAGCTGGCTGGCGTCGTCCACCCGCGATTGCCCCTTGCCGGACGACGACATCACCGGCTTGACGATCACCGGGTAGCCCAGCCGGTCGGCTGCGGCCGACAGCGCAGCCAGGCTGTCGGCGAACACGTAGGGCGACGTCGGCAGGCCCAGCGTTTCGGCCGCCAGCCGGCGGATGCCCTCGCGGTTCATGGTGAGGTTGGCGGCGCGCGCGGTGGGGATGACTTCCGCCAGCCCGGCGGCCTCGATTTCCAGCAGGGTTTCGGTGGCGATGGCCTCGATCTCCGGCACCACCAGCTGCGGTTTCTCCGTTTCGATCAGCGCGCGCAGGGCCGTGCCGTCGCTCATGTCGATCACGTAGGCGCGGTGCGCCACCTGATGGCCGGGGGCGTCGGCGTAGCGATCCACCGCGACGACTTCGACGCCGAGGCGCTGCAGGGCGATGGCGACTTCCTTGCCGAGTTCGCCCGCCCCCAGCAGCATGACGCGGGTGGCGGAAGGAGAGAGCGGGGTGCCGAGGCGCATGGCCGGAATCCTGGGAGCAAAAAAACGGGATTTTACCGTGCTTCAGAGATGTTCCTCGATCGGCAGCGCCTGCAGCACGCGCAACAGGATTCGCTGGATCAGCGTCGTTTCGGGTTCGACGTCGAAGATGCGCGCGGTGCCCTGGTGGATGTCGTGCCATTGCAGGCGTTGCGCGATGCCTTTTGCGGCCTCTTCGGCGACGAGCAGCGGCTGGTAACTGCGTTCGGGGCGCATGGCATCCTCGGCGATCGCGGTCACCTGACGCGCGAGTTCGGACGAGTGGATCACCAGGCCCATTTCGGTGTTGAGGTGGAGCGAGCGCGGGTCAAAGTTGAAACTGCCGATGAACACGTGCGTGTCGTCGATGACGAAGGTCTTGGCGTGCAGGCTGGCGCGCGACGAGCCGCTGCCGAGATCGCGCAGGCGGCCGCCGATGGGTTCGGCGACCGGTTTCAGTTCGTAGAGATTGATCCCCGCCTGCAGCAGCGGGATGCGGTAATTGGCATAGCCGGCGTGCACTACCGGAACGTCGCTGGCCGTGTAGGCGTTGGTCAGCACGTCGACCTGCACGCCGTGCTTGCGCCAGGATTCAAAGTAGGCCACGCCGGTGGTGCCGGGCACGAAATACGGCGACACGATGAGCGCGCGGCGGGTGGGGGCAAGCCCCAGACTCGCGAGCTGGCCGATCAGCAGCCTGGAAGTCAATTCGCTGCGATTGAGGACTTTGTCTGGCGGGTCGACGACGAAGTCGGCGTGGGCGACGATCCACGGCGTGTGGCCGGCCAGCAGTTCGGGGATGGGATCGGCCGCGGTCAGCCGGCGGCCGTAGTCGCTGTCGAGCTGTTCGGCGCGAAACCGCTGCAACAACCGGCTGGCCTCCTGCAGTCGGCGCTTGCTGGTTCTGACCGGAAGCGCGGAGGCGGGCACCGCCGCGATGCTGTTCCAGTATTGATCGAACGATTGCGACAGGCTGTCGACGATGGCGCCCGCCGCAATGACGTCGAGGTCGACGAAGGCGAGGTCGTGGTGGGCATCGAAATATTCGTCGCCGATGTTGCGCCCGCCGGTGATGCCGAGCTGGTTGTCGGCAATGAAGACCTTGTTGTGCATGCGGCGGTTGAGGCGGATGCTTTCGCGCAGCGCCTGCCAGCCTTTGACGAAAAGATTGGTGCTGCGGGTGTGGAAGGGGTTGAACAGCCGCACCTGGATGTTGGGGTGGGCGTTCAGCGTGGCGAGCCGGATTTCCTTGTCGGCGGTGTCGATGTCGTCGACCAGCACGCGCACGCGCACGCCGCGTTCGGCAGCGGCCAGCAATGCCGCGGCGACCAGCTTGCCGGTGGCGTCGTGGTGGAACAGGTAGTACTGCACGTCGAGCGTATGGCTGGCGCGCTGCGCCAGCGCCAGCCTGGCCGCCAGCGCCGCGCGGCCTTCCTGCAGCAGATGAAAGCCCGATTCGCCGGCCGGGATCTGTGCCGACAGATACGCTTTCAACGGGCTGTCGGCCTGGTTTGAGACGGCATGCGAAGGCGGGCGCTCGGCGCTCATCCTGAGCGTAGGCGCGCAGCCGGCCAGCGTCAGCAGCGCGGCCAGCGCGGCGCCGGCAAGGCGGAGCGATTCAGGCGGTTTGCGCATGCAGGCGTTGCCAGTCGAAATGGGGGCCCGGATCGGTCTTGCGGCCCGCGGCGATGTCGCTGTGCCCCACCACGGCCTGGATCGGATAGGCCTGTTTCAGCAAGCGCACCAGCGGAGCCAGAGCGGCGTACTGGGCCTCGGTGAAAGACTGGTCGTCCGTGCCTTCGAGTTCGATCCCGATGGAAAAATCGTTGCAGCGCTCGCGTCCTTGCCAGGCCGACGTCCCCGCATGCCAGGCGCGCAGCGTGCACGGCACGAACTGGATCAGGGTGCCGTCGCGGCGAATGAAAAAATGCGCCGATACCCTGAGCCCACGGATACCCTGGTAATACGGATGCGCATCCCAGTCGAGCCGGTTGGTGAAGAGGTCGATCACCGCATCGCCGTCGAACACGCCCGGCGGCAGCGAAATGTTGTGGATGACGATGAGTTCGATCGCCGTCCCTTCCGGGCGCGCGTCGCAATTGGGCGAGGGCAGCCGGCGCGAAGCGGACAGCCAGCCAAGCGCATCGAGGACGCGGGGATGAAGGGCGGAGAGCGGCATGGCGCAAGCTTACTCGACCCGCGCAAAGTCTGGAAACATCGGCGTCGAGGGCTTAGACTGCCGACTTTTGCCGAATCCTTCCCCGCATCATGACACCGCTTGAAGCGCAACAATTGCTGGACAATGCCGAGTGCGTCGCGTCTGCGGACAGCGTGCAGGCCGTGCTCGACCGCCTGGGCAAGGAGATTGCCCGCGTGCTGGCGGGGGACTTTCCGCTGGTGCTGGCGGTGATGGGCGGTGCGGTGGTGTTTGCCGGCCAGCTGCTGCCGCGGCTGGGTTTTCCGCTGGAGTTCGATTACCTGCACGTGACGCGCTATCGCGGCAAAACCAGCGGCAGCGAGGTGGAATGGCGGGTCCTGCCGGGGCAGAACGTGGTGGGCCGCAGTGTGCTGGTGCTGGACGATATTCTGGACGAGGGCGAGACCCTGGCCGCGATCCGCGACAAGCTCCTGCACATGGGCGCGGCGCGGGTATGGTCGGCGGTGCTGACCAACAAGGACAACGGGCTGGACAAACCGGTCCGGGCCGATTTCGTGGGGCTGGATGTGCCCGACCGCTATGTGTTCGGCTGCGGCATGGACGCTTACGGGCTGTGGCGCAATCTGCCCGCTATTTACGCTTTGAAGGACAAATAATATGTTGGGCATTATCGGCGGCACGGGGCTGACCCAGCTCGCCAATCTGGAAATCACCCATCGCAAGGTGGCGCGCACGCCCTTCGGCGAGCCGTCCGGCGCGCTCACCTTTGGCCACATCTGCGACCAGGAAGTGATCTTTCTGGCGCGCCATGGCTATGGCCACACCATTCCGCCGCACGAGGTGAACTATCGCGCCAACCTGTGGGCGTTGAAAGACCACGGAGTCGACCGCGTGGTGTCGGTGGCCACGGTCGGCAGCATTCATCCGGGGCTGATTCCCGGCATGCTGGTCATCCCGGACCAGATCATCGACTACACCCATGGCCGGGAGGCCACCTGTTTGGTCGAAAACGGCAAACCGGTCACCCATCTCGATTTCACGTTTCCCTATTGCGATCGGATGCGCAAGGCGCTGCTTCAGGCCGCGGCCAGCGCAGGCATCAGCCTGCGCGATGGCGGCGTGTATGGCGCGGTGCAGGGGCCGCGCCTGGAAACCGCGGCCGAAATCAACCGCATGGAGCGCGACGGTGCCGATATGGTGGGGATGACCGGCATGCCGGAAGCCTATCTGGCGCGCGAACTGGCGCTCTGCTACGCGGCGGTGGGCGTGGTGGTGAACTACGCGGCCGGCCGCGGCCTGTCGACCGACGGCATCCAGATGGAAGAGATCCAGTCCGTGCTGGGCGAGGTGATGCTGCAGGTGCGGCATCTGCTTGAGCAGCTGGTGACCAACGACGCTGCCGGGCTGTGCCAGTTCTGAACGCGCGGTGAAGCGGGTCCTATGAAACTCTACCGTGCCCTGCAGTCGCAGGGGTTCGGCACCCGCAAAGTCTGCCTGGCGCGGGTGCGCAGGGGCGAGGTGGCGGTCAACGGCGTGGGCTGCGACGACCCCGAGGCCGAGGTCGATCCGGCGCAGCTGGAGCTGACGCTCGACGGTGTCAGCTGGCGTTACCGCGAGAAAGCCTATGTGCTGATGCACAAGCCGGCCGGGTATGAATGCTCGCATCGCCCCAGCCATCATCCCAGTGTGTTTTCCCTGTTGCCGCCGCCGCTGGTGCAGCGCGGGGTGCAATGCGTGGGGCGTCTCGATCAGGACACCACCGGGCTGCTGCTGTTTTCCGACGACGGCCAGTTCATCCACCGCATGACCTCGCCGAAGAAGGGCGTCGCCAAGGTGTACCGCGCAGGCTGCGCCGACCTGCTCGACGACGCCATGCTGGAGGCTTTGCGCAGCGGCGTGCAGCTCAACGACGAGCCGGCGCCGATTGCCGCGCTGGCGTGCGAGGCGCTCGACGGGCGCAGCTTGCGGCTGACCCTGGCCGAGGGCAAATACCATCAGGTCAAACGCATGATCGCTGCGGCCGGCAACCGGGTCGAGTCGCTGCATCGCGAAGCCATCGGCGGCCATGCCCTGCCCGCAACCCTGCCCGCCGGCGCATGGCGCTGGCTGGAAGCCGGCGATCTCGCCCGACTGGAGCAGCCATGGCCATCCGCGATGTCCTGAAAATGGGCGACCCGCGCCTGCTGGAAGCGGCGCGCCCGGTGGAGGATTTTGCCTCGCCCGAGCTGGCGCAACTGATCGTCGACATGCACGACACCATGCGCGCATTGAACGGCGCCGGCCTGGCGGCGCCGCAAATCGGTATCGGCCTGCAGGTGGCGATCTTCGAGGTCAATGCCAACCCGCGTTACCCGGACGCCGAAAGCGTACCGTTCACCGTCCTCGTCAACCCCGTGCTGACCCCGTTGTCCGATGCGGTGGAGGAAGCCTGGGAAGGGTGCCTGTCGGTTCCCGGGATGCGCGGACTGGTGCCGCGTCATGCCGCTTTGCGCTACCAGGGCTTCGACGCGACGGGGCAGCCGATCGATCGCAGCGTGAGCGGTTTCCACGCCCGCGTGGTGCAGCACGAAGTCGACCATCTGCGCGGCATCCTGTATCCGATGCGTATCCGTGATCTGCGCCATTTCGGCTTCACCGACACCCTGTTCCCGGGGCAAAACCTGCAGGACGATTGACGGGTTTTCGACGCTTTCGGGCATGCATTTAGCTTGCCTAAAGTTGTCCGTGTCCGCGCCGCTAACTTGAAGCGTAACCGTGGGCGAGGTGCCCCGGCACAAGCTGCAAGGACGACCATGAATCCCGAACAACAGATCCGGCAGGCCCGGTACCGCATCCATCACGCCGACGTGATGATGGGGGAGGCGGCCCAGCTCGACGCCATTGCTGCCCAGTTGATGGCAGTGCAGCGGCAATGGAACGATCCCGGCCGTGAAGCCCACCTGGCCGCGGTGCTGGCGACCAGCCGTGCGGTGTGGCACGGCATTCAGATCGCGCTGGCCGAGGACGCGCTGGTTTTCCCGCTGGAAGTGCGGCAGAACCTGCTGATTCTGTCGGTATATGCCGACAGCAAGATCAGCGCATGCGAGCTTGCGCCCAGCGCCGACACGCTGGGCAGCCTGATCGCGCTGACCCATACGCTGGCGGGCAGTCTCAAGGAATGGCGGGAGGCGGCATGAAGGCTCCGCAGTTTGCCATGCTGGACCGGGAGGGCAGCCTGGCCGATGCCGCAGTCGGCGCGGCGGGCACCACCACCTCGGTGCGTCCCGGCCGTGTCCGCAACCGCGGCAAAACCGAGTTGGACGAAAAGGTCAAGAAGCCTGCCGACAGCGTGCGCAAGAAGTCGCCGCCGGCACGCAAGGCCCCCGCGCGCGGACGTTACGTGGACGAATACGCGCGGCCGGCGCGCTAATCACTTCAGCACCTCGCGCACGTCGGTTTCCAGCGCCAGCCTGTCGGCCGGCGTGTGCAAGGCGCCTCCACGGATCAGAAAGGTATCCTCGACGCGCTCGCCCAGCGTGTCGATCTT
>NCIH01000095.1:0-10031 GCA_002281975.1 Hydrogenophilales bacterium 17-64-11 | reverse complement strand
AATCTTGCGCGGCAGCAGGCAGTGCACAACCCCGGCGTTGCGTTGCAACTGGCCTGGCGCATCGTACTCGAATCAAACACCGGCCCGCCGCCGCCCTTGGCAGATGCATGCATGGATGGCTAGATGGATGCCTGTTCCTGGGAGACGAGCCCCATGTTTGACTCGTATGCAAAGCAAAAGCTTCGCTGATGAAAAAGGTGCCAAGGGGGCGCGGCTGCGGCGAGGGCGCCCACTCGGCCAGCGCGCGCAGCACTTCGCGCACGCCGAAATTGTTGACCCCGGAGCCGAAAAACACCGGCGTCTGCCTGCCCTTGAGGAAGGCATCGAGGTCGAAGCTGGCGCCGGCGCCGCGCACCAGTTCGATTTCCGACAGCAGGGCGTCGGCTTCCAGCGGGAAGCGCTCCTTCAGGGCCGCGTCGCCCAGGCCCTGCAGCGATTCGAACTGCTGGTCGGCGTTTTCCTCGCCGGCCCTGAAGCGCAGGATCTCGTTGTTGATCAGGTGGTACACGCCCTGGAAGCGCTTGCCCATGCCGATCGGCCAGGTCACCGGCGCGCAGTGGATCTTCAGGATCGACTCGATCTCGTCCAGGAGCTCCAGCGGCTCGCGCACCTCGCGGTCCATCTTGTTGATGAAGGTGATGATGGGGGTGTCGCGCAGGCGGCACACTTCCAAGAGCTTGATGGTCTGCTCCTCCACGCCCTTGGCGGCGTCGACCACCATGATGGCGGCATCCACCGCGGTCAGCACGCGGTAGGTGTCCTCGGAGAAATCCTTGTGGCCGGGGGTGTCGAGCAGGTTGAACACGCAGTCGCCGTGGGAGAACTGCATCACCGAACTGGCCACCGAAATGCCGCGCTCGCGCTCGACCTCCATCCAGTCGGAGGTGGCGTAGCGGCCGCTTTTGCGTGCCTTGACCGTGCCGGCCATCTGGATCGCGCCGCCGAACAGCAGCAGCTTTTCGGTCAGCGTGGTTTTACCTGCGTCGGGGTGGGCAATGATGGCGAAGGTGCGGCGCTTTTTGACATCGCGCGCAAGGGGCGATGCGGACGTGGTTTCCATGAGGGGGGGCGGGCGGGAAAACCCGGCATTTTACCGGAGCCGCCGCGCTTGGCGAACCGGTATCGCCGCCGATGTCAAACCCGGACCGGCTGAACCCATGCCCCCGGCCGGTTTGCCGTCGTGGAAGCGGACAAGCCGGGGTTGCGGCGTGCGCGGCATGGCTTCCACGGGAGGGCGGAGGCTGCCGCCACGGAAAAGCATTGCCGCCGTTCACAATCGACGTTATCTTTGACGTCGATTGTGAACGGCGGCGAAATAACCATGATGACAATTCCCATGCTCAACCTGTTTCTGGATAGCCTGGAAGAAGGGGTGCTGTTTCTGGACAAGAACCGGAAAGTACTGGCGGTCAACCGGGCGGCCACGCAGATGGTCGGGCGCGAGGGCGAGAACCTGGTCAACCTGCTCTGCCCCAGCATTTTCAAGGGCACGGTGTGCGCCCAGGCATGCGAAAAACGCGGGAGATGTGCGCTGACCCACGACTGGAAGGCCGGCGACGTCGTCCAGGACATCGTGCTGCAGCGCCCGGACAACACCTCCGTATTCCTGCGGATGTGGGCCAGATTGCTGCCGCCGTCGGAAAACCTGCCGCTGTCCTGCGCGATCATTTTGCGAGACCGCTCGCACGAGGCGGAACTGGAGCAGAAAGTCACGGAACGCCTGCAATTGGGCAGCATGGTCGGCCATGGCCCTGCGATGCAGAAGCTTTATTCGCAGATCCTGCGGGCGGCCCCGAGCAATGCCAGCGTGCTGCTGACCGGCGAGAGCGGAAGCGGCAAGGAGTTGGTCGCCAAGGCGCTGCACGACAATTCCGAGCGCTGCAAGGGGCCGTACATCCCGGTGCATTGCGCGTCGCTGCCCGAAAATCTTCTCGAATCGGAGTTGTTCGGTTATGCCAAGGGCGCTTTCACCGGCGCGACCGTGGCAAAAATCGGCCGCTTCGAGGCCGCCGAGGGAGGCACGCTGCTGCTGGACGAGGTCGGCGAAATTCCGCTGGGCACGCAAGTCAAGCTGTTGCGCGTGCTGCAGGAAAAAGAGGTGGTGCGGTTGGGCGAGAACCACGCCCGCCCGGTGAATGTCCGCGTCATCGCGGCGACGCACCGGAACCTGGCGGCAATGGTCGAGCGCGGAGGGTTCAGGGAAGACCTCTACTACCGGTTGCGCGTGCTTCCCCTGCACGTTCCGCCGCTGCGCGAGCGCAAGGAAGACATCTCCATGCTCGCCAACAAATTGCTTGGCGATCTGGGAAAGCGCTACAAGCGGGACAATATGCGGCTCGCCCACGAAGCGCTGCTCGCCCTCGAAGCCTACGACTGGCCGGGGAACATCCGGCAACTGTTCAATGCGCTCGAATACGCGCTGGTGCACGCGGATGGCCCGACCATCCTGCCGCAGCATTTTCCGCCCGAGATCGAGTACGTTGCGCAGCCCGCTCCCGGCGTTGCGGCGCCGGAGCCGTTGCTGGCGCGGCCCTATTACCGTCCGCAGCGGCAGCTTGCAAACGAAGCCGAAATCATTGCCCGCGTGCTCGCCGAAAGCGGCGGGAACAAGGCCGAGGCGGCACGCCGGCTGGGAATGTCGCGCACCACCTTATGGAAGCGGCTCAGGCAGAACACCTAAACCGGCTGGCGCCGGTGCCACAACCAATACAGGGCGGGGATGACGAAGAGCGATAGCAGCGGCGCGGTCAGCATGCCGCCCACCAGCGGCGCCGCAATGCGCTTCATGACATCGGAGCCGGCGCCGTCGCTGAACATGACGGGCAGCAGGCCGGCCACGATCACCGCCACCGTCATCATCTTGGGCCGCACGCGCAGCAACGCCCCCTGAATGATCGCCTGCCGCAGCGCGGCGTGGTCGGTCAGGCGCCCGGCCTGCCGCGCTTCCTTGATGGCGTTGTCGAGATACAGCAGCATGACCACGCCGAATTCCGCCGCCACCCCGGCCAGCGCGATGAACCCGACCCCCACAGCGACAGACAGGTTGTAGCCCAGCCAGTAGGTGAGCCAGAAACCGCCCACCAGCGAGAAGGGCAGGCAGATGGCCACCAGCAGCACCTTGCCGGGGTGGCGGAAATGCAGGTAAAGCAGCAGCAGAACGAGCAGCAGGGTAAACGGGATGACCCATTGCAGCCGCTCCCTGGCATGCTGCATGTTCACGTACTGCCCCGACCAGGCGATGGCGTAGCCCGGCTGCAGCCTGACCTGCGCTTCGACGGCCCGCTTGGCGGCATCGACATAGCCTCCCAGATCGCGCGTTTCCATGTCGACGTAGACATAGCCGGTAAGCCGCCCGTTCTCGCTCTTGATCTCGGCCGGCCCGTCGCTGATGCTCAGCTTCGCCAGGGTGCCGAGCGGTACCTGGATGCCGGTCGGGGTCGCGACCCGGCTGGCGGCCATGGCTTCCATGGAGTCGCGCAGGGCACGCGGGTAGCGCAGGTTGACGGAAAAGCGCTCGCGCCCGTCCACCACGGTGCTGATGTTTTCCCCGCCGATGGCGCTCTGCACCAGGCGCTGCACGTCGGCCACCGTGACGCCGTAGCGCGCGGCCTGGGCGCGGTCGACATCGATGTCCAGATAGCGCCCGCCGGTCACGCGCTCGCCGAATACCGTGCGCGTCCCGGGAACCTGCTGCAACACCCGCTCGAGCGTTTCCGCCAGCGCGGCGATGCCAGCCAGGTCGGGGCCGGTGATTTTGATGCCGACCGCGGTACGGATGCCGGTGGAAAGCATGTCGATGCGGGTGCGGATCGGATAGCCCCAGGAATTGGTGAGTCCCGGCAGCCGTACCGTCCGGTCGAGCTTCTGGATCAGCTGTTCCACGGTTTCGCCGGCCGGCCACTCGCTTCTCGGCTTGAGCAGGATGGTGGTTTCCAGCATGGACAGCGGCGCCGGGTCGGTGGCGCTGTCGGCACGCCCGGCCTTGCCGAATACGCGCTCCACTTCGGGCATCTGGCGGATCAGGCGGTCGGTGATCTGCAGGATATGCGCCGCCTCGTCGACCGACACGCCGGGCAGCGTGGTGGGCATGTACAGCAGGTCGCCCTCGTACAGCGGCGGCATGAATTCGCTGCCCAGGCGGGAAACCGGCCAGGCCACGCTGGCGAGCAGCAGCACGGCCAGCAGCAGCACGCTCCCGGGCCGCCTGAGGGAGGCCAGCAGGGCCGGCCGGTAAAGCGCCTGCAGGATGCGGTTGAGCGGGTTGCGGTGTTCCGCCGTGATGCGGCCGCGGATGAAATACCCCATCAATACCGGCGTCAGCGTCACCGCCAGGGCGGCGCTGGCCGCCATGGCATAGGTCTTGGTATAGGCGAGCGGCACGAACAGCTTGCCTTCCTGGCCGACGAGCATGAGCACCGGCAGAAAGGAAACCGTGATGACCAGCAGGGAAAAGAACAGCGCGGGGCCGACTTCCACCGCGCTCGCCCGTGCCACCTCCCAATGGTCGCAGCCGGGGCCGGCGCGCTCGAGATGCTTGTGCATGTTCTCGATCATCACGATGGCGCCATCCACCATGGCGCCGATGGCAATCGCGATGCCGCCCAGCGACATGATGTCGGCGGTGACGCCCTGTTGCTTCATGAGGATGAACGCGGTCAGGATGCCGACCGGCAGGGTGACCACCGCCACCAGGGAGGAGCGCAGATGGAACAGGAACAGCAGGCAGACCAGGGCCACCACCAGCGACTCTTCCACCAGCTTGTTGCGCAGGTTGTCGATAGCGCGCTTGATCAGGCCGGAGCGGTCGTAGGTGACCACCAGCTCGATGCCGGGCGGCAGGCCCGCCTGGAGCTCCTTGAGGCGGGCCTTGACGCGCTCCACGGTTTCCAGCGCATTGTGGCCGTAGCGCATGACCACGATGCCGCCGGTGACCTCGCCTTCGCCGTCGAGGTCGGCCACGCCGCGCCGCACTTCCGGCCCGGTCTGGATATGCGCCACGTCCTGCAGCCGGACCGGGATTCCCTCGGCGTCCGTTCCTAGCGGAATCTGCCGGAAATCGTCCAGCGTCTTGAGGTAGCCGCGCGCCCTGACCATGTACTCGGCATGTCCCATCTCCACGATCGAGCCGCCGCCGGACTGGTTGCTGTCGCGCACGGCCTGGCCTACCTTGTCCAGCGTGAGCTTGTAGGCCGCCAGCCGGTTCGGATTCACCTCGATCTGGAATTGGCGCGCCATGCCGCCCACGCTGGCCACTTCGGCCACGCCGGGCAGGCTTTGCAATTCGTATTTCAGGAAGAAGTCCTGGGTGGCGCGCAGCTGGTCGGCGTCGTAGCGGTGGTGCCGGTCGACCAGCGCATATTCGAATACCCAGCCGACGCCGGAAGCGTCCGGCCCGAGCGTGGGGGCAACGCCCGGGGGCAGGCGCGATGCCACCTGGCTCAGGTATTCCAGCACCCGCGAACGCGCCCAGTAGGGGTCGGTGCCTTCCTTGAAGATGATGTAGATGTAGGACTCGCCGAACATGGAAAAGCCACGCACCGCAGTGGAGCCGGGTACCGACAGCAGCGCCGAGGCAAGCGGGAAGGTCACCTGATCTTCCACCGCTTGTGGCGATTGGCCGGCGTAGCCGGTCTTGACGATGACCTGCGTGTCGGACAGGTCGGGGATGGCGTCGAGCGCCATGTGCTGCGCGGAATAAACCCCCCATCCCGCCAGCAGCAGGGTGCCCAGCAGCACCAGCAAGCGGTTGCGCAGCGACCATTCGATCAGGCGCTGAACCATGCCTAATGGTCGCCCTGCATGCGCTGCGCCGCATCGCTCAGGGAGGCGGCGGCATCCAGCAGGAATTGGCCGTTCACGGCAACCTGCGCGCCTTCCTGCAGCCCCTCCGTGATTTCGATCAGGTCGCCGCTTTCAATGCCGGTCTCGACCGGAAACGGGAGAAAGTGTCCGTTGCCGCGGGCGAGCATGACCATGTTGCCCTTGCCGGTTCGCATCACCGCGGATCGCGGCAGCGCCAGCGCCTCGTGCGGGCGGGCGGCGACGACGACATCGACGAATGAGCCGGGCCGCAGCCGCTGCCGCGCGTTATTCACGGCAAGCCGCGCCCGCACGGTGCGGCTTGCATTGTCCAGCGTCGGGCTGGCGAATTTCAGGCGGCCCCTGGCCAGCAGCGCATCGGAGTGCGGCAGCTTGACCGTCACTTCGTCGCCTTCCCTGACCCAGGCCAGCTGATCGGGATACAGCACGATGTCGATCCAGACCGTGGCGGTATCCGCGAGCGAAAGCAGATTGGTCGCCGGCCCGACATAGCTGCCCTCGCGCGCGCCAATTTGCGCGACGAAACCGGAGGCCGGCGCGCGCACGGCCACCACATCCACGGTGCGGTAGGTTTTTTCGATTCTGTCGAGGATGTCTGTGCCGACGTCGGCGTAGCCGAATCTTTCGCGACTGCGAATCCGCTCCCGCGCCAGGCTCGCCGCCACCTGGGCGTTCTGCCCGGACAGTTCGGTCATGCGCTGCAACAGTTGATCGCGCCGCTGCAGTAATTCGATGTATTCGCGCTGGCGCTGCACCAGTTCCGGCGAATAGATCTCGTACAGGATTTGTCCAGCGCGGACCGGCTGTCCCACCGCGTTGACATGCAGCTTGCGGATCCAGCCTTCGATCTTCGGGCTGACGTTATGGATCGATGCTTCGTCGATCGCCACATTGCCGTAGGTTTGCAGCTCCCGGCTGAGGTTCTGGCGCGCCACGCTCGCCAGCCTGACGCCCATCCGCTGCAACGAGGCCGTGTCAACGTGAACGCCTTCGCTGTCGTGCGCCTGCGTGCCGCCGGATTCGACCAGATCCATGCCGCAAATGGGACAGGAGCCCGCATGGTCCTGGAGTATGTGCGAGTGCATCGGGCATACCCAAAGCGTCTTCGCGGACCCTGCCTCATCCAGGCGGTCGATGCCGCTCTCCGCACGGACGGACGGCGTCGTGTGGCTGGCGTCCTGGTGCGGCTGGCGTCCGGCGTAATAGCCGATGGCGGCCGCGCCGGCAGCGATGATCAGCAGCAAACCAGAATAGCGCAGCATGGCGAACCGGTTCGTCATGCGTTGTGCCCTGCCAATTGCGACGATAGCCGGATGACAGGCAGGCAGCGGTGACCGGCCGGCACCCAGGCGGCCCCGGTCGGGCTGGATTGGTTCATCCGGCCTAACCGTTCCGGTTTTTCACTTTCACCAGATCCATTTTGCATATCGGACATTTGCCTGGCCCATGCTTGTGCACCTCGGCGTGCATCGGGCAGGTCCAGCCTTTCGCGGAATTTTTTGTCGACAGGGTGTCCAGCGGGCCATTGGCGGAAACGCGGGCACTGCGGGTGACGGCGCTGTCCGCTGCGTGCGGGACAGCGGGTTGCGCAGCGGATGCAAGGCCGATGCCCCCCGCCACGCCATGCAATATGAGGAACGTCAAAATGCCGGTAAACATTTTGAATGTGCGTCTGCAATTCATTTCGTGATCCCTGCCAGGCTGGCCGTGCGATTGCACGGACCAGCCAACGTTGAGAAGGCCGCATGGCCTGAAGACGGCGGGGCAGGAGGAACGGCTTCCTTCCTCCTGGCAACCCCGCTTATCGTACGAGGATCTGCTCGCCGCGGCCCATCTTCGGGTCGGCGTCGTTGCTGAACATCAGCACCGCGATCGCGCCGGTCAGCGCGGCTTTCAGCGAATGCGTGACGATCGCATTGGCGCCCTCGACCGGCGAAATCAGATCGAAGGTGGCAGCGTCGCCCGGGCCGACGGTGAAGCTTTGCAGGCCGTGCTGGACGTTCTTGGGATTGCCGCTCGCATAGACCTTGTCCCAGATGCCGGCGATGGGGTGGAAGGAAGAGAATTCGTTGGGGCCGGCGTTCACGAAGTAGATGCGCACGCGCTCGCCGGGCTTGGCCTGCAGCCAGCGGGTCGCGGCCGGGTCATGCACCGGGTCGTATTTGAAGATGCCGCCGTTGAACATGACGTTGCTCCACTTGTTCGCCATCATGTCTTCCTTGGCGTCCGGGTTGGCGTAGAGCTCGGACTGGACGATCACGTACTCGCGGTCGGCCTTGGGCATGGCTTTCGGATCCTTGGGGTCGACGATGATCGCGCCGAACATGCCGCGCGCAATGTGCTGGATCATCGGGTCGGAACCGCAATGGTAGAAGAACACGCCCGGGTAGTCCGCCGTATAGGTGAAGGTCTTGGATTCGCCCGGTTTGATGGAGCCGAAATCCTTGACCACATCCACCCTGGCCGCGTGAAAGTCCATCGAGTGGGAGTTTTTGCTGTTCTTGTCATTGATCAGCGTGAACTCCACCGTGTCGCCCTCGGTGACGCGCACCACCGGGCCGGGCACCTTGCCATCGAAGGTCCAGGTTTTGTACATCGTGCCCTTGTTGTCGATCGGCAAGTCCACCTCCGTCGCATGCAGCGTGACCTTCACCGTTTTGGCCTGGGCCTGGAATGCCAGCAAAGACAATGCCGTCAATCCAGCCAGGGCCAGGCCCATCAGTTTTTTTTGTTTCATATGATCGAACTCCTTGTTTATTTACCTGAACCGCAGTTGCACACATGGCGCAGATATGCCGCCATTTCCCTGATTTCCGTATCGCTCATCACATTGCCCCAGGCGGGCATGAGCACCGACTTGTTCACCGCCAGGCCACCTTCCTTGATGACCTTGAGGATTTCGTTTTCCGGGATGTCGCCCATGCCCTTGGCGTCGGTGTGGTCGCGCGGCTGGACCGACATGTCGCGGCTGTTGATGCCGCGGCCGTTGCGGTTGATGCCGTGGCACTGGGCGCAATAGGTGTCGTAGTTGCGCGCAGCCTTGGCGTACTGCTCGTTTGCGGCAGCGGCATTGGCCGGCAGCATGAAGCAGGAAGCCAGGGCGAGCCCTGCCAGGGAAAACGCGGAAGCGAGTTGCCTGCTATTCGTCATCATTTGGCCTCCGTTGCGCTGAGTTGAAGGATGTAGCCCGTCAGCCGCTGCAGATCGGGTTCGGCAAGATTGAGCGTGGGCATCCAGATGCGCGGATCGAACTGCTGCGGGTTCTTGATGTAGCTGTAGATGTAATCCCCCTGCAGGCGCTCGCCGGCGGTGTAGAGTTCGGCGCCGGACGCGCCGCCAAAGCCGGGTTTGGCCATGTGGCACGCGCCGCAGCCGCGCAGCTTGCCAAAGAACATGCCCCCCATCGCCATGCTGACTTTTTCGCCCTTGAATGCCCCCTTGCTCACCAGTTCGGCCGGGGCGGCAAGCGCCATGAGCGCTTCGGCAACCGCTTCGGCATCCGCCTTGGATAGCTTGGGATGAGGGGCCATGCCCGACTCGTCCACCACGTCTTCCTTGTCGCCGGCTTTCACATGGCGGGCGTAAAGCTCGCCGGCCGGGCGGATACGCACCGGGTTCTGCAGCCATTTTTCCAGCCAGGGCTTGTTGAACTTGCTGCCCGCGTAATAAAGGTCCGGACCCTTCCGTTCCCACAGGCGGTCGAGGCTGGTGTTTTCCGGTTTTGCGATGGCATGGCAGCCGATGCATTGCGACTTCAGGAGGCCGGCGCCGATGCCGTCAGCGGCAAGTGCCGGGCCGGCGATAAGCCCCAACCCCAATGCGGCCAGGAGGTGTCGATTCATCATTGATCCTTTCGCTTATTGAATGGCCTGTCCCTTGAACACGGCTGCGTCGTGCATGCCGTAGGGCTTTTTCAGTGATTCCTCATAGTAGAAATCAGGGACGAACTGCTTGCCTTTCCAGGCGTAGAGCGGGTCGTTGTGGTTGATTTCGTTGTATTCGATGACTGTCATCACGCCGCCCATCGGCTTGCTGCCATTGACGGTATGGACATCCACGTGGTCGTGAATCGCCCAGCGCCCGGGGTTGTCCATGGTGAGGATGAGGTCGTAGTGAATCGCCCCGGCTTTCCTAGACACTTTCGAGCCGGTTGAAATACTGCTTCTCGTAGTCTACCGGCGACAGCCGATTGCTGTAACTGTGACGGCGCT
>NCIH01000094.1:0-10442 GCA_002281975.1 Hydrogenophilales bacterium 17-64-11 | reverse complement strand
GACTGCCTTGTATCCCGGTTCGGTAGTGTTTTTTGTCATTCCCCATCCCTATTCGTTAATGCTGATCACCGCACGTCTTGCGCCAGGGTTCGTGCTGGGTGGATGCTCGATGCAGCATCGCGAATCGACTTTGATATTCCATTTCGGGATTCCATTGGCGCGCATAAAACCCGCGACCGCCATCCCGCGCTTGTACGCCAGGGTTTCGTTAAATCGCTTCTTGCCTATCTGATCTGTGCTGCCAAGAATCAGAAATCGTCTAGCGTCACGATGCCGTTCGAGAAAAGCCTTGAGCTTGGCTTGCTCGGTCTGACTGAGCCGGGCCGATGCCAACGCATAACGAACTGAAGTAGAGGAATGCACGGCGACCGGCTTAGCAGCGCTATCCGATACTCTCGCGGGCATGGGAACGGCTACAGGCAGGTCAAGCACCTTCGCCGTCCTTACAGGGCAATCGCCTTCATGACACATGACATAAGCGCTAATGGAATCGGACTGCGTCACTTGCCAGTCGGCACCCATCGACGAGCCTGCCCAGACCAGGGCAAGCAATGTGAACACGCATTTCATGAGGATTTCCTCATTGCCCGGTAGACTTTCCAGGCATAGCCATTTCGTGCGCGGCGGCACGCATCGCCTTTTAGTCGCGTGCATGCCGCGTTGTAGGCACCGACCGCTTCCCACGAAGCGCCATATCGAGTGAAGTTGTTCGCCAGCACCCAGGCACCCAGCTTGACGCTGGTACAGGGATCGTAGAGATGGGCCTCGGTGTATCCGAGCGACTTGATAGGGTTCCTCCGCAGCCACCGGGTATTGATCTGCATCAGCCCAATGTCCTGAGACTGTGTACTCGCTGTGTGAGTGCTGTTAACCGCATGCGGTCTCATATTCGACTCGACTTGGGCCACTGCCTTCAGCAATAGTGGTGAGACCCCATACATCGCCCCCGCCTCATCAAAACAGAAGGCGTGGGCTTGGGTATAAAAAAGGGCTGTCAAGAGGACAACCCAAGGGGAGGAGAGGGAAACCATGGGGCGAATGCTAGGGATGCGCTCATCCCGCTTCCAGCGGAAATCAAAAGAATGTTTTTTTGATTGATTGCTGAAATCAAAATCAGAAATGGATAAAATGATCGGTTGCCCAAAAAATAAAAGCCCAATAAGGGCGAAGGGACTTACCCGAAAGGGCTTGTTCGCTTGAATAGCCGCGAACACAAAGGAATACGGGGGCTGAAGGGGAAAGGCTTACTGGTTAAGGGCTATAAATGGCTGGACAAAGAGCGCCCACCAGCTTGCATCTAGCGGAAATAACCAAACCACTTTCAGAATATGCCTCTATACCATTCTCAGTTTGAGCTGAGTAGCGGAGTTTTTCCCTGACCTAGAAATAAAGCCACTGTTCGCGCCGCTGGAGAAAGAATATGGTGGCGATCATGGACGAAGTGCGCGAAGATAAATAGGGAATAGCCTTCAGCCTGGAAGCGGCGAGTATGAGCGATGTGGCTTGCCCCACGCCGACTTGGCCGTTCGCGCAAGCTGCGCGGCGCCAATAGTTGAGGGAACTCGAAGGAGCGGCACGATTACCCTATCACTGCGTAAACTTGGCCGACGAGCATTGCTGGGCATTTTGGCGGCGTCGTTCGCGTTCTTTCCCGCCGTCTGGGCGCAGGCCGCAGCGCCGGTGCGGATCGGCGTCCTTGCCTTCCTCGGTTCCGAGGCCGCGCTTTCCGACTGGAGCCCGCTGGCGACGCATCTCGAGGCATCCCTCCCGACGCATCGTTTCGTGCTCGCTTACTATGACGCAGCCGGCCTGCGCGAAGCCGTGCGCCGCCAGGAGGTCGATCTCGTGATCACCAACAGCGGCCACTATGCCGCCCTGGAATCCGAACTGGGCATCAGCCGCATCGCCACGCTGGAATCGCCCGGGGTACCTTCTCCCGCCAGGGCCATCGGCTCGGCGGTGATCGCCCGCGCCGACCGGGGCGAGCTCAATGCGTTGCCCGATCTCAAGGGCAAGCGCGTGGCGGCCGTTGGCGAGGAGGCCTTCGGCGGGTTCCAGGTGGCCTGGAGAGAGTTCCGGCGCCAGGGCGTCGAACCGGAGGATTTCGCGCAACTCGATTTTGTGGGTTTTCCGATGTCTCGCATCGTCACCGCCGTGGCCAACGGTGAGGCCGACGCGGGGATCGTGCGGGCGTGCCTGCTGGAGGAACTGGCACGGACCGGAGCCATCCGGCTCGCCGATTTCAAGGTGCTCTCATTACGCCGGGAGGCGGGGTTCGCGTGCGGCCTGTCGACCGAGCTCTACCCGGACTGGCCGATCGCCACCCTGCGCCATACTGACCTCCGGCTCGCCAAGGCGGTGGCGGCCGCGCTGCTGTCGATGCCGCCTTCTCCCAAGGGATACGCCTGGACCGCACCGGTGGACTACCGGCCGGTGCACGACCTGTTCCGGGATCTGCAGGTCGGCCCATATAGCTACCTGCGCGAGAACACGCTGCAGGCGCTGGCGCGTCGCTACTGGCCGTTCCTGCTGTTTTTTTTCGCCGCCTTGGCCGGTTGGGTGATGCACACCGTTCGGGTCGAGCAGCAGGTCCACGCCCGCACCGCGGCGCTGCGCGCGGCGCTGGCGCAGCGCGACGCGGCGGAGGCGGGCATGCGCGCCCACCAGGAGCAGCTCGACCATCTCTCGCGCCTGTCGGTCCTCGGAGAACTGTCCGGGACGTTGGCCCACGAACTGAACCAGCCGCTGGCCGCGATCGGCAACTATGCGCAAAGCCTGGTGCGGCGTGTCGATAGCGGTCGCTATACGCCGGCGATCCTGGCCGAGGCGAGCCGGGAAATCGCCGCCCAGGCGGAGCGCGCCGGCGGTATCGTGCGCCGCATTCGTGCCTTCGCCAGCAAGCGCGCGGCCGTGCGTGAGAAACGCCCTCTGCTGGAGGTGGTGCAAGAGGCGGCGACGCTTTTCGGCGCCATGTTGCCGGGCGCGCCGCGCATCGACATCGACGACCATCTTCCGGCCGGCGCGGCGGTCGAGGCGGACGTCCTGCAGATGCAACAAGTGTTGCTCAACCTGCTGAAAAATGCCGCCGACGCGATGCAGTACCTGCCGCCCGATGAGCGGGCCATCGCGGTCACCCTGGACCAGACCGGACACCACTACCGAATTGCCGTCCGTGACCGCGGTGCCGGCCTGTCGCCGGCCTCCGCGCAGCGCCTGTTCGAGCCTTTTTTTACCACCAAGCCCGACGGCATGGGGCTTGGCCTGTCGATCTGCAAAACCATTATCGAGGCTCACGGCGGACGGCTGTGGGCCGAGGCCAACGCCGGCACGCCCGGCATGACGTTTATTTTTACCCTGCCCGCCGATGACCTCATCCCTTGACCAAGCCCTGATCCATATCGTCGACGACGATGCGGCGCTGCGCCGCTCCCTGGTGTTCCTGCTCGACTCGGTCGGCTGGCGCACCCAGGCCCATGTCAGCGCCGAAGCATTCCTGGCCGCCTACCAGCCGGGCGAGCCCGGCTGCCTGGTGCTGGACATCCGCATGCCGGGCATGAGCGGGCTGGAATTGCAGCAGGTGCTGCGTGCCCAGGGCCGCACCCTGCCGATCATTTTCATCACCGGCCACGGGGATATTTCGCTGGCGGTGCAGGCCATGAAGCAGGAGGCCTGCGATTTTCTGGAAAAGCCGTTCAAGGACCAGGTGCTGCTGGATGCGGTGACCCAGGCGGTGCGCCGCAGTTCCCGGCAACTAGCGGCGGAGCGGCGCCACGACCAGGCGCATGCGCTGCTGGAACGGCTGTCGCCGCGGGAACGGGAGGTGGCGCGGCGTGTGGCGCATGGCCTGCCCAACAAGCTCATCGCGCGTGAGCTGGATATCAGCGAAAAAACAGTCCATGTGCACCGTCAGCATGTGATGGAGAAGACGCACACCGGCTCCGCCGCCGAACTCGCGCGCCTGATGCTGCGCGCGGACCCGGCCGATCTGGATTGAGGGAGCCTATAGGCAGAAGTTCAGATTTGAACTGACAGACCGTGCAAGCTCGGGTGCTCCTTCTCGGTCAGAAATCGGCCACCAGCCGTTACTGGCGGAGCGTAAAAATACGTGTTTGGGCGGCAGGAGTGGGTCAGTAAGCGGCCAGTCGTTAAATCGGCCTGTACTTCTGTTGATCGGCCAGAACGGACTGTCATGGGGGCAACCGTGACAGTCTGGTTTATGCGTTGGAGCTGTCACCCAGCAATAAGCACGGGGGTCTATATGTACAAACGGGGAATGTTGTTTTGCAAGACCCCGTCGTTCTTTGCTTGGCACCGCAGCGGGCGATCTGGCGGCGGAGACACTCAAGCTGGGTTATCTCAATTCGACGCTGATGTTCGCCGCCGCGATCGGCCTGGTGGCGATTGCGCACTACGGCTTCAAGCTCGGCGCGGTGACCGCGTTCTGGGTCGCTTATGTACTCACCCGTCCGCTTGGCGCGTCATTCGGCGACTGGCTCTCGCAACCGCTGACCAACGGCGGGCTTGGCCTGGGCACGACGAATACCAGCCTGGTGTTCCTCGGCGCGATTCTGGCTCTGGTGGTGTATCTCGGCCTGCGGCGCAAAACGCAGGCTGCATAAGCAGGGTATCCGCTTCGATAGAACCGGGTCGGGCATGCGTCCGGGCCGGTTTTATTTTTAGGCTGGCGCCGCCTATCACGTATTCTCAGGTCAACACGCCCAGCGCGACCAGCACTGTCAGAAGGCCAATGATTGCAGCGCAGATACTGAGCAGGAGTACCGCCCCGGCAGCGCTATCCTTGGCGCGTTTGATTGCGGGATGTATCTCGGGATGCAGGTGGTCGATGAGTGACTCCAGCGCCGTGTTGAAGAGTTCGGCGGCCAGCACCATAAAGGCGATGGTCAGGCACAGCGCCCACCACAGAGCAGAAACCCGCAGCAGCAGCAGTGCGACCGGCAGCGCCAGGGCAAAGATGGTCTGGGTGCGGAAGCTGCGCTCGTTGCGCCACGTCGCTGCGATGCCTTCCCAGGCAAAACCGAAACGTTGGCGCATGGGTCTGTTTTTCATGTCGATTATTCCGGTTGATAAGCCAGCAGCACGCTCTTATCCCATACGATATCCCCGTCTTCGCCAACGGGCGCTGATGCAGCGTTTCGGATAACCCGCTGTACCGGCAAGCCTGATAGGTTATCGAACAGGATGCGGCGCGGCGCGATGAAGTCCCGGCCGTCCCGCGGCAGATTGAACCAGGCCAGCGGACGCTGAATGGTTTCCTCGGTGAGGGTCCCGACCCATATCGGTGTGCGCGGGGCCGGCAACATTGTTTCCGTGGGCCACAGACGCAACACCAGGCGATGATCCGGCGCGCCCTTGACCGGGCGGATCAGGGCCAGCGCTTCGTGACGGCCATCGTGCGCGTGCGGCAGCAGCGGCAATTGCATGACCGCATGGCGGGGATCGAGCCAGAGCAATGAATTCCTGACAGACATGGGCGTTGCCTCGCGCCAGCCCTGCGCCATCAATCTGGCGCTCAGGAATTCGAGCGAACCAGCCCATTGAACGGTCAGTGGCTGTTCGTTCTCGCCTTCGATATCGATGCGCCAGGCAGGCAGGATCTGCCAGCCCTGGCGCCACCAGTCCTGCAGAGCCATCATGGTCAAGGGGCGCTGAACCGCGTAGCGTGCAGTATCGGCAGCACGCTGGCTCGTGGCGTGAACGACGGCAGCCACGATAAATACGATGCTTGCCACCACCAGCAAGCCGTGCGCAGCAATTGGAGGCGCCGGGCGGCGTGCGTATGCGATGCCCAGCAGCGCCACCCATGCCATGCCGAAACTCAAGCCGCCCAGCACGTCGGACAGCCAGTGTGCGCCCAGATAGATGCGTGAAAAGGCGATCAGGCCCGCGATCATGGCCAGGATGCTGAACACCACGAATTTCCCGCGCAAGCTCAGCTCACGCGCGCTCAACACCCCCAGAAAGCCGAAGACGACGATGCTCATGACCGCGTGCCCGCTGGGGAAGCCGAACGCGATGCTGCCGTCATACAGCGGCAGCGGTCGCGGCAGGCCGAATCCCGCTTTGAGAACGACGGTGAGCACGGCGCCAAAACTCGCTGCGGCGAGCCAGTAGGCGGCCGGCCGCCAGGCACGTTTCCACAGCAGCCACAGCAGCCCGGCCGAGATGACCGGCAGTGTCACCGCGGCATCGCCCAGTTCGGTAAGCGCGATCATGATGCCGTCGCTAATGGGTGTGCGCAGCCCTTGCATCAGGTGATAGACCGACTTGTCGACCACCACCAGCGGATCACCGCTCACCACATCCTCGATAATCCCGAAGAACATCCAGGCGGAGGCGATCAATATTCCGGCGAGTAGCAGGAGCGCCCGGGACTCTGGGCGGGCCGGGTCGAGCAGCGCTGCGACCATGCCGCGCGCCGATCCCGGATGCGCGGCCGGCGCACTGCCTGCCCAGGTCTGAAGCCGCACCAAGCTCTGTCCGATACGCGGTTGCAGCCATGTCAGGCTGCGAGTGACGATCCAGATGCTTCCCGAAATCAGGATCAGCATCAGCACGAGGATCAGGGCCAGGCGCGTTGCCACCGACCCCGCCAACCCAAGCGAGGCGCCGAAGACGACACCGGGCAGGATATAGGTCGGCGCCCAGCCGAGCGCCGACAGGATGTTGGCCGTGTAAAAACGTGCCGGCGGCATGCCGAGCATGCCAGCCACCGCGGGAATCACGGGGCGAATCGGCCCGACGAAGCGCCCCAGGAAAATGCTCATGCCGCCATGTCGATGAAAGAACGCCGTGCCCTTTTCCAGCAGTTTCGGATAGCGTCTGAAAGGCCAGCGATTGGGCAGTTCGGCACGGTAGTGATGCCCCAGCCAGTAGCTGCCGGCGTCTCCGGCAATCGCGCCCGCAGCCGCCCAAGCCATCGTGGCCCACAGATCCAGCGAGCCGACCGCCACGACGGCGCCCGCACCGAACATGACGAGCGCGCCGGGAACGAACAGCCCCACGACCGCGAGCGATTCGCTGAACGCGGCGAGAAAGACCGTCGCATAGGCCCACTCAGGATGTTGGGCAATCCAGGCAATTAACGCATTAAAGTTGGCAATGTCCATTAAGATCAATTATCCAACCTGCACAACGCTTTGCCCATGAAATCGAGCACACCGTCGCCGGATACCGAAAGCGCTGGCAACCCTGCCCGCATCCCCTTGGCCATCTGGACGCTCGGCTTTGTCAGCTTGTTGATGGACATCTCGTCCGAGATGATTCATAGCCTGTTGCCGGTCTTCCTGGTCACGAGCTTGGGCGCAAGCGTGTTCATTGTCGGCCTGATCGAGGGGGTAGCAGAGGCCACCGCACTGATCGTCAAGGTTTTCTCGGGCGCGCTTTCCGACTACTGGGGGAAGCGCAAGCCGCTTGCCGTTTTGGGCTACGGGCTGGGTGCCCTCTCCAAGCCCTTGTTTGCACTGGCTTCAAGCGCCGGCCTCGCCTTCGCCGCGCGCCTGATCGACCGGGTCGGCAAGGGCATCCGGGGTGCGCCGCGGGATGCGCTGGTGGCCGACATCGCGCCACCCGAACTGCGCGGGGCGGCCTTTGGCCTGCGCCAATCACTCGACACCGTGGGCGCCTTCCTCGGCCCGCTGCTTGCCCTGGGCTTGATGCTGCTGTGGGCAAACGACTTCCGCGCCGTGTTCTGGGTGGCGGTCATCCCCGGCGTGCTCTCGGTCGCCCTGTTGCTGTTTGGCGTGCAGGAGCCCGAGACAAAACGCGACGGCCATCCCGTCAATCCCATCCGCCGGGAAAACCTGCGCCGGCTGTCGCGCGCCTACTGGTGGGTCGTGGCGATCGGTGCCATGTTCACCCTGGCGCGCTTCTCCGAGGCCTTTCTCGTCTTGCGTGCCTGGCAAGGCGGCCTGCCCGTCGCGTCGGCGCCTCTGGTGCTGATCGCCATGAATGTGGTTTACGCGCTTGCGGCTTATCCATTCGGCAAGCTCTCGGATGGCATGAGCCATACCCGCTTGCTGGTGTGGGGACTGGCGATTCTGATCGGCGCGGATGTCGCGCTGGCTTACAGCAACCACTGGAGTTGGGTGTGGCTGGGCATCACGCTGTGGGGCTTGCACATGGGCATGACGCAAGGCCTGCTGGCGAGGATGGTGGCCGATACCGCACCGGCAGAATTGCGCGGCACCGCCTACGGCTTCTTCAATCTGGTGAGCGGCATGGCGATGCTTGTGGCCAGCGCACTGGCCGGCCTGCTGTGGGATCGCTTTGGCGCATCGCAGACGTTCATCGCAGGGGCCGCATTCAGCGGCCTCGCGTTGATGGCGATCGTGTTGCGTGGCCGCATTCCGGCACTGCGGAGGTGACGCTCCATAGCGATTCGCTAATACTTTCCTTCCAGCCGGATTTTCACATCCCGCCTCACGTGAATGACTACTGTTGCAACAGACAAACCAAACCTACTGTTACCGCTCTACATCTCGAATCTACCGATAGTTCCAGTTCCCTGAGCGAATAGAAAAGTCAGCTTGCCGCTTCTAAGCGGACGTTGAGACTGCAAGCCGTCACCGGCTGTTCCGGGTCGATAGGGTGAGTAGCGTTTTTCGTTAAGCCGTTCCGATTTATCGCCGCTGATTTTTCGTTGGCAATGGTCGAACGGCAGCAATGTGAAGTCGAGCGGCCGCCCGAGTAGCAATCCCCCAATGACCGTTCAGGCCGATCAGCCGCCCCACAATTGATCTCGGCATCCGTCTGCTATGGGCCACAGAGCAGATGATCGTCATCGTAGCCTCCATTCGGTGGTAATCGTCAATTTTGACATCAAAGGCATGGCCGTCTTCGAAACGATTTGAGACTACCCAAACAAAGCAAATCTGATCCATGCGGTCAGGACAAGAGTCTGGGCCTCGACAGCTTACAACATCTATTCTTCGGCATTTCACAGGTCGTAGGGTCGGCCGGTGAACGGTTTCTGTAACGCCTCGCAATCAGGTGCGCCAATCTGGCCGCCCGGATTCAAACCCCCTTCTTGCCGTGGCGCAGTTTCTGAATGCCATGCAAGGACATCAGGGCCTTGGTCAGCTCGACCTCCATCTTTGTATATTCCGCCGCGGTGACACGGTTTCTCATGGTTTCTTCGGCCTTCCGCCTTTCATCTTCCAGCGCGCCTTCTTCCATATCCTTCTCCCGGATGGCGATGTCGGACAGAATGGTCACGCCGCCGGGCTGCACCTCCAGCATGCCGCCGGAAACGTAAACCACCTTCTCCTGCGCCTGGTGCGGAATCTTCAGCCGCACAACACCGGTCTTGAGGCGGGTGAGCAGGGGCGCATGCCCGGGGTAAATGCCGACCTCGCCCATTTCCGCCGGGGCGACGACACGCTCCACCCGGCCGGAAAAGATCGATTCCTCGACGCTCACCACATCCGCATGCATCGTCATTGCCATGGTTGTTTGCCTCGATTGCCCGCTATACGTCCCACGGCAGCCGCCTAGGCGCGCGCCACGCTGGCCGGCAGGCCGTTGCGCACCGAGGTGCCCGAGACCGCGTCCACCCACACCGACTTGCCCTGGCGGGTCGGATCCGTCAGCCCCAGGTCGTTGAGGTTGATCCCGGCGCCGATGGCCGGCACCTCGGGCTGGCGCGCCTCGCCGATGCGGTGCGCACGGGCGCCCAGCTCCTTGTGGCCGAAGCCGTGCTCGATCGCCAGCACGCCGGGCAGGACCCCGGCATGCACGATCACGCGGCCGCGCACACTGCCGCCGGGAGTGCGGATCACCGCGGCGTCGCCGCTTTCCAGTCCGAAGCGGGCGGCGTCGGCCGGGTGCATCAGCACCGGGTTTTCCGGGTGGATACCGCGCAGCCGCGAGGCGGCGATGGAGTAGGAGTTCTGCAGCGCCGACTTGAAGCTGACCAACTGCAGCGGCCATTCCTTTTCAGGATAAAGCGTGCGCATCGGCGTGCCGTCGGCGAACACCGGTTCGATCCAGGTGGCGCAGCCGGTGAAGGGCTTGCCGGTGATGCTGTTTTTCGTCCCACCCAGGTTCTCGTTGTAGATCTGCAGGCCCTTGTCGAAGCGGTGGGTCATCCATTCCGGGTTGTCTTCGCTGTAGGTCTCCTTGGCGGGCTGGTAGCGTCCGCCGCGGGCGAGGATGAAGGCCACCTTGCGCACCTCCTCCGGCTTCAGGGTGCGTTCCAGCAGCGGCCGCAGGCGCTCGACGCCGGACAGCACGATGTCCTCGTCGCTGGCGTCGGCCACCGGTTCCTTGCCGAGCCAGGCGATGTTCGCGCCGCCCCGCAGATACCAGTCTTCCGGCCGCTCCAGCGGGTAGGTGTTGCCGTCCATGTCGGCGATCGCACCGGGGCCGAAGCCGGGCAGCGCCATGGCACGGGCCAGGGCGATGAAGAAGGTCTCCATGCCAAA
>NCIH01000093.1:0-10583 GCA_002281975.1 Hydrogenophilales bacterium 17-64-11 | reverse complement strand
CCACGACTGTGATGGGTAGGCTGCGTCGCCGGTGCCGGCACCGCCGTCCGATCCAGCACGCTGGACGGCTTATGCTGCTGCAGTCCGAAATAGGCCAGACCCAAGCTAGTCAGAAAGAACAGGGTCGCCACAACGGCCGTGCTGCGGCTCAGAAAATTGGCCGAACCGCTGGCGCCGAACAGGCTGCCGGCAGATCCGCTACCGAATGCGGCCCCCATGTCCGCGCCCTTGCCGTGTTGCAGCAGCACCAGCGCAATGACGGCAAGCGCTACGATGACATGAACGATCCAGACCAGTGTTTCCATAAATTTTGATTCTTACTTGGCGGCTGCTTGGCAAATCGCGATGAACTCGTCGGCAACCAGAGAAGCACCGCCAATCAGGCCGCCGTCGATATCCGGCTTAGCCATCAATTCTGCCGCATTCGCGGCTTTTACGCTACCCCCATACTGGATTACCAGACCATCCGCCACGCCGGCATCGAGGGCGGCAATCTTGCCGCGGATGAAGGCGTGCACGGCCTGGGCCTGCTCCGGCGTGGCGGTTTTTCCGGTGCCGATCGCCCACACGGGTTCGTAGGCAACCACCGCCCCGGCCAAAGACGCCACGCCGGCAGCCTTGATCACGGCATCGAGCTGGCGTGCGACGACCGCTTCGGTCACGCCCGACTCGCGCTCGGCCAGCGATTCGCCCACGCACAGGATGGGCGTCAGGCCGGCCGCCTGCGCGGCCAGGTATTTGCTGGCCACCAGCTCGTCGGTTTCACCATACAGGCTACGCCGCTCGGAATGGCCGACGATCACATACCGGCAGCCGAAATCGATCAGCATGGCAGCAGACACTTCGCCGGTAA
The DNA here is from genome assembly GCA_002281975.1 of Hydrogenophilales bacterium 17-64-11. Taxonomy (GTDB): domain Bacteria; phylum Pseudomonadota; class Gammaproteobacteria; order Burkholderiales; family Thiobacillaceae; genus Thiobacillus. The sequence continues at coordinate 9,730 of NCIH01000093.1, read as the reverse complement.
ATGCACCCTTGGCCTGCTCGGATAGGTTTTGCGCGCCCCAGGCAATCGACGACCCGGCAAGCGCGGCCTGCGCTTGTGCCAGATACGGGAAAGGGACGCAAACGACTGCCTCGATGCCGGCCAGTGCCGGCTTGAGCGCAGACAGCAACGCGGCATTCTCGGCCAGGCTGCCGTGCATTTTCCAATTACCGGCTACGAGCTTCTTGCGCATGGGAATCCGCCAAACAAAAGTGCGCGATGGTAAGCGCAACGCGCCCGCAGGTCAACCGGCGGGCGCGTTGCCATGGGAAGAGCAATCAGCCGAATCGGCCGGTAATGTAGTCTTCGGTCTGCTTTTTTCCCGGCCGCATGAAGATGGTGCCGGTTTCGTTGAACTCGACGAGTTCGCCCAGGTACATGAAGGCGGTGTAGTCGGAAATCCGCACGGCCTGCTGCATGTTGTGGGTGACGATGGCGATGGTGTAATCGTTTTTCAACTCGTTGATGAGTTCCTCGATTTTCGCGGTGGAAATCGGATCCAGTGCCGAGGTCGGTTCGTCCAGCAGCACGATTTCCGGCTTCACCGCGACCGCACGCGCAATGCACAGGCGCTGCTGCTGGCCGCCCGAAAGCGACAGACCGCTTTTCTGCAGCTTGTCTTTCACCTCGCCCCACAGGGCAGCCTTGTTCAGCGCCCATTCGACGCGATCGTCCATTGCGCTTTTGGACATGCGCTCGTACAGACGTACGCCGAACGCGATGTTTTCATAGATCGTCATGGGAAAAGGCGTCGGCTTCTGGAACACCATGCCGATCTTGGCGCGCACCAGATTCACGTCCTGGCTCTTGTCGAGCAGATTTTTGCCATGCACCAGGATCTGGCCTTCGGCGCGCTGCCCCGGGTACAAGTCATACATGCGATTGAAGGTGCGCAACAGGGTCGATTTGCCGCAGCCTGACGGCCCGATGAAAGCCGTCACCTTCTTGTTGACAATATCCAGATTGATATTGTTGAGGCCTTTGAAATCGCCGTAGAAGAAATCCAGGTTGCGTACCTGCATGGCAGCATTTTCGCCGGTTGGCATGGCTTGATCGGGCATCGGAAAGCTCCGGAGAAATTAACGTTTGTCTTTGTTGCGGAAAACGACGCGCACACCGATGTTGACCACCAGCACCAGCAAGGCGATCAACAGCGCCCCGCCCCAGGCCAGGCCCACCCAATTGTCATACGGGCTCAGCGCGAACTGATAGATCACCACCGGCAGGTTGCCCATGGGTTCCGCCATATCGGTGCTGAAGAACTGGTTGTTCAGCGCAGTGAACAGCAGCGGCGCGGTCTCGCCGGTGATACGCGCCATCGCCAGCAATACGCCTGTCACCACGCCCGACTTGACCGCAGGCAGCGTTACCCTGAGCGAAACCTGCCAGCGCGGCGCGCCCACCGCAAATGCCGCTTCACGCAGGCTGGTCGGCACCAGCTTCAACATGTTTTCGGTGGTGCGCACGACCACCGGGATGGCAATCAGCGCCAGCGCCAGCGACCCGGCCCAGCCGGAAAAACCGCCGGTGGTCGCCACAAAAAGCGCATAGACGAACAGGCCGATGACGATGGAAGGCGCCGACAGCATGATGTCGGTCATGAAGCGGGTCAACGAGGCGAACCTCGAAATGCGTCCGAATTCGGCCAGATAGATGCCCGCCAGAATGCCGATCGGCGTCGAGATCAGCATGGAAAACAGCAGGATGAGGCCGCTGCCGACAATGGCATTGCGCAAGCCGCCGCCTTCGGAGCCTGGCGCAGGCGTATCCTGGGTAAACAGATCCCAGCTCAGCGCGGCAAAGCCTTTGGAAAACAAGGTCCACAAAATCCACAGCAGCGCGATCAGTCCCAGGCTCATCGCCACCATGGACAGGGTGATGCCGATGCGGTTGATCCAGATACGGCGGGTGTACAGGCTCATCATGACGGCTTTCCTTACAGACCTTCCGAGCCCATGCTGCGGCTGATGAGCCAGCGCGAAATCGCCAGCACGACAAAGGTGATGATGAACAGCACCAGGCCCAGCGCAAACAGGGAGGCGATATGCAGGCCGGGGTCCGCCTCGCCGAATTCGTTGGCCAGCGTGGAGGCAATCGAGGTGCCGGGCGCGAACAAGCTGCCGTTGATGCGGTTGGCGTTGCCGATCACGAAGGTGACGGCCATTGTCTCGCCCAGTGCGCGCCCCAAGCCCAGCATGATGCCGCCGATGACGCCGACGCGCGTGTAGGGCAGGACGACGTTGCGCACCACCTCCCAGGTGGTGCAGCCGATGCCGTAGGCCGACTCCTTCAGCACATGCGGCACGGTCTCGAACACGTCGCGCATTACCGAAGCAATAAAAGGGATGACCATCAGCGCCAGCACAATGCTGGCAGCGAGAATGCCGACTCCGATGGGGGGCCCGGAGAACCAGCCGCCGATGACCGGAACATCGCCCAGCAACGCCTGCAACGGCGGCTGGACGTATTCGGCAAACAGGGGGGCGAACACGAACAGCCCCCAAATGCCGTAGACGATGGAAGGAATGCCCGCCAGCAATTCGATCGCGGTGCCCAGCGGGCGGCGCAGCCAGACCGGGCAGGTTTCGGTCAGGAACAAGGCGATACCGAAACTGATCGGCACGGCAATCAGCAGCGCCAGCACGGACGTCACCACCGTGCCGTAAATGGCCGCCAGCGCGCCGTACTGATCGTCAGGCACGCTCCAGATGTTGGTCCAGAGGAAAGCCGGGCCGAATGTCTTGAGGGTGGGCCAAGCTTCGAGGGTAAGCGACACCAGAATACCCACCAGCGCCGCCAGAACGACAAAGGCGAAAAACTGGGTGGAATAATGGAAAAACTTGTCCTGCAACCGGAATCGTCTGACCTGCTGGGCATGCAGGTCGATTCCGGCGGATGCGCTGGGCTCGCTCACGGTGGGGTGCCTATCGGTTCGATTTTTTATCTGCCAAAGCAGCCGCCGCAAGGCAGCTGCTTTGGCAGAGCGCCGGGGGCGGCACGCCGCCCCCGGCCAACCATCAAATCAGCCAATCCAGATGCCTTACTTGATGTTTTTCATTTCTGCTTCGACCATCTTCACGACATTGGGCGGCAGCGCCACAAAGCCGAGGTCGGCGGCCATTTTCTGGCCATTGTTCAAGGACCAGGTGAAGAAGTCGACTACACCTTTCTGCTTGACGGCATCGGCGCCTTTTTCATACGCCAGGATATACGTGGCCGTGGTGATGGGCCAGGCATTCTTGTGCGACTGGTCCAGCAGATCGGGCGCCATGCCACGGACCTTGAAATCGGCACCCGCTGCCGCGTCGGCCACTGCCGCCTGATCCGGCACGATATAGTTGCCGGAACGGTTCTTCAGCGCAACGAAATTCATCTTGTTTTTCATCGCATCGGCGATGTCCACATAGCCGATCGCACCCTTGATCTTCTGCACGTTGGCAGCGACCCCCGGGTTGCCCTTGCCGCCCACCCCGTTGGCTGGCCAGTTCACCGTGTTGCCCGCGCCGACTTCGCGCATGAAGGCCATCGACTGCTTGGCCAGATAGTGGGTAAAGGCATAGGTGGTGCCCGAGCCGTCGGAACGATGCGACACCGTGATGGCCAGATTCGGCAGCGTCACACCGGGGTTCAGCTTGGCGATGGCGGGGTCGTTCCACTTGGTGACGGCGCCCCGGAAAATGTTGGCGGCGGTGACGCCGTCCAGCTTCAGCTTGCCGGAATCGATACCCGGAACGTTCATGACGATGGTGACGCCCCCCATTACGGTCGGAACCTGCACCAGCTTGGCGGCATCCAGGTCGGCCTCCTTGACCGGCGCGTCGGTGCCGCCGAAATCGACAGTCTTGGCCTTGATCTGCTTGACGCCACCCGACGAGCCGATGCCCTGATAGTTGACCTTGTTGCCGGTGGCGGCCTGATAGGCTTCAGCCCATTTGGTGTAAACGGCATAAGGGAAGGTTGCCCCCGCGCCGGTGATGTCGGCGGCCAGCGCGCTGACCGAGAAAGCCAGCCCCATGGCCGCGGCCAGAGTGCCTTGAGCCAGCTTGTTGAGTGTACGCATGTAATATCTCCGGTAGTAGTTGACGTTGCCGCATGGGCGACGTCGCCATACTAACGGGCGAATATTACAGATATATTTCAAGGCAGGAAATCACCCAGCCGCTGCGGCAGCCCTCACGGCAGCGGCAATGGTTTCGGCCGTATGCCTGACCAGATCGGCATCCCGCCCTTCCACCATCACGCGGATCAGCGGCTCGGTACCGGACGCGCGCAGGACGACCCGGCCGCTGCCGGCCAGGGCAGCCTCCGCCTCCGCGACCGACGCACCGATCGCAGGCGCGGCATCCAGCTTAAAACCTTTGGCGACCGGCACGTTGATCATCGCCTGGGGATACGTTTCCAGGTCCGTGGTGAACGCATCCAGCGTCTCGCCCGTCTCGCGCAGTGCGCGCAGCACCTGCAGCGCCGAAACGATACCGTCGCCCGTGGTGTGTTTATCCAGACAGAGGATATGCCCCGAGGTCTCGCCGCCCAGCGTCCAACCGTTGGCATGCAGGCGTTCGAGCACGTAGCGGTCCCCCACCCTGGCGCGTTCGAACGGAATCCGGATGCGGGCCAGAGCATGCTCGGTGCCGAGATTGGTCATCAACGTGCCCACCACGCCGCCCTTCATGTAGCCGGTCTGGATGCGGTGGCGCGCGATGACGTAAACCAGCTGGTCGCCATCGTATATCCGCCCCTTCGCGTCGGCCATCATCAGGCGGTCGCCATCGCCGTCGAGCGCAATGCCGAGATCCGCGCCTTGCGCACGCACCGCGTCCGCCAGCGCCGCAGTGTGCGTGGCACCGCACTTTTCGTTAATGTTGTAGCCGTTCGGCTCGTTGCCGATGGCAATCACTTCGGCACCCAGTTCGTGCAGCACGTGCGGCGCAATGTGATAGGTCGCACCGTGCGCGCAGTCGACCACGATACGCATCCCGCGCAGATCGAGGTGATTGGGAAAGGTGCTCTTGCAAAACTCGATGTAGCGCGCCGCGGCGTCCTCGATCCGGCGGGCACGCCCCAACTGGCGCGCCTCGACCGTGTCGATGGGGAAATCCAGCCGCGCCTCGATCGCTTCCTCCACGCTGTCCGGCAGTTTCTGCCCGCTGGCGGAAAAGAACTTGATGCCGTTGTCTTCGAACGGATTGTGCGATGCCGAGATCACCACCCCGGCCTGCAGACGCAGCGCGCGCGTCAGGTAGGCCACAGCAGGCGTCGGCATCGGTCCGGTCATCAGCACGTTCACGCCGGCAGCGGTCAGGCCGGCTTCCAGCGCGGCTTCCAGCATGTAGCCGGAAATGCGGGTGTCCTTGCCGATCAGCACGGTCGGGTGCTGATTCGGCGGCAGGCTGCCGCGGTCGGCCACCAGCACCTGTCCGGCAGCGTAGCCCAGATGCATGACAAACTCCGGCGTAATGGGCGCTTCGCCCACCTTGCCGCGCACGCCGTCGGTGCCGAAATATTTACGTCCCATCGTGTTGTTCCTCCACTGCATTCCATACCGCCAGCGCATCCCGCATGGCTGCCACATTGTGTACCCGGAGCAAGCGCGCGCCGCGTGCCACGGCGGCCAGATGCGCCGCCACCCCGGCGAATTCGCGCGCTTCAACGGCACGCCCGGTCAATGCGCCCAGCATGGATTTGCGCGACATCCCTGCCAGCACGGGCACACCCGTTTCCGCCAGGCAGCGCAGGTGCTTGAGCAGGGCCAAATTGTGCTCCAGCGTTTTGCCAAACCCGAAGCCCGGATCGATCACCAGCCTCTCGCGGCTCATGCCCGCAGCTTCGCAAACCTGCACCCTGTCCTGCAAAAACCGCTTCACGTCTTCGACCACATCGGCATAACGGGGCGCATGCTGCATGCTCTGCGGCTCGCCCTGCATATGCATCAGGCACACCGCCGCATCGGACACCCTCACCGCCTCCAGCGCGCCGGGCGCACGCAAGGCCATCACATCGTTCACCATGGCCGCACCTGCGTCGAGCGCAGCGCGCATCACTTCAGGCTTCGTGGTGTCGACCGACACCACGCAGCCGCGCCTGGCAAGCGCCTCGATCACTGGCCGCACCCGGCGGATTTCCTCATCGGCAGGCACAGCTGCCGCGCCCGGACGGGTGGACTCCCCGCCGACGTCGAGGATATCGGCGCCTTCTTCCCGCAGCTTGAGGGCATGGTCGATCGCTGCCTGTGCGTTGCCCAGCCGCCCTCCGTCCGAAAACGAATCCGGCGTGACATTGACGATACCCATGACAAGGGGGCGGGCCAGGGAGAGGCGGTGCGGACCGGCGTGGAATACGGACATAAAAAAAGAGGGGCCAAAGCCCCCCTATTGTAGTGCGTGATGCCGAATCTACGTTCAGGCTTCCTGCGCGGGTTGCGTAGTCGGCGCCGGCGCACTCGGCTTGTCGCCGCCGCTTGCCGGCGACGGTGGCGTGACGGAGAGCTTGGGTGGGCGCGGCGGACGGCCGGCCATGATGTCGGCAATCTGTTCGGCATCGATGGTTTCCCATTCCAGCAGGGCTGCGGTCATCGCCTCGACCTTGTCGCGGCTGTCGGTCAGGATTTTTTTGGCCAGCGCGTACTGCTCGTCCAGAATGCGGCGGATCTCGGCGTCGACCTTCTGCATGGTCGCTTCGCTCATGTTCTTGTGCGTGGTCACCGAACGCCCCAGGAACACCTCGCCTTCGTTTTCGCCATACACCATCGGGCCCAGCGCTTCGGACATGCCGTAGCGGGTCACCATGTCGCGCGCGATGCTGGTGGCGCGCTCGAAGTCGTTGGAAGCGCCGGTCGAGATGCTGCCGACGAAGATCTCTTCCGCCACCCGGCCGCCGAACAGCATGCTGATCTGCGACAGCATCTCGTCCTTGTACAGACTGAAACGATCCATTTCCGGCAGCGACATGGTCACGCCCAGCGCACGACCGCGCGGGATCACGGTCACCTTGTGCACCGGGTCGCAGCCCGGCAGGGTCATGCCGATCACCGCATGGCCCGACTCGTGGTAAGCCGTTTTCTTCTTGTCCTCGGGAGTGATCACCATGGACTTGCGCTCGGCACCCATCAGGATCTTGTCCTTGGCCTTCTCGAAATCGTCCATGTCGACCAGGCGCTTGTTGCCGCGCGCGGCGAACAGCGCGGCCTCGTTGACCAGGTTGGCGAGGTCGGCGCCGGACATGCCGGGGGTGCCGCGCGCCAGGATGTCGGCCCGCACGTCGGGGGCGAGCGGTACCTTGCGCATGTGCACCAGCAGGATCTGTTCGCGGCCACGGATGTCGGGCAGACCCACCACCACCTGGCGGTCGAAGCGCCCCGGGCGCAGCAAGGCCGGATCGAGCACATCGGGGCGGTTGGTCGCGGCGATGACGATGACGCCGGTGGTCGCTTCGAAGCCGTCCATTTCCACCAGCAACTGGTTCAAGGTCTGCTCGCGTTCGTCGTTGCCGCCGCCAAGGCCGGCGCCGCGCTGGCGGCCGACCGCATCGATCTCGTCGATGAAGATGATGCAGGGCGAATTCTTCTTCGCCTGCTCGAACATGTCGCGCACCCGCGCAGCGCCCACGCCGACGAACATCTCGACGAAGTCCGACCCCGAGATGCTGAAGAACGGCACCTTGGCCTCACCCGCAATCGAGCGCGCCAGCAAAGTCTTGCCGGTTCCCGGCGGCCCCACCATCAGCACGCCGCGCGGAATATGCCCGCCCAGCTTCTGGAATTTGGTCGGGTCCTTCAGGAAATCCACCAGTTCCGCCACGTCTTCCTTGGCCTCGTCGCAGCCTGCGACGTCGGCAAAGGTCACCGGATTGGCGTTTTCATCGAGCAGGCGCGCCCGGCTCTTGCCGAACGAGAACGCCCCGCCCCGCCCGCCACCCTGCATCTGGCGCATGAAGAAGATCCACACGCCGATCAGCAGCAGCATCGGGAACCAGGAAATGAACAGGCTCATCAGGAACGACGGCTGCTCTTCCGGCTTGGCCTCGACCGAGACGCCGTTTTTCAGCAGGTCGGACACCATCCACGGGTCGCTCGGCGCATAGCTGGTGAAACGCTGGCCGTCGCTGCGCTCGCCCTTGAGGACGTTGCCTTCTATCACCACCTTGGAGATCTGCTGCTGGCGCACCTCCTCGATGAATTGCGAGTAGGGCATCTGCTTCTGGGCGGTGCGCTGGGCGCCGAACTGGTTGAATACCGTCATCAGGACGACGGCAATAATCAACCAGACAGCGATGTTTTTGGACAGATTGTTCACGTTTACTCCTCGGTGCCGAATGCAGCACGTTTAGACTCATTCTAAACCCTATTTTGCAAGCATGCCATGGCAGCCTTGCAACCCGCCATCCCGTGCTGCAACCGGGCGACGTCCCAGCAGATAGACCTCGGTGCTGCGATCGCGCGAGGCATCGGGCTTGCGGATCAGCACCTGCTCGAATGCCTGCCGCATCCGGGCCCGGAAATCCTCAAAACCAACACCCTGGAAAACTTTGACGAGGAAACAGCCGTCCGGTTTCAACCAGTCTGCCGCAAATTCGAGCGCCAGTTCGCATAATTCGTAATGCCGCGCCTGGTCTGCCAGCATCACCCCGCTGATGTTGGGCGCCATATCGCTCAATACAAGGTCAAGCTGCCCGGATTGCAACTTTTCTTCCAGCCAGGCCAGCGCCGCCGGCTCGGTGAAGTCGCCTTCCAGGCTGTCGACGCCGGGCATCGGTGCCACCGGCAGCAGGTCGATCGCCAGCACCCTGCCCTGCCGCTTCATTTTCTGCACCGCCACCTGGCACCAACTGCCGGGCGCGGCGCCCAGGTCCACCACCGTCATGCCAGGGCGCAACAGATGGTCGCGCTGGTCGATTTCCAGCAATTTATAGGCGGCGCGCGAGCGGTAGCCGTCCTGCTGCGCTTTTTTGACGTAGGGATCCGTCACGTGCTCGTGCATCCAGGCGCTGCCCGATTTGGTCCGCTTGGGTTTCTGTGCCATGTCTATCGCCTCTATCGGCTACAATCCGCGCTCATTTAAGGAACAAGCATGAAAGCACTCGCGCCCGCGCAACGGCAGTTTTTGAAGGGGCTGGCACACACGCGCCAACCGGTGGTCATGATCGGCAACCAGGGGCTGACGGCTGCCGTATTGAAGGAAATCGATCACGCGCTGGCTGCGCACGAACTGGTCAAGATCAAGGCAGCCAGCAACGAATCGGACCTGCGCCGCAGCTGGCTGGAGGAAATCTGCGCCGCCACCGGCGCAGCGCCGGTGCAGCAAATCGGCAAGGTGCTGGTGATTTATCGCGCCGCAGCCAAGCCCGTCATCGTCCTGCCGGGCTGATTGCTGCCCAACGGAGCTTATCGCGCCAGCCCCGAACGCCAGACCAGCAACAGCCCCAGCGCGCTCTGGATCAAATACAGAATGCTGGACACCCCGTGCCAGCGCGCAAAACGGTCGGCAAACACACTTTGCATCACGGCATGCGGCATGGCCTGGTCCTTCAGGCTCTGCATGATAGGCTGGATGCCGAAATGGCCCGCCAGCGTCAACGCCAGCATGACCACCACCGCCCAGAAGAACAGCGTTTTCAGCGCGGCGCCACCGTCGCGGGCGATGCGGTAAATCAGCAGATAGATTCCGGCAGCGATGCCGATCCAGGCCATCCATTCGAACAGGTTTCCGGCCAGCAC
>NCIH01000092.1:0-10589 GCA_002281975.1 Hydrogenophilales bacterium 17-64-11 | reverse complement strand
CATCCACCGAATAACCAGAAAAACCGGCGGCTTGACGGTTCGTTTATCCAGGAACGCGTTGAAACGTACTCAAAAGTGAATTGTTCAGCGCTTCCTTAATATAAGCATATGCTGCTTGAGCGCGGCGATACGCGCTATTTCGGATACAACAGGAGCGGTCGATGGCGGTAACCACATATTCCGGTGCGGAGCAGTACAACTTTGATATCGTAAAGAAATTTGCCGTCATGTCGCTGGTCTGGGCAGTGATCGGCATGTTCGTGGGCGTGTATATCGCCTCCGAACTGGCTTGGCCGTTTCTGAATTTCGATAGCCCGTATTTCTCGTTCGGGCGCTTCCGTCCCGTCCACACCACCTCGGTGATTTTCGGTTTTGGCGGATCGGCGCTGTTTGCCACCTCCTACTATGTCGTCCAGCGTACCTGCCAGGCCCGCCTGATTTCGGACGGCATGGCCAGCTTCACCTTCTGGGGCTGGATGGCGGTGATCGTGCTGGCCGATATCAGCTACGTGCTGGGCTACACCCAGTCGCGCGAGTATGCCGAGATGGAGTGGCCGATCGATATCCTGATCGAGCTCGTCTGGGTCACCTATCTGATCCTGTTCGTCGGCACCATCATGCGCCGCAAGCAGCCGCATATCTACGTCGCCAACTGGTTCTACCTGTCGTTTATTCTGGCGACCGCGCTGCTGCATACCTTCAATAACCTGGCCATGCCCATCGATCTGTTTTCGATGAAGTCCTACAGCCTGTTCTCCGGCACTCAGGACGCGATGACCCAGTGGTGGTACGGCCACAACGCCGTGGGCTTCTTCCTCACCGCCGCCTTCCTCGGCATGATGTACTACTTCGTGCCGAAGCAGGCCGGCCGCCCGATTTATTCCTATCGCCTGTCGATCGTCCACTTCTGGGCGCTGAGCTTCATGTACATGTGGGTGGGCGGCCACCATCTGCACTGGACCGCGCTGCCCGACTGGACGTCGTCGCTGGCCGCCGCGTTCTCCATCCTGCTTTTGATGCCCTCGTGGGGCGGCATGATCAACGGCATCATGACGCTGTCGGGTGCCTGGGACAAAATGCGCACCGACCCGGTGATGCGTTTCATGATCGTCGCCCTGTCGTTCTACGGCATGTCGACCTTCGAAGGCCCGATGATGTCGCTGAAAGAAGTCAACGCGCTGTCGCACTACACCGACTGGACCGTGGGCCACGTGCATTCAGGCGCGCTGGGCTGGGTGGCGATGATCTCCTTTGGCTCGCTGTATCACATGATGCCCAAGCTGTGGAGCACCACGATCTACAGCCGCAAACTGGTCGAGTGGCACTTCTGGCTGGCCACCATCGGCATCGTGCTGTACATCGTCGCGATGTGGATTTCCGGCATCACCCAGGGCCTGATGTGGCGCGCGTTCGACGAGTTCGGCAACCTGCAGTACTCGTTCGCGGAATCCGTCGCGGCCATGATGCCCTTCTACGCAATGCGCGCCATCGGCGGCATGTTCTTCCTCACCGGCGCCGTGCTGATGACGTTCAACATGTTCATGACCATCCGCCAGGGCAAGCGCGAAAGCGCCGCGCTGGACGCCAAGCTGGCCGCCAAGATGGCACATGCATGAATCAGGGAAGATAAAACATGAACTTCAACTTCAAACACGAATGGATTGAAACCAACATCGGCCTGATGGCCGTGTTGACCATGCTGGCGATCAGCGTCGGCGGCCTGGTGGAAATTGCGCCGCTGTTCTTCATCGACAAGACCATCGAAAAGGTCGAGGGCGTGCGCCCGTACACGCCGCTGGAACAGCGCGGCCGCGATATCTACCAGCGCGAGGGCTGCTATACCTGCCATTCGCAGATGATTCGCCCGTTCCGCGACGAAAAGCTGCGTTACGGCCATTACTCGCTGGCGGCGGAGTCGCAATACGACCACCCCTTCCAGTGGGGATCCAAGCGTACCGGTCCGGACCTGGCGCGGGTGGGGGGCAAGTATTCCAACGAGTGGCACGTGCAGCATCTGGTCGCGCCGCGCTCGATGGTGCCCGAGTCGGTGATGCCGAATTACCCCTGGCTGCTGGCGACCAAGCTGGATATTTCCGACACGGCGGCCCGCATGAAGGCGCTGCGCAAGGTCGGCGTGCCGTATTCGCTGTCGCAGGCCGAGTACGACGCCAACGTGACCAAGTTCGGCGAAACCGTCGCCAAGCAGCTGCACATTCCCGATGCGCAGAAGAACCTGGTCGAGCAGGCCAACTTCGGCAACTACGACGGCGACCGTTCCGGTGTTTCCGAGATGGACGCCCTGGTGGCCTATCTGCAAGTGCTGGGCACCATGGTCGATTTCAGCAAATACAGCGACGACGCATTCGTCGATGTCCGCTGATCGAACGCAGCCGGGGATTTTCAGATGGAATGGCTGATGTGGTTTTCCAAACCCGAAAACACCAAGCCTTTGGCCCTGATTATTTTTTTCGTTACCTTTATCGGCATCGTGATCTACGTCTACGGTAGCAAAAAGCGGAGCAAGCGACTCGAGTCGTACCGCGACATCCCGTTTCTGGACGATCAGGAAGGCACGAAGGACAAGCAATGAGCGAGCAAAAACTACAATCTCAAACTGTGCAAACCACCGGCCACGCCTGGGACGGGGATCTGCAGGAATACAACAATCCACTGCCGGTGTGGTGGGTCTACACCTTCTACGCCACGGTGATCTTTGCCGTCATCTACTGGACCATCTATCCGTCGTGGCCGATCGGTAAAGGCTGGATTGGCGGCGCTTCGGATATCACCTACGTCAACAGCGCAGGCGAAACCAAGACGCACAGCTGGAACACCCGCGCGCTGCTGCTGGAAGACCTGAACCAGGCGGCGGCCGAGCAGAAGCCCTATTTCGACAAGGTGTCGGCGATGTCGTACGCGCAGATCGCCAAGGATCCGGAAATGAACGGCTTCATCCTGTCCGCGGGCAAGGCGCTGTTTGCCGACAACTGTGCACCCTGCCACCAGGCCGGCGGCCAGGGCGTGGCCGGTTTCTTTCCCAACCTGACCGATGATGACTGGCTGTACGGCGGCTCGTACGACAAGATTCACGAAACGCTGATGGTCGGCCGCCGCGGCTACATGCCGGCCTTCAGCGAAGTGCTCGCCGGCGAGCAGATCGACCAGTTGGCGAACTATGTCGCCAAGCTGTCCGGCATCGGGCACGACGCCGCCAAGGCGGCTACCGGCGACGCGCTGTTCCACAGCGAGACTGCCGCCTGCTATTACTGCCACGGCAGCGATGGCAAGGGCCGCAAGGACATCGGCGCGCCCAACCTGACCGACAACATCTGGCTGTGGGCCAATGTGCCGGCAACCGACGCTGCCGAGGGCAAGGTTGCGGCCATTCGCGGCGTCATCGCCAATGGCCTGAACAAAGGCGTGATGCCCGCATGGGCCGGTCGCCTTTCGCCTGAACAAATCAAGGTTCTGACAGTCTATGTTCATGAACTGGGCGGCGGGCAGTAAGGCCGTCGACTGAGGAAATAAGCAAAGCCCCCGTTCACGGGGGCTTTTGTTTCCCGTATATCCACTTTCGCACCATGCAGACAGGCCTAGAAGACCAGCTCGGACTCTATCAGAAGCGCATCCCCATCTTCACCCGTTCGGTGAAGGGGCGTTTCCGACGTTTCAAAACGTCGGTGCTGGTGCTCGCCTACGCGATCTATTTCCTGTTGCCATGGCTGCCGTGGTCGCGGCTGGATGCGCCCGCCCAGGCGATATTGTTCGATCTTCCCGGGCGCCGGTTTCTGATCTTCGGGCTGACGGTTTATCCGCAGGACGTCATCTGGCTGGCGCTGCTGCTGTTCATCGCCGCCATCCTGCTGTTCTTCGTCACCGGCCTGGTCGGACGCGCGTTTTGCGGCTACTTCTGTTTCCAGACCCTGTGGACCGATTTCTTCATCTGGATCGAACACGCGATCCAGGGCGAGCGGCCAGCGCGGGTGCGTCTCTATCGCCAGCCGTGGAATCGCGAAAAAGCACTCAAGATCGGTGGCACCCATGCCTTGTGGCTGCTGGCGTCGTTCTGGACCGGCCTGACCTTTGTCGCCTATTTCGCCTATGCGCCGCAACTGGTGGTGGCGTTCTTCACCGGCCAGGCCGCCGCCGCCGCCTACATCACGGTCAGCATCCTCACCTTGTCCACTTACGCCGCCGCCGGCCTGATGCGCGAGCAGATCTGCACCTATGTCTGCCCGTATGGGCGTTTCCAGAGCGTGATGTACGAACCGGAAACGCTGGCCGTTCATTACGATGCCAAACGGGGCGAAGCCGCGCATGGGCGCGCGGCCGCGCGCGCCGGCCAGCGTACCCTGGCCGAACGGCACGACAAGGGGTTGGGAGACTGCGTCGACTGCGGTCTGTGCGTCCAGGTCTGCCCGGTCGGCATCGATATCCGCGATGGCCTGCAATACAAATGCATCTCGTGCGGTCTGTGCATCGACGCCTGCAACAGCATCATGGATTCGTTCAGTTTTCCGCGCGGCCTCATCCGCTACGATTCGGAAAAGAACTTGGCCGCGGCAACGCCGGCTGCGCCCAGGGTGCAATGGAAGCGCCTGAAAACGATAGGCTACGGGGCGGCGCTGGTGCTGATGAGCGCCTATCTCGTCTACAGCATCGGCACGCGGGGCAGCTTCGACCGTACCGTCAACCAGATCCGCCAACCGCTCTACGTGGTGCTGTCGAACGGCGATATCCGCAACCGCTACCAGATACGCATCACCAACAAGGCGGCGCAGGACCAAACCTACCGGATCAGCGCACGCGGCATTCCGGCGGACGCGCTCGATCTCGGCAATTTCCGCGAAATCACCGTCAAGCCCGGCCACAGCGGACTGGTGCAGGCCAGCGTGCGGCTGTCTCCTGCGCAGGCGGCACAGACGCAACGTTTTGAAATGATCATCATGCCGCGCGGCAAGGCCGCCGAAGCGCGCGGCGAAGCCGTCCGTTTCGACAGCCCGGGGAAGCGTCCATGAACACAATGACCACACTGTTTGGCGGGTTGGCGGCGGTATTCGTCCTGTATGCCGCCGGGGGCGCGGTGCGCGGCCTGCCGCCGATGTTGCGCGCCGCGCTGGCAGGGCTCATTCCGCTGGTCACGTATTTTGCGCTTATCGTGGGCCGCTGGCCGGGGCTGGATGTGGTGGCCATACACATCTCGGTTTTCCTCGCCGCGGCGCTGGTTCTGTTCGCCCTGACCCAGTTCCGCAGGCGCGACGCCGGACGCATGCACTGGGCCCCCAAACTGCTGACCGCTTTTTTCATCGGCCTGGTGCTGATCAACGCCTCCCTGCTTTATATCGCAAACAAGGGCCTGCCCGAGCCCATCGCACGCTGGTGGCTGGGGGGCGACGGCAATGCGGTCTATAGCGGGTTTTCCGGCGTGGTCGCACATGGCCAGGGCGCGGCCAAGGCGGTGTCGTCGGCGCTGAGCGAAGCGCACCGCGAGTCGCAACTTGGTTGGCAAGTCGAGATGAGTGGACTGGACGGCCCCGGCAACACGCGTCCGCTACAGGTCCGGGTGCGGGACCGCACCGGGCTGCCGGTCGATCGCGTGGAGGCCGAATTACGCTTGTCGCGGCCGGGCGCCGCAGCGCCCGCGCTGATCCTGCCCCTGAGCACCGTTGAGGCGGGGGTGTACGTCGGGGCGCTGAACGTGCCTGCCGCTGGCCGCTGGCTGGTCGAGTTGCGGCTGTTGCGGGATGGCGAGGTGCATTACCACGGCACCCAGGAGCTGGTCGTGCCATGAGCGGCATCCTGGGGTTTCTGTTTCTGCTGTCGGGGGTGTTCGTGCTGCTGATCATCGTGGGAGTGTTCTGGTCGATCAAAAGCGGCCAGTTCGACGATCTGGAAGGGCCGGCCGAGCGCATCCTGATGGACGACGACGATCCTTTGCTGCCGACCCGCCGCCCGGGCGGCAAGGACGACGACCCAAGCGGGCACCAGCAGTACCCAAACGGGAACAAGTAAATTAAAATCGATCAACTTTGAATGGAGTACGCACAATGAAACAGCTTCTGACTTTCCAGGGTTTCCCCATGGTGGTGGTGGTGGCACTGATCGTTTGGTCATGGATCAGCATTCTTTCCGTGGTGATCGGTTCGCTGTTCTGAATCGATCCGCAAAACAAAAAGCCCCGCAACAGCGGGGCTTTTTGTTTTGCGGGGGGACGATGCGGGTTTCCGCAGGGGCTCCGGTCCAGCCGCAACCTGCAGTCCGCCGCGGGGAATGCGGGCGCTACCAGTCGGCGCTAAATTGCAGGCCCCATGCCGGCGCAGTACTGCGTGAATAGGCTCGCGTACCCAAGGGTGCGTCGCCGACGCCTGCGGCCAGTGCGGGCATGCGCTGGCCGATGGGCTGCAAGCGCAATGTCGTTTTCACTCCCAGCAAACGGTCTGTTTCCGCACTCAGCACACCCAGCGGATCGGTGATGAACAAGGTGGCCTTGTCCGCCCAGTCGAGTTTTCCGGATTTGGCGCGGATGCGTTCGCGTAGCGGGGAAAAAATATACTCGCCGACGAGCGAGCCGACCACCGGCGTCACCACCAGATCCTGGATGGATACGGGTTCGGCCAGCGCTTCGGCGCCGTACTCCCAGATTGTCGATAGCAGCGCGGAATACAGGAAAGCCTGGGCCCGCTCCAAACCGCGCTCCCGCGCCTGTATGTAATAAGCGCCGCCCCAGTAAGGATGCAGGACGTAATTGATCCACCAGCGGTCGGTGTCCCATACCGGTTCGCTGACATTGTTGCGCCACTTGCTGAAACTGTAGTTCTGTTTCGCTTCGCTATCCCAGCCCGAAATGCTTTCCGGGGCCAGGTACAGCACGGCCACGCCGGCAAATTGGTAACCGAGGAAATAGGCGGCATCGCGGCTGACGCCCCGCCAGTCCGGCTGGGCGTCCAGCGGCCCGCGCCAGCGGTATCCTCCGTAGGGCTGGACTGCCGGGTCTTCCTGTGCAGGCGGATCGGCGCTGCTGGCGAGCGCGCCCTGCGGCGCCGCCGGCAGGGCGGGGCGCATCCACGCCGTGGCGGCAAATTCGGCCGGTTCGGAGGCCATTGAGCCGCCCACTGCGGGCAGGCTGGCAGCGAAGCCGAGGCAAGCGCAGAGCAGACGGCGGATACCAGCCTGTGCGGCCCCGCTTCGTGTGATACACCGGCGCACCGCGGATATTCCGGCGCGGGCGCCTGGATGAGCGGGACCGGCCAGGCGATGTGTGGGCACTGTCAGCATGGAGGCACCAGGGTGGCAAATCCGCTCCGAGGATTGCGGGAATCGAACCGGGCGGTCGCAGCGCCGATGAGGGCCGCCAGCCAAAGATCCCGCCCCGTGTTCCGCGCCCTTGCAAGATGGCTGGAGGGGGCCGGGAAATCGGATCAGGCGGGGATCGCGGCGCGCATTTTTTGCAGGGCGCGTGCCTCGATCTGGCGTATGCGCTCGGCCGACACGCCATATTCGGCGGCGAGTTCGTGCAGGGTCGCAGCTGCGCCCTCGGTCAGCCAGCGCGCTTCGATGATGCGGCGGCTGCGCTCGTCCAGGTTCTCCAGCGCGGTGGCCAGACCGCTATGGCGCAGGCGTTCGGTCTGCTCGCGTTCCAGCAGCTGCGCCGGGTTTTCGTCGGGACTTGCCAGATGCGCCAGCGGGTTGTAGCCCTCTTCGCCGTCGTCCACCATCGGGTCGATCGACACATCGTGTCCCGACAGGCGGGTTTCCATCTCCAGCACGTCCTTGCGGCTGACGTTGAGTTCCCGCGCCATGGCGTCGGCTTCCTGCATCGTCAGGGCTTTCAGCGAGTGTTTCAGGCTGCGCAGGTTGAAAAACAGTTTGCGCTGCGGCTTGGTGGTCGCCACTTTGACCAGCCGCCAGTTTTTCAGCACGTATTCGTGGATTTCGGCGCGGATCCAGTGCAACGCAAACGACACCAGGCGCACGCCGCGATCGGGATCGAAGCGCTTCACCGCCTTCATCAGGCCGACATTGCCTTCCTGGATGAGGTCGGCATGCGGCAGGCCGTAGCCCAGATAATGCCGCGCCACGCTGACCACTACGCGCAGATGGGAGACCACCAGCTGGCGCGCTGCGTCGACGTCCTGCTTGTCGTGCCAGGCACGTGCCAGACGCTGCTCGTCTTCCAGGCTGAGCATGGGATAGCGGTTGACCGTCTGGATGTAGCTATCCAGGCTGTAGGCCGCGGGTATGGGTAAAGCGATCGTTTGGCTCATGGTTGCGAATACTCCCTTGCGAATGATTCTAGCACTCACGGCATAAGAGTGCTAAGAGAGCGGAGGGTTCCGCAAAGGGCAAAGAAATCAGCGTGCCGCCATGCCCTGGCGGAGCGTGCGCCGCACCGTGAGCCAGGCGCCAAGCCAGCCAAACAGGGTGGTTAGCCCCAGCACAACGGCAATTTCGGCCTCCGTCGGCGGCAGCAGCTGAAAAGTCGAGCCGTACAAGCCCGCCAGCCGCTCGATGGGCGCGCGCAGCACCCAACCCGCCAGCGCCAGCACGCCGCCCGCTGCCAGCCCCCCCAGCAGGCCTTGCAGCGCGCCGAGGTAAAGGAAGGGACGGCGAATGTAGCGGTCGGTGGCGCCGATCAGGCGGCTGACCTGGATTTCGTCGCGGCGGGCCAGAACCAGCGCGCGGATGGCGTTGCCCGAGATGGCGACGAGCGCGATGGCAAACAGCCCGGCCAGCAGCCACACGCCGGTGCGCCCGATGGCGAGCGCGGCCTGCAGGCGCTCGGCCCACTGGCTGTCGAGGTGGGTTTCAGCCACCCCCGGCAGCCTGGCCAGGTCGGCCGCCACCCGCGCCAGTTCCTCGCGCGACCTTGCCTGGGAGCGCACCACCCAGGCGTCAGGCAGCGGGTTCTGCGTCAGACCGGCGGCGATGTCGGCCAGGTCCTGCGCCGCACTGAGCGCGGCAAGCGCGTCCTCTTTGGATACATAACGGGCCTGCGCGATATCGGGCTGCTGCAGCCGCCCGGCGATGGCCTGCTTGTGCGCGGCCGACGCATCGGCGTCGAGGAACACGCTGATTTCCGGCTGTGCCGGCAGGTCGCCCGCCAGCCGGCCGAGATTGCCGAGCGCCAGATACAGCCCGCTGGGCAGGCTGATCGCCACGCCCATCGCCAGTGCGGTGAGCAGGGTGGCGACCGGCTGGACGCGCAGGCGGTGCAAGGCGGCGATCAGCGCATGCCTCTGATGGCGCAACCAGCCGATCATGCCGTCACCTCCACGACCTTGCCGTGATCCAGGTGCAGCGTGCGGCCGCCCAGCGCGGTAATGGCGCGCTCGTCGTGGGTGGCGATCACCAGCGTGGTGCCGACCTGATGGAAGTCGCGGAACATCGCCATGATGTCGGCGGCATAGCCGGCATCGAGGTTGCCGGTGGGTTCGTCGGCCAGCAGCAGGGCGGGGCGGCTTACCAGCGCGCGGGCGATGCACAGGCGCTGCTGTTCGCCGCCCGAAAGACTGATCGGGTTGGCCTTCTCGCGATTCAACAGGCCGACCTTGTCGATCACCGCGCGCGCGCGCTTGAGCGACTCGCGGCGGTCGAAACCGGCGATGTCGAGCGGCAGCACCACGTTGTCGATCACGTTGCGGTCGAACAGCAGCTTGTGATCCTGGAACACCAGGCCGATGTTGCGGCGCAGATACGGCACGGCGCGCCGCGACAGACGGTTGATGTTCTGGCCGCTGACCGACACCACCCCGCTGGTGGGCCGCTCGATGGCGGCGATGAGCTTCAGCAGGGTGCTCTTGCCGGCGCCGGAATGCCCGGTCAGGAAAACCAGTTCGCCTTGCTCGATGGCGAGATCGACACCGCACAGGGCCTCATGCCCGCCGGGGTAGCGCTTGGTGACCTGGCTGAAACCGATCATGCGGCGAACACCGCCTCGACGAACTCGCGCGCGTCGAACGGCCGCAGGTCGTCGACGCTTTCGCCTACGCCGATATAGCGCACCGGGATCGGCTGTACCGGGCCTGACCGGGCCTGGGCGATGGCGGCGATGGCGCCGCCCTTGGCGGTACCGTCGAGCTTGGTGAGCACGAGGCCGGTGACGCCGAGCGCATCGTCGAATGCCTTGACCTGTGCCACCGCGTTCTGCCCGGTGTTGGCGTCGAGCACCAGCAGCACTTCGTGCGGCGCGCCGGGCGCGGCTTTTTCGATCACCCGCTTGACCTTCCTGATCTCCTCCATCAGGTGCAGCTGGGTCGGCAGGCGGCCGGCGGTGTCGGCCAGCACCACGTCGATGCTGCGCGCCCGCGCGGCCTGGATGGCGTCGAAAATCACCGCCGCGGAATCGCCCTTTTCCTGGCTCACCACGGTGACGTTGTTGCGCTCGCCCCAGACCTGCAGCTGCTCGCGCGCGGCGGCGCGGAAGGTATCGCCCGCCGCCAGCAACACCGACAGGCCCTGCGCCTGGTACAGCTTGGCGAGCTTGCCGATGGTGGTGGTCTTGCCGGCGCCGTTGACGCCGGCCAGCATGAGGATGAAGGGCTTGTGCGGGGTGACGTCGAGCGGCGCCTGCAGCGGGGTCAGCAGGTCGA
>NCIH01000091.1:0-10877 GCA_002281975.1 Hydrogenophilales bacterium 17-64-11 | reverse complement strand
CGACCCCACCGAACCCAAGTTCACCGGCTTCGTGTTCAAGATCCAGGCCAACATGGACCCGCAGCACCGCGACCGCATCGCCTTCTTCCGCGTCTGCTCCGGCCGCTACAGCCCCAACATGAAAGTGCGTCACCGCCGCACCGGCAAGGACATGAAGATCGCCAACGCCGTGGTGTTCATGGCCAACGAGCGCACCCGCATGGAAGACGCGGTGGCAGGCGACATCATCGGCATCCACAACCACGGCCAGCTGCACATCGGCGACACCCTCACCGAAGGCGAGGCCCTGCAGTACAAGGGCATTCCCTACTTCGCCCCCGAACTGTTCTCCAAGCCGCGCCTGCGCGACCCGCTGCGCGCCAAGCAGCTGAACAAGGGCCTGCTGGAACTCGGCGAGGAAGGCGCGGTGCAGGTGTTCGAACCGTTCGCCGACAACACCCTGCTGATCGGCGCGGTCGGCCAGCTGCAGTTCGAGGTCGTCGCCCATCGCCTGAAAACCGAATACGGCGTCGACGCCAGCTTCGAGAACGCCGGCATCTACACCGCCCGCTGGGTCACCTGCCCCGACGCCCAGCATCTGGCCGAATTCACCAAGGCCAATTCGCTCAAGCTGGCGAAGGACGTCGACGGCAACCTGGTGTATCTGGGGGACACGCGGGTGAACCTGACGCTGGCGCAGGAGCGCTGGCCCAAGGTCGCGTTCCACGACACGCGGGAGCATGGGCAGGTGATGGGCTAGTGTCATGACTCGGAAACAGGGGAGCGTAATGAAACGGATGGGTTTTTCCGCAGGGCAAGGCGCGAGGAGGCGACATGGCCGGCTCCATGGCAACGACGAGCAACGCCGCCATGCGGAAAAAGACGCCGTTTCATGTTGCGATATTTCCGCGTCACGACACCAGACAGCGGTCGACTGCAAATCATGCGAATCCGGTCCGGCACGGATGGGTTAATGGACACCTAAGAAGGACGTTATGCAGGACAGCTATGAAATACTGGGCATCTCGCCCATTGCAACGGCGGACTCAATCAAGGCCGCTTACCGGAAAAAGGCCGCGCAGTACCACCCCGACAAGAACCCGTCTCCGGATGCGCCGGTGCGCTTCAGGGAAATTCAGGAAGCCTATGAAGTGCTTTCCGACCCCGCGCGCCGCAAGGCCTACGACGAATACCGGCAACGCAATCTGATCGAAGACCCTTTGGCTGTCGCCTGGGACATTTCAGGCAAATACATCCAGGACGCCCTGCAGTGAAAAAATCCCCTTATTTTTCCGAGCTCATCAAAAACTACATCGACGAGGTCGATGATCTGGTGACGGACTCCGAAGGCAAGTCGGTGCTGCAAAAGCGCCTGAACGAGAAACGCCGGGAGATCGACGCCATCCTGCCGATGATCGAATTCAGCCCGGAAATGGTCGCGGTTGCCTTCTACGGCGCGTTTGATTTCAACTCGGCTGAAATCATGCAGCAGGTCGTGTTGAGCGAACCCGGGGATAGCGCTTTCTTCGCCTGGTCCGAGCTGGAAAGCGAGCTGACCGTGTCAAGCTGGGCCCGGCCCCTGATCGAATCGTCGCTGAAGGTGGATGGGGGCGACGCCTTCCTCGTCACCACGGCCGCGCTGGAATTCATGCGCGGCAGGGATTCGGCGTCTGCGCCGATGCGCGGGTCGGAGCCGGAAGCCGA
Organism: Hydrogenophilales bacterium 17-64-11; assembly: GCA_002281975.1. Taxonomy (GTDB): domain Bacteria; phylum Pseudomonadota; class Gammaproteobacteria; order Burkholderiales; family Thiobacillaceae; genus Thiobacillus. Next base: position 9,194 of record NCIH01000091.1, on the reverse strand, counting down.
GCCGGAAGACGGCGACGAGGACGGAATGGATGACTTGAACGAGGCGGGCGCGGACTGGCTGGCCGAGCAGGGATTCGATCCGCTGGACCGCTAAGCGCAACTATTCATCAAGAAGGACATGGCATGCACCCGGTTGTTTTGAAATCCTCGCAATTGATTCTTGCCGGCGATATCGCCGGCGCCGAGAACGCGCTCGCGACCATCGCCGACGAACAGGGCGATCACGCGCTGGTGGAGATCCTCGACGAGTTGCAGCCCAAGGATCTGCTTGCGGTCATGCGCGAATTCGATTCGTCCAGGGAATCCGTGGTGAACATGCTGGTCACGCCCGAGCAGTTCGCCCGCTCGATCGTGCTGGAAAAGAAGTACGGCGATCGCACCAGCGAAAAGCTGCGTGCCATGATGAATGCCGTCATCCACCGCGACGCCGACAGCGTCCACGAGTACCTTGCAGCCATGGCCGACATCGAGGGGGGCAGCGACACGCTGGCCGACTATTTTGCCGACCATTACGACGAAATCTTCAGCTTCGCTTCCAGCGGAAGTTTTGTGCCGCAGCTCGATCCCGATTCCGATGCCAAGACCCACAACACCTGGCTCATGGAAAAAATCGAGGAAATCGACCATGGCCTGGCCTTTGGCAACTTCATCGAAGATACGCGGCCCGCGCTTTCCCGTTCGGAAATCGCCGATGGCGACTGGATGGAAACCGCATGGGTGCTTCGCTACGAAGTGCCCGATGCGTTCGAGGAAGTGATGATCATCCTGCGCGACCGTGCGCAAAAAACGCTGGAACAGCTTGATGTGGCGTCGATCCCCGAGGCACCAGGCTCCGAAGCGGCGGCGGGCGACGAAGAAGAGTCTGCTATTTAAGGGCACGATGCATGGCCACCGCACTCACGACTTTCGACAACCGGCCATTTTTCGACAAGGCCCTGCGTTACGGTGCCCAGCAGGGAATACTCACGCCTGCGCAGTTGCAAGGCATCCAGGAAGGCTTTTCGAAGGGCATCGTCCAGATCGCCAACTTTTTCGGCACCGCGCATTTGCGGCCGGAACTCGAACTCGCGCTGCACCGCATGGTGAACCTGGTCAGCCTCTACCTGGAGGATCTGTCTGAGGGCGACCTGCAGATTGCCGCAGCCTCCCTGCGCGACAAGACCTTGCTGTCGCACTCCAAGGCCGGCTCGGACATGCTCAAGCGGCTCTATGCGATGCCGGACAGCACGCTGATCGTCGGCCGCTCGGTTTCGCCCGAGAACCAACGCGCCTATCTCGATGAAAAGACGGCTGCGGACACCCTCCCCCTTGCCGAATACCGGTCCGAGCTGGCCATGCGTCAAGCGCACCGGAACACCATCGATTTCGCGTTCTGGCTGGCCGGGAAAATGGGCGTTTCCCGCAACGACATCGATGAAGCCGATTCTCTGATCCGCAGTGCCATGCTGGTGTTCTTTGTCGGCCAGGCCGAACTGACGCTGCCGACCCGCACCGCATTTGTCGGCTTGATCAAGGCCGCCAAAGCGGCGAAAGCCAGCTTGAACGACGCCCGGATGAAGGCCTTCCTCAAGGAGGCTCCCACGGAATTTCAGCAGCTTGCGCAACGCGCGATGGCTCGTTTCATCGAAAAGGATTTGCCGCAGATCCGCTCCGCCTCCAGCACGGCCGATAAATTGCTGTACGGCGAGTCGAGCGAAACGTATTTCGTCCGCGAAAGCCTGGACGAGGACGTCAGGGAATACGATCGCCTGGTTGCCCGGGAGTGGGATCGCGTGACGCGTGGCGAAGCGGACGACCCGGCGGTCGTGGCCACGGTGTGCTTCTTCGTTGCCACCGGGCTCCCCCCCAAAGCCGCCATGCTGCTGCGGGAAGCCAGAGAAATCATCCGCATTTTTCGAACGAGCGGGTTTGATTCCCGGGCCGTCATCACGTTCATCGACGACCATGCGCCTGAGGCGATCCGCGAAGGCTTAAAGGCATCCTGGATGGACGATCTGGGACGCGAAGCCGAAGAACGACTCGCCGATCGCGACCCGAATTGGCCAGACGCCCACATGGAACGTGCCCTCGAATACCTGAGGCAGACCTGCCGCGTGACCTGGAAAGCCCGCAAACGGTAACGCTTCCGGCGGGCAGCGAGCGAAACGGGCGCGCTCAGCTTTCCCTGAAAAACCGGATCGCTTCGTCCAGCCGCTGAACGGGGTGGATCTCCATCCCCGCAATCTTCTGCTTGGGCTGGTTGGCGGCCGGCACGATGGCCTGGGTGAAGCCGAGCTTGGCGGCTTCCTTCAAGCGTTCCTGGCCGCGCTGCACCGGGCGGATCTCGCCGGCCAGCCCGACTTCGCCGAACATCACCAGCTTGTCGGGCAGCGGCTGGCTTCTGAGCGAAGACACGATGGCGGCGAGCACCGCGAGGTCGGCGGCGGGCTCGCTGATCTTGACGCCGCCGACCGCGTTGACGAACACATCCTGGTCGAAGCAGGCGATGCCGGCGTGGCGGTGCAGCACGGCGAGCAGCATGGCGAGCCGGTTCTGCTCCAGGCCCACGGAGAGGCGGCGCGGGCTCGGCGCGTGGCTGGCATCGACCAGCGCCTGGATTTCCACCAGCAAGGGCCGCGTGCCTTCCTGCGTCACCAGCACGCACGAACCCGGCACCGGTTCGCCGTGGCGCGACAGGAAAATGGCCGAGGGGTTGGACACGCCCTTGAGGCCCTTTTCGGTCATGGCGAACACGCCGATCTCGTTGACCGCGCCGAAGCGGTTCTTGAACGCGCGCACCAGCCGGAAAGACGAGCCGGTATCGCCCTCGAAATACAGCACGGTGTCGACGATGTGCTCCAGCACGCGCGGCCCGGCGATGGCGCCTTCCTTGGTGACGTGTCCCACCAGGATGATCGCGGTGCCGGTCTGCTTGGCGTGGCGCGTCAGCTGCGCCGCGCATTCGCGCACCTGCGCCACCGAGCCGGGGGCGGAGGTCAGCGCCTCGGAATACACGGTCTGGATCGAATCGATCACCGCGACCTCGGGCTTCATCGCGGCCAGCTGCGCGAGGATGGCTTCGAGGCGGATTTCCGGTAGCACCGGCAGATTGGTCTCTGGCAGGCCCAGGCGCCGCGCGCGCAGCGCCACCTGGCGCGCCGATTCCTCGCCGCTGACGTAGAGGGTCGTCATGCGGCCGGACAGCCCCGCCATCGCCTGCAGCAGCAGGGTCGACTTGCCGATGCCGGGATCGCCGCCGATCAGCGTCACCCCGCCCGGCACCAGGCCGCCGCCGAGCACGCGGTCGAGCTCGCCGATGTCGGTGGCAATGCGCGACTCCTCGCTCCCCTCCACCTCGTGCAGCATCTGCACCTGGCTGGTCGCCGCCAGCGCGGCGAAGCGCGGCTTGGCCGACTCGGCAACGGTTTCGACCAGGGTGTTCCAGGCGTTGCAGGCCGGGCACTGACCCTGCCACTTGGGCGACTGCCCGCCGCACTCGGTGCAGGTGTAGATCGTTTTTGCTTTGGCCATCAGCTTGCGTTCCGGTCAGGCCGGGAACACGCCGGTGGACAGATAGCGGTCGCCGCGGTCGCACACGATGGAAACGATCACCGCGTTCTCGACTTCCTTCGACAGCTGCAGCGCCGCCCACAGCGCGCCGCCGGACGAGATGCCGGCGAAGATGCCTTCCTCGCGCGCCAGCCTGCGGGTGGTTTCCTCGGCGTCCTGCTGGCTGACGTAGATCATGCGGTCGACGCGGCGGGGGTCGCAGATTGCCGGAACATAGGCTTCCGGCCATTTGCGGATGCCGGGAATCTGCGCGCCCTCGGTGGGCTGCACGCCGACGATCTGGATGGCGGGGTTCTGCTCCTTGAGGTAGCGCGAGCAACCCATGATGGTGCCGGTGGTGCCCATGCTGGAGACGAAATGGGTGATCCTGCCTTCGGTGTCGCGCCAGATCTCCGGGCCGGTGGTGCGGTAGTGCGCGTCCGGGTTGTCGGGGTTGGCGAACTGGTCGAGTATCCGGCCGATGCCCTGCTTCTCCATCGCGATCGCCAGGTCGCGCGCGCCTTCCATGCCGGCTTCCTTGCTTACCAGCTGCAGTTCGGCGCCGAAGGCGCGCATGGTCTGGCGCCGCTCGATCGACAGATGCTCGGGCATGATGAGGATCAGCTTGTAGCCGCGCATCGCCGCCGCCATCGCCAGCGCGATGCCGGTGTTGCCGCTGGTGGCTTCGATCAGGGTGTCGCCGGGCTTGATCTCGCCGCGCGCCTCGGCCTGCTCGATCATCGACAGCGCCGGGCGGTCCTTCACCGAGCCGGCGGGATTGTTGCCTTCGAGCTTGACCAGCACGGTGTTGCTGGTCGTTCCGGGCAAGCGCTTCAGGCGCACCAGCGGCGTGTTGCCGACGCAGTCTTCGATGGTCTTGTACATAGGTCTTACTGGCGTCCGATCGGCAGATAATCGAAGCCCATCCCGCGCATCGCCTGCGGCTCGTACAGGTTGCGGCCGTCAAAGATGAGCGGCGTTTTCAGCAGCGCTTTCATGGTGTCGAAGTTGGGGCTGCGGAACACTTTCCACTCGGTGACGATCAACAGCGCATCGGCGCCTTTGAGCGCATCCATCGGGCTGTCGACCAGCAAGAGATCGGCGCGTTCGCCGTAGATGCGGCGGGTTTCCTCCATCGCCGCCGGATCGTAGGCCGACACGCCCGCGCCCATCGCCCACAGCGCTTCCAGCATGCTGCGGCTGGGCGCTTCGCGCATGTCGTCGGTATTGGGTTTGAACGCCAGCCCCCACATGGCAAAGCGCTTGCCCCTGAGATCGGTGCCCAGGCGCGCGGTCAGTTTGTTGACCAGAACCTGCTTCTGCGCGTCGTTGGCCTCTTCCACCGCATCGAGCACGCGCAGCGGGATGCCGTTCTCTTGCCCGGTGCGGCGCAGCGCCTGCACGTCCTTGGGGAAGCACGAGCCGCCGTAGCCGCAGCCGGCATACAGGAAGTGGTAGCCGATGCGCGGGTCGGAGCCGATGCCGTGGCGCACCTGCTCGATGTCGGCGCCGAGCTTCTCCGCCAGCACCGCGAGCTCGTTCATGAAGGAGATGCGCGTCGCCAGCATGGCGTTGGCGGCGTACTTGGTAAGCTCGGCACTACGCACATCCATCACCGTGAGGCGGTCGTGGTTGCGCTGGAACGGCGCGTAGAGCTGGCGCAGCAGGGCCGTGGCGCGTTCGCTGTCGGTGCCGATGACGATGCGGTCGGGCTTCATGAAGTCGTCGACCGCCGCGCCCTCCTTGAGGAACTCGGGGTTGGACGCGACGTTGAATTCGATTGCCGTGCCGCGCTTCGCCAGCTCTTCGGCGAGCGCCGCCTTGACCTTGTCGGCGGTGCCCACCGGCACGGTGGATTTGTCGACCACCAGCTTGTACTCGCTCATGTGGCGGCCGATGTTGCGCGCGGCGGCGACCACGTATTGCAGGTCGGCCGAGCCGTCCTCGTCGGGCGGCGTGCCGACGGCGATGAACTGGATCTGGCCGAAGGCGACCGATTCGGCGACGTCGGTGGTGAAATGCAGGCGGCCGGCGGCGACGTTGCGCTTGACCATGTCCTCCAGGCCCGGCTCGTAGATCGGGATGCCGCCGGATTTCAGGATCTCGATCTTGGCGGGGTCGACGTCGAGGCAGAGCACCTCATTGCCGACTTCGGCCAGACAGGTTCCGGTCACCAGGCCCACATAGCCGGTGCCGATCACGGTAATTTTCACTGCGCCTCCTCCCTAAGCATTTTGAATGTCGGATCGAATCCGTTCGAGCGCAGCCAGCGGATCGGCCGCGCCCGTGATCGGACGCCCGATCACCAGATCGGTCGCCCCGGCGCGCAGGGCTTCCGCCGGCGTCATCACGCGGCGCTGATCCCCCGCCTCGGCTCCTGCCGGCCGGATGCCGGGTGTCACCAGGCGGAAATCCGCACCCAGGTCGGCGCGCAGCAGCGCTGCCTCCTGCGCCGAGCAGACCACGCCGTCGAGCTTGCAGGCCTGCGCCAGCCGCGCCAGCCGCAGCACCTGATCGGCAGGCGCCCCGGCCACGCCGGTTTCGTTCAGGTCCTCGGCGCTCATGCTGGTCAGCACCGTCACCGCGATCAACAGCGGCCGCTGCGGCAGGTCCGCCAGGGCTTCGTGGGCCGCCGACAGCATGCGTCGTCCGCCCGACGCGTGGACGTTCAGCATCCATACCCCCAATCCCGCCGCGGCGCGGCATGCCGCCGCCACGGTGTTGGGAATATCGTGGAACTTCAGGTCGAGGAAGACTTCGAACCCGCGCGCGGCCAGCGCTCGCACCAGTTCCGGTCCCGCCGCGGTGAACAGCTCCTTGCCCACCTTCACCCGGCACAGCGCCGGATCCAGCCGCTCCACCAGCATCATCGCCGAAGCCGCGTCGGCATAATCCAGCGCCACGATAATCTTTGTCTTATTCACGCCGCTACCTGCTCTTGAAACTTGCACCTTGAATCTTGCATCTCAGTTTTCACCTTCGCGCCGCTCGGGATCGAAACTGTCCCAGCGCCCGCACGCCGGGCAGCGCCAGAAGAATTGCTTGGCCTTGAAACCGCAGCTGCCGCACTGGTAACGCATCATGCGCTGGCTGTGCGAGGCCACCAGGCTTTTTTCCACCTGCAAAAGCTCGCGTGCTTCCGGTTCCGCATTGACGAGCTGGGCTTCGAGCAGGCGGTCGAGCGTGCGCAGGCTGGGGTTGCGGCGCAGTTCCTCGCGCGCAAGCTGGCTGGCGGCGGCGGCGCCTTCGGTTTCGGATACCGCCAGATACAAGGCGTTGAACACGTCCTGCGACGGTTGCCGCGCATACAGCGCACGCAGCCACTGCACCCCCGCATCCAGCTGGCCCAACTGGCGATAACTGCCCAGCACGCGATCCACCACCAGCGCCATGTGTGCCGCGCTCTGCGTTTCGACCAGACGCCAGTCGGCAATCGCCGCCTCGTGCCGCCCTGCCGCCGCGTCGAGATCGCCCGCCATCAGATTGGCGCGCACCGACTGGCGATTGGTTGCCAGTGCCTGCTGCAAATGGGCTGCCGCGGCGTCGGGGTTGCCTTTTGCCGCTTCCTGCAGCGCCAGTTCGCACTGGAAGTGGGCGATGTCGGCATTGAGCGGTTTGCTGGTGTCTTTCTCCAGCAGGCGCGCCGCATCGATGGCCTTTTGCCAGTCCTTTTCCTGCACGAAGATCTCCAGCAGGTAGGTGCGCGCCTGCCCGTGCTGCGGGGTGTCCAGCAGCTTGCCGAACACCTGTTCGGCGCGGTCGAGCAGGCCGGCCTTAAGGTAATCCTGCCCCAGTTCGCTCATCGCACGCAGGCGCTGCTCTTCGGCCAGGCCTTCACGCTCCAGCAGGTTTTCGTGCATGCGGATGGCGCGGTCGAGTTCGCCGCGGCGGCGAAACAGGCCACCCAGCGCAAAGTGCAGATCGATGGTTTCGGGTTCGAGTTTGACGACTTCGAGAAAGGCCTCGATGGCCTTGTCGGGCTGCTCGTTGAGCAGGAAATTCAGGCCGCGGAAATACGAATTGGGCAGCGCGCGCGACTCGGTCACCACCTGGCGAATGTCGACCCGCGCCGCCAGCCAGCCCAGCACGAAAAACAGGGGGAACGCCAGCAACCACCAGAATTCGAATTCCATGGCGCGTTACACGACGGGCATGTCGTTGTGCGTACCCGTATCCGACTCGACCGCCTGCGGTTTGCGGGCAAGCTCGCGGCGCAGGCGGAACAGGGTCGGCAGCAAGGCCAGCACCCCCGTCAGCGCGCCCAGCACGAACGCCAGCCCCAGCATGACGATCAGCGGCGCTTGCCAGACATAATCCAGATAGGAATAGAAAATGGTGGTGTGGCTGTTTTTCAGGGCAAAACCCAGCACCAGCAGGAATACCAGCAGTTTCGCCGCCAGCGCCAGATAGCGTGTGAGATTTTTCATGGTTATTCGCGTGAGATTGGGGCCATTCTACCTTTGCCGGCCGGCTTCAAAAAGCGCGGTGGCAGGCGAAAAAAGAAAACGGCGCAAATTGCGCCGTTTTCACCTGCCTTACATCACGCTCACAGCGGAAAATCCACCCGGTCGCGCAGCTCCTTGCCCGCCTTGAAATGCGGCACATACTTGGCCGGCACCTGCACGCGCTCGCCAGACTTGGGATTGCGTCCGAGACGGGCGGGGCGGAAGCTCAGGCTGAAGCTGCCAAAGCCGCGGATTTCGATGCGCTCGCCGCGCGACAGGTTTCTCGCCAGCGCGTCGAGGATCGTCTTCACTGCCATCTCGATATCCGCAACCGAAAACTGCGAATGCCGCGCCGCCAGTTGAGCAATCAGCTCGGACTTGGTCATGGGTTACTGCTCGGCGTTCTTGTTGTCGAGCTTGGCCTTCAGCAGCGCGCCGAGGTTGGTCGAGCCGCTGGCGGCCGCTGCGGATTCGGCGGCGAATTTCTTCATCGCGGAATCCTGCTCGGTCATGTCCTTGGCCTTGATCGACAGGTTGATCACGCGGTTCTTGCGATCGACGTTGATGATCATGGCTTCGATCTCGTCGCCTTCCTTGTAGTGGCTGCGCATGTCTTCGACGCGGTCGCGCGAGACTTCGGATGCGCGCAGGTAGCCTTCCATGTCGCTGTCCAGCTGCACGGTGGCGCCCTTGGGCTCGACGGTCTTGATGGTGCCCTTGACGATGCTGCCCTTCTCGTGGCCGGTTGCATAGCTGGTCAGCGGATCGCCTTCGAGCTGCTTGATGCCGAGCGAAATGCGCTCGCGCTCGAGATCGATGCCCAGCACCACGGCTTCCACGTCCTGACCCTTGCGGAAGTTGCGCACGGCTTCTTCGCCCGGCAGGCTCCACGACAGGTCGGACAGGTGAACCAGGCCGTCGATGCCGCCCGGCAGGCCGATGAACACGCCGAAGTCGGTGATCGACTTGATCGCGCCTTCAACCTTGTCGCCCTTCTTGTGGTTCATCGAGAAGTCTTCCCACGGGTTCGACTTGCACTGCTTCATGCCCAGCGAAATGCGGCGCTTGTCTTCGTCGATGTCGAGCACCATGACTTCGACTTCGTCGCCCAACTGCACAATTTTGGAGGGGCTGACGTTCTTGTTGGTCCAGTCCATTTCGGAGACGTGCACCAGGCCTTCGATGCCCTCTTCGATTTCGACGAATGCGCCGTAGTCGGTG
>NCIH01000090.1:0-10935 GCA_002281975.1 Hydrogenophilales bacterium 17-64-11 | reverse complement strand
ATTCCTGGCTTACTACAACGCCAGAAGGCCTCACTCGGCTCTCGGCTACAAGCCTCCAGCTTCACGCCTCGCCGGAAACAACCTATTGCAACTCAACAGCTAGGGGCCGCCGCCGGATTCATCGCCTGTTTCCAGCCCGGCACGCTGCATTCGGCATGCACCAAGGTGGCGGTCGTCGCTGGCCGGCTGATCCCCAACTTCGAATACGAGCTGGCCGGCACGCCCTGCGAGGCGCTGACGGATGCCGTCAATCACGTCATTCCCTGCAGGCTGGATGAGCACTATCCCGACGCACCCTCGATCGGCCTGCTGGATGCGCAGGCCTACATCGGCCATCGCCTCGACGATTCGGCCGGCCAGCCGATCGGGCAGCTGTTCGTGCTGTTCAGCCATCCCCTGCAGGACACGGCCTTCATCACCTCGACGCTGCAGATCTTTGCCACCCGGGTGGCCTCGGAGCTCGAACGCCAGAGCGCCGATGCGCATATCCGCCAGCAGGCCTCGCTGCTGGACAAGACGCAGGATGCCATCATGGTGCGCAGCCTCGACGGCCTCGTCCGCTATTGGAACAAGGGCGCCGAACGCCTGTATGGCTGGACGCGCGACGAAGTCATCGGCCGCTCGATCGAACCCCTGTTGTACGACGATCCGGCGGTTTTTCGCGAAAACACCCGCAAGGTAGCGGAGCAGGGCGAATGGAGTGGCGAAATTGCCCAGCGGAAAAAGGGCGGCGACGCACTCATCGTCGAGGCGCATTGGACCCTGCTGCGCGACGAGAATCAGCTGCCCGACGCCATCCTGGCAATCAATACCAACATCACCGAACGCAAGGCCGCCGAGCGCAAAATCCAGCACCTGGCGTTCTACGACCACCTGACCGGCCTGCCCAACCGCCAACTGCTGCGCGACCGCCTGCAGCATGCGCTGGCGGTCGAAGCAGACTGCAAAATGGTGGGCGCGCTGCTGTTCATCGACGTCGACAACTTCAAGACCCTGAACGACACGCTGGGCCACGCCATCGGCGATCTGCTGCTGCAGCAGGTCGCCCAGCGCCTGCAGCACTGCCTGCGCCAGGGCGACACCCTGGCGCGCCTGGGCGGCGACGAGTTCGTGATCGTGCTGGAAAACCTGGCCGCCACACCGCACCAGGCGATGGCGCTTGCCACCCAGGTCGGCGAAAACATCCTGGCCGGCTTCAAATCCCCCTTCCAGCTGGCCGGCTACGTGCATCACTGCACGTCGAGCATCGGCATCTCGCTCCTGAACGACCATCCGGCCTCTCTCGACGAACTGCTTCAGCGCGCCGACCTCGCCATGTATCAGGCCAAGGCCCACGGCCGCAATACCCTGCGTTTCTTCGACCCGGCCATGCAGGCGCTGGTCGCTGCCCGCGCCGAGCTGGAAGCCGATTTGCGCGACGCCCTGCAACGACAGGCGTTCGAACTGCATTATCAGGCGCAGGTCGACAGCCTGGGGCGTATCTGCGGCGCCGAAGTCCTGTTGCGCTGGCAGCATCCTGCGCGCGGCTGGATGCCCCCCGTATCGTTCATTCCCCTGGCCGAGGAAACCGGCCTGATCCTGCCGCTCGGGCTCTGGGTACTGGAAACCGCCTGCGCGCAGCTGACGGCCTGGGCGGCCCTGCCCTACATGGCGGACCTCGGCGTTGCGGTGAATGTCAGCGCGCGGCAGTTCCGCCAGCCGGATTTCGTCGCCCAGGTACTGCAGGTGCTCGACCGCAGCGGCGCCGACCCGCGCCGGCTCAAACTCGAGCTGACCGAAAGCCTGCTGGTGGACAACATGGACGAAACCATCGTCAAGATGAGTGCGCTGAAGGCGCGCGGCATCGGCTTCGCGCTCGACGACTTCGGTACCGGCTATTCCTCGCTTGCCTACCTGAAGCGGCTGCCGCTGGACGAGATCAAGATCGACCAGTCGTTTGTGCGCGACGTGCTGACCGACCCCAACGATGCCTCCATCACGCGCAGCATCATCGCCCTGGGGCAGAGCCTGAATCTGGTCGTGGTGGCCGAGGGCGTGGAAACCGATGCGCAATACGCCTTCCTGGCCGAGCACCACTGCCATACCTACCAGGGCTACCTGTTCAGCAAGCCGCAGCCGGCGGCAATCTTCGAAGCCTGGGTGCTGAAACAGCGCTGCTGACGCGGCTTCCGGGCCGCAGGAAAGGGATGTCTATAATGCAGCTCACTGTCGGGAGCCTGCCATGATCCTTCGCCTGTTCGCCCTGCTGTCGCTGATCCTGCTGCCGGCCGCTCACGCGGCCCAGCCCGCCGACATAACGGAGGTGACCGTGCCGATGAAAGCGGTGCGTCTGGGCGCTCACAGCTACTTCGTGCAGGGCCTGCCTGGCGCGGCGTCCAGCGAAAACCAGGGCTTCATGTCAAACGCCGGATTCGTCGTCACGCGCGACGGCGTGGTCGTGTTCGACGCGCTGGCCTCGCCGCCGCTGGCCGAGAAACTCGTCGGCCTGATCCGCAAGGTCACCAGGCAGCCGATCAGGCGGGTGATCGTCAGCCACTACCACGCCGACCATTTCTACGGCCTGCAGGTATTCAAGGCGCTGGGCGCCGAAATCTGGGCGCACCGCGCCGCCGAGGGCGCCACCCGCAGCGAAGGCGCCGCCGCGCGCCTCGCCCAGCGCAAGGAGGTGCTGTTCCCGTGGGTGGACGAGCATACCCGGCTGCTGGAGGCCGACCGCTTCCTGGAAGGCGACACCGATTTCGAGATGGGGGGGCTGCACTTCGCCCTGCGCCATGTCGGCCCGGCCCACTCCAGCGAGGACATGGCGATGCTGGTCCGGGAGGACCGCGTGCTCTACGCCGGCGACCTGGTGTTTCGCGGCCGCGTACCGTTTGTCGGCGACGCCGACAGCCGCGCCTGGATCGCCGCGCTGGACAAGCTCATTGCCCTGAAGCCCCGCGTCCTGATACCCGGCCACGGCGCGCCCTCGCGCGTGCCGCGCAGCGACCTCGTCTTCACCCGCGACTATCTGCAGTTCCTGCGCGCCCGCATGGGCCAGGCCGCACGCGATCTCGTTCCTTTCGACGAAGCCTACGCGCAAACCGACTGGTCGAAATACCGCTCCATGCCGGCCTTCGACGAAGCCAACCGCGTCAATGCCTACAACCAGTATTTGCGCCTGGAGCAGGAAGGCGGCGGGGAATAGGCAACCCGCGTGCACGGGGAAGCGCAGGGGTGCGCCGCGGCCCGGGCTGCGCCGCCTGTTGCGCAAACCGCTTCATAAAACGGGACAATGGACGTTAATAAGGAAATTGACCAAACCTTATTGACCTCATGCTCTGCTCCCCGGAAGAACTCCTGCAAAAGAACCTGGCCCTGTCGAGCACATGGCAGCGGTACCGGGTGGCGCCGAGCTTCGAGAGCTTCGTCGAGCTGGCGGTATCGATCAACAGCTTCACCGAGTTCCTCATCGACAAGGGCATCACGGCCCTGCACCACGCCAGTCATCAGCTGGAGCAGGTGACGCTGACGCTGTTCCATGCGGACGTGGCGCATCCGCTGCCGCACGCTGCGCTGGACGATCTCAACGAACGCATCCTCGCGCTGGACCGCATGACGCAGACCCATGCCGCGGCCAGCGCCGGCCTGGACGGACGGCTCCATGACCCGCAGCACGCCGCCGCCGAGAGCATGCGGATGAGCCAGACCTGGCTGATCGGGCGGGATCCGGCGGACTGGCAGGCGCTGCAGGCGCAACTCGGCTACTTCGGCATGGCCGCGGAGTTCATCGATTGGCAACAGCCCTTACCGGATCATGCGGGCGCCGCCCCCCTGCTGCTGCTCGACATGGGCAGCCTGCCCGAAGCCGAGTGGCACGACCGGATCCAGGCGCTGCGGCAACGGTTTGCGATGGGCCAGCTGATCTGCCTCGGAGTACGTTCCGATTTCGAGCAACTGCAACAGGCCCTGCGGGGCGGCTGCGATAGCTGCCTGATGGCAGGCACGCCCGCGCACGCCATCGTCGAACACATCATGGAACTGAACGAGCGGCAGGAACAGGAAGCGTATCGCGTCCTGATCGTGGAGGACTCCAAGACAGCCAGCCACCTGATCCGGCGCACGCTGGCGGAAAACCATATCGTCTCCGAGATCGTCAACGATCCGCGCCAGACGCTGAACATGCTCAAACAGTTCAATCCGGATCTGATCCTGATGGACATGTACATGCCGAACTGCACCGGCGTCGAAGTCGCGCGCATCATTCGCCAGCACGACGAATTCCTCAGCACGCCCATCGTCTACCTGTCCGGCGAGACCAACGTCGCGCTGCAGGTCGACGCGATGCGGCTGGGCGGCGACCATTTCCTCACCAAGCCGTTCAACCCGGTGTTCCTCAACGCCATCGTCAAAAGCAAGATCGAGCGTTACCGCACGCTGCGCCGCACCATGTACCACGACAGCCTGACCGGCCTGCTCAACCACTCCAGCGGCAAGCACATGCTGGACATGCTGCTGTCGGGGGTGGCGCACGAAGGCGGCTTCCTGTCGGTGGTGATGATGGACATCGACCATTTCAAGCAGGTCAACGACACCTATGGCCATCCGGTCGGCGACCAGGTCATCCGCAGCCTGTCGTGGCTGCTCAAGCAACGCCTGCGCAAGCACGACATCCTCTGCCGTTACGGCGGCGAGGAATTCCTGATCGGCCTGCCGCACACCGATGCCGAACAGGCCTTCGCCGTGATGGACCGCATTCGCCAGGACTTCGCGCACATCCGCCATCCGTATCGCGACACCCATTTCCGCGCCAGCGCCAGCGGCGGCATCGCCACCTACCCGCTGCATCAAACCGGCGACGCGCTGATCAAGGCGGCGGACGAAGCGCTCTACCAGGCCAAGCACGACGGCCGCAACCGCATCCACGCCGACGAGAACTAGGGTCCGCTGGCGATCAGCCCAGGATCAGTTTCAGGCCGATCAATATCGTCACGATTTCAAACGCCCGCTTGATCCACAGATTGCCTTTCTTGATCGCCAGGTGGCTGCCCAGATAGCCGCCGATGAGCGAGCCTGCCAGCAGCGCCGGCATCCAGTCCCACGCCACGGTGCCGATCGCGCCCAGCACCAGCGCGCCGGTGCCGTTCCATATCAGGCCGCAGAGGATCAGCGTGTAGGCCACCGCGCGGGTGTAGTCGAGCCCGAAATAGCGAATCAGCCAGATCGTGAGAAACAGCCCGGTGCCGCTGGTGATCGAGCCATTGAGGAAGCCGACGATGAAGAGCCCGGCCATGCCGCCGGCCAGCGCCGCGCCCTGCCGGTGCCTGGGCGTGTGCTCCAGCCCGAGCTGGGGCTTGAATACCGAATACAGCCCCAGTCCGAGCGTCAGCAAGCCCAGCGACAGCGTGGCGATGCGCTCGGGGACATGCAGGATCGTCGCCGCGCCGAGCACTACGCCGGGCAGGCCGGCGCCGAGGATGAGCAGCGAGAAACGACGTTCGAGATGCGATTCCTTGAGGTGCCTGAGCGTCGCCCCCAGGCCGAGCGCCACGCTGGCGACCTTGTGGGTGGCCAGCGCAATGCCGAACGGCAGCCCCAGAAAAATCAGCATGGGGAACTGGATCAGCCCCGCTCCGCCGCCCGACAGGGCCGAAAAGAAATTGGCCGCCAGCGAAGCGACGAACAGAATCAGGTGGTCGAACACGCCTGGTCGCGTTAAAGCCGCGCCTAGGCGGTAACGCCGATTTCGGCCGGCAGCCTGGCGTAGACCAGTTTCAATTCCGCCGCGGCGATGGCCTCCAGCAGCCGGTCGGCCATCGCCGCCTCGACGAAGAATTCCACCACCACCGGCAGCTCGCCCGCGAGCTCGAAAAAGCCCGCGTCGCGGCGCCCGTGGCGACCGAACCCGGCCAGCGCGCGAAATGCCGAGCCACCGCCGATGCCCAGTGTTTTCGCGGTATCGAGCAGCCATTCGTAGGTCGGCTTGCCGCGATGGCGGCTGGCTTCGGAGACAAACACCTGCAGGCAGACCGTGTTCATTTGAAAAGCCTCAGTGAATAAAATCCCAGCCCGGTGGCGACGAAGGAGCCCGCCATGTGGGCAAGCGCGATCGAACCGCCGGTAAGCCACAGGCCGCGCATCAGTGCAGAGACGACTTCGGCGGAAAACGTGGAAAACGTGGTCAGCCCGCCGAGCAGGCCGGTGATGAGGAACAGCCGCGCTTCCGGCGGCACGCCGGGATGCTCGGCAAACCAGGCTATGACCAGGCCGATGCAGTAGCCGCCGATCAGGTTGGCGGCCAGCGTGCCGAGCGGCATCGCGGGAAACAGCGGATTGAGCCACAGCCCCAGCCCCCAGCGCAACCACGCGCCGATGGCCGCCCCCAGGCCGATGGCGAGGAAGGCGGTCATGGCTGGAACGCGACGGGCGGCATCATGCGCGCATTCTAGGGCGTGTTGACACTAATTTCACGCCCGCGACGAGGCCGATTCGGGATGCAGGCCGCGAAGCGAGACGCGCAGCAGTGTCGTTCACTGCAAGCGGCTCGCGACAAAGGCATGCGCCCGAATCGGCCCGTCCCTTCGGGTTGCCCCGAGAAAGCGCGTCTGCGGCGTTGCGCCGCTTGGTAAGGGATGGCCCTTGCCAGCGCGACGCGCCTTGCATCCATCGCTTTCTCGCGGCAACGCGGACGCGAAATTAGTGTTAACACGCCCTGGCCGACGGCCCCGGAGTCAAGCGCTTACATCGCGTCCTTGATGATCTCGGTGAGCAGCTTCTCGACTTCGCCGAGCGCCTTTTCCAGCGCGGGATTTTTCGTTGCGGCCGGCTTGCGGTAGGCCATGTAGACCGTCTTGTCGCCGGGAATCGTATACACCGCCACGCTGTAGGGGCACATCATGATCGCGTGCGGGTCGGCCTCCATCATCTTGCGTGAAATCGTGGCGCTGCAAAATTCGAACTGCTCGGCGTTCTCGTACACCAGCCGGGTCTCGCCGATATCCTTGCCGGTGCGCTCCAGCATCGCGGCAATCTTGTTGGTGTTGGTGATTTTCAGGCCCTTGCCCTCGATCGCCATCTGGAGCGAATCGCGCACATCCTGGAACGTTCCCTGCGTCTTGAACAGCACGCTGTAGCTTTCCGCGGCCAGCGCAGAAAACGGCAGGCAGAGCATCGCGCACACGGCAAGTATTTTTTTCATGACAATCTCCTTCGATTAAGAACCTTATTTTTAGGCGCCTACAGCGGGATAACAATGGTCGTTTGTTACGCCGCCCCTTTGTTAAACTGGAACCCATGAATTCCATGCTCAAGGCCGATGGCCGCTTCTGGCTGACCCTGGACGGCAGAAACTTCCTCGGGCGCGGACGCGTCGAACTGCTGCAGCGCATTCGCGAAACCGGGTCCATTTCCAAGGCTGCCAAGACGATGAAAATGAGCTACAAGGCCGCGTGGGATGCCGTCGATGCAATGAACACCGCCTGGGGCAGCCCGATCGTCGAAAGCGGGCCTGCGGGAAGCCGCCTGACCGGGGATGCCGAACGGCTGATTGCGGCGTTTCAGAAGGCCGAGGCGCAGCATGCGGCATTCATGGTGAAACTGGCGGAGAGTCTGCCGCAGCGTACGCCATAAGCAAATTACCGGGCCCACCGCCGGCCGGCTCATCCCTGTGTCCCGGCCGGATTGGGGCCGGTTTTATAAAATTCCAGCGGCACGCTGCGTTTGGCGATGGCCGGCTTCAGTTTCCCGACGACGTGCATTTCGCACGCCTTGCAGTCGAAACGCAGGGTGAGTTTTTCGCTGCCGTTGATCAGCGTCAGCGGGGCGGCGCGCAGCGTGCCCTGCACGCCGGTGACGCCCTTGGCCTGCTTCGGGCACAGACTCAGCGAATAGCGCACGCAGTGCCTGGTGATCATCAGCGAGACGTCGCCGGTTTCCTCGTGGCTCTCGTAGGCGGCGGCGATGACCCGGACGCCGTGCTTCGCATAGAAGTCGCGCGCCTTGTGGTTGTAGACGTTGGCGAGATAGGTCAGCGTGTCCTCCGGGTAAATCGCCGGCGGCTCGACCGCCTGCGCGCGCGGAGGGCGCCGGTACGCCGCGGCACGCGCGGCTTCCAGCGCGGCGACGGCGTCGCGGCGCAAGGCATTGAGGCAGGACGCGGGGATGAACCAGGGCTGCGTCAGTTCCAGCGCGATCCCCATCGGGGCAAAGTGTGTAGCGCCAAGCTTGCCGAGGTGCTCGCGCAAGCTGGCCTCGGCCTTGGCCGCATCCCTGGCCGGCTCCCTGGCATGCGCTGCTTCTTCCGTGACGCTGTGGCCGTCTTCGTCGGTCAGCGTCAGCGCGAATCCGGCTGCGGTTTCGTCAAGCCGCAACCACACCCCGATACGGCGCTCGCTGGAAGGCCTGTCGAGCAGGCGCATCCAGTTCATGTCGCGGTTGCGGTTGACTTGCGTGCCCGCACGCAAGTCCTTGCAGCCCGCCGGCGGATCTTTCGGGTACACCCGCCACACCCCCTCGCCCACTTGCTCGGCGCGGTTGATCGCCAACCCGGCCAACTCTTTCTGCAAGGTGTAGTAGCACAGGCCGTCGCCGTTGTTGAGCACGGTGCCGGGCGAATCGGTGTCGATCTCGACCCATTTGTCGCCGACCTTCTTCACATGCCCGATCGGCAGGCCGGGGTTCTTCGGCGTGTCGAACGCGCCGATGTCGTCGCGGCGGCCGCCGACGAAGTAGTCGGTGAATTCGCGGTTGAAGTTCTGCTCGGGGTCGGGGGTGAAGGCGAATGTGGTGCGACCCGCAGACGCGCGCGCGAATTCCGGGCGGCGTTCGATGATCTGGTCGAGCAGCGTGCGGTAATGGGCGGTGATGTTCTTCACGTAGCCCATGTCCTTGTAGCGGCCCTCGATCTTGAAGCTGCGGATGCCGGCTTCGATCAGCGCTTCGAGATTGGCGCTCTGGTTGTTGTCCTTCATCGACAGCACGTGTTTGTCGTGCGCGACGATGCGCCCTTCCATATCGGTGACCTGGTACGGCAGGCGGCAGGCCTGCGAGCAGTCGCCGCGGTTGGCGCTGCGCCCGGTATGGGCGTGGCTGATGTAGCACTGGCCGCTGTAGGCGACGCACAGCGCGCCGTGGACAAAAAACTCCAGCGTGGTTTCCGGCCGCGTGGCAGCGCGGATGGTGGCGATCTGTTTCAGATCGAGTTCGCGCGCCAGCACGATTTGCGAGAGCCCGACGTCCTGCAGGAAGCGGGCCTTTTGCGGGGTGCGGATGTCGGTCTGGGTGCTGGCGTGCAGCTGGATCGGCGGCAGGTCGAGTTCCAGCAGACCCATGTCCTGGACGATGAGCGCGTCGACGCCGGCGTCGTAGAGTTGCCGGATCTGCCGGCGCGCCGGCTCGAGTTCGTTGTCGGCGAGGATGGTGTTGAGGGTGACGAACACGCGCGCGTTGAAGCGGTGCGCGTGGTCGACCAGCCGCGCGAGATCGGCGATCTCGTTGCAGGCCGCGGCGCGCGCGCCGAACGACGGGCCGCCGATGTATACCGCATCGGCGCCGTGGTCGACGGCCGCGATGCCGATGTCGGCATCGCGCGCGGGCGCAAGCAGTTCGAGTTGATGGGGTTCCACGGGGCGGTGTTCCGGACGGCCAAACCGGCATTTTACCGGAGGCCGTCCCGCCCGTCTTATTGCGCGCCCGGCTGCGCTTTGACCGCTTCGATCGCCAGGGCCAGCGTCACCTCGTCGCTCACGTAGGGCGCATTCTTGCCCATGTTGAAATCCGAACGCTTGATTTGGGTGGTCGCGTTGGCGCCGCAGGCTTCCACTTTCAGCATCGGATGCGGCTGACACTTGAAGTGGGTGATGTCGAGCGTCACCTGTTTCGTCACGCCCTTGATCGTCAGGTCGCCCACCAGGCTCACCGGCTGATCGCCCCTGAACGCCATCTTGTCCGACTTGAACGTGATCGTCGGGTACTTGGCGGTGTCGAAGAAATCGGCGGCCCGGAGGTGTTCGTTGAACAGCGCATAGCCGGTGTTGACCGAGGTGGCGTCGATGGTCACGATGGCCGACCCGGCTTTCGCGGCGCGATCGAGCACCACCTTGCCGCTGGTCTTGTCGAATTTGTGGGTCTGGTTGGAGAAGCCGAGGTGGTTGTAGCTGAAATGCGGGTAGGTGTGGCTGTTGTCGATGACGAAGGTTTCGGGCGCGGCCTGGGCAGTTGTGGCGAAGGCAACAAGTGCGGCGAGGGTGGCAAGACGTTTCATGCAAAGCTCCTTGGGAAGAATGAACAACGGGTTAGTTGCCGGTGGCGGCAATGCGGAATTTCACCTTGACTTCGTTGGCGACAGTGGCGACGTCGGCCCACATGCCTTCGCCGATGCCGAAATCCAGGCGCTTGAGGACGAACGTGCCGTCGAACGTGGCGGCCGCCGTGCCGGGGGCGAACGTCACCGGCACGGCCATCTCGCGGCTTCTGCCTTTGAGCGTGAGCGTGCCGCGCATTTCGTAGCGGTTGTTGCCCAGCGGGCGGATCTGGCTGGAAACGAAAGTCGCTTTCGGATAGGCGCTGCGGTTGAACCACAGCTTGCCGGCGGATTCGTCGTCGGCCTCGGGCGAGCCGGCGTCGATGCTGGCCAGATCGATCTCGATCTTCGCGCTGGCGGCTTCGGGTTTGGCCGGGTCGAAAGCCATCTGCGCCGCAAAGCGCTTGAAGCCGCCCTGCACCGGCACGCCCATCTGGCGGAACTCGAAGCCGATGCTGCTCTGCTTCGGCAAGACCGTGCGGTATTCCACCGCATGCGCCGCCGGCGCGGCAAACGCCGCAAGCAGCGTGAACAAGCTCAAACTCGTCAGATTGCGTTTCATGCGCGCTCCTGTTTATTCCAGCCCATGCGCTGCAGGAAAGGCCGGCGTTCGATGAAGTGGTGCTGCAGGGCCGCGCCCACGTGCATGATGACCAAAA
>NCIH01000089.1:0-10962 GCA_002281975.1 Hydrogenophilales bacterium 17-64-11 | reverse complement strand
CATGGTGCGGATGGCGCAGGATTTCTCGCTGCGCTACCCGCTGATCGACGGCCAGGGCAACTTCGGCTCGGTCGACGGCGACAACGCGGCGGCGATGCGCTACACCGAAGTGCGCATGGCGAAGATCGCACACGAACTGCTGGCCGACCTCGACAAGGAAACGGTCGATTTCGGCCCCAACTACGACGGTTCCGAGCATGAGCCGCTGGTGCTGCCGGCCAAGATTCCCAACCTGCTGATCAATGGCTCGTCCGGCATTGCGGTGGGCATGGCGACCAACATTCCGCCGCACAACCTCACCGACATCTGCACCGCGCTGTTTGCGCTGCTGGACGATCCCGAGATCGACATCGAGTCGCTGATCGCGATCGTCAAGGCGCCCGACTTCCCGACCGCCGGCATCATCTACGGCCTCTCCGGCGTGCGCGACGGCTACCGCACCGGGCGCGGCCGCGTGGTGATGCGCGCCACCTGCCACATCGAGGATCTCGACAAGGCCGGCGGCAAGCAGGCCATCATCATCGACGAGCTGCCCTACCAGGTGAACAAGGCCAATTTGTTGATAAAAATCGGCGAGCTGGTGCGCGAAAAGCAGATCGACGGCATCGCCGACCTCAGGGACGAGTCCGACAAGTCCGGCATGCGCGTCTACATCGAGCTGAAGCGCGGCGAGAATGCCGACGTGATCCTGAACAATCTGTACAAGCAGACGCAGATGCAGGACACCTTCGGCATGAACATGGTGGCGCTGATCGACGGGCAACCCCGGTTGCTCAACCTGCGGGAGATGCTCGACGCCTTCCTGCGCCATCGTCGCGAGGTCGTCACCCGCCGCACCGTGTTCGATCTCAGGAAGGCGCGCGAACGCGGCCACATTCTCGAAGGCCTGGCGGTGGCGCTGGCCAACGTCGACGAGATCGTCGAGCTGATCAAGTCGTCGGAAACCCCGGTCATCGCCAAGGAGCGCCTGCTCGGCCGCGCCTGGAAGTCGGCGATGGTCGAGGAAATGCTGGCCCGCATCGACCCCGAGTTCTCGCGCCCGGTGAACATCGGCCCCGAGTTCGGCCTGCACGCCGACGGCTACCACCTGTCCGAAATCCAGGCGCAGCGCATCCTGGAAATGCAGCTGCAGCGCCTGACCAATCTGGAATCCGACAAAATCATCGGCGAGTACAAGGAGATCATGGCGAAGATCGCCGACCTGCTCGACATCCTCGCCAACCCGGCGCGCATCACCCAGATCATCCGCGAGGAGTTGACCCAGATCCGCGATCAGTTCGGCGACGCGCGCCGTTCGGCCATCGTCGAGAACGCGCAGGACATGTCGATGGAGGACCTGATCAAGCCGGAGGAGATGGTGGTGACGCTGTCGCACGGCGGCTACATGAAGTCGCAGCCGATCGACGACTACCGCGCGCAGAAGCGCGGCGGGCGCGGCAAGCAGGCGGCGGGCACCAAGGACGAGGACTTCATCGAGAAGATGTTCATCGCCAACACCCACGACTACATCCTCTGCTTCTCCAACCGCGGCCGGCTCTACTGGCTCAAGGTCTACAACGTGCCGCAGGGCGGACGCAACGCGCGCGGCAAGCCGATCGTCAACCTGCTGCCGCTGGAAGACGGCGAGAAAATCAACGCACTGCTGCCGGTCAAGACCTTCGACGACGATCAATACGTCTTCATGGCGACCAGCAACGGCATCGTCAAGAAAACGCCGCTGTCCGATTTCTCGCGTCCGCGCACCGCGGGCATCATCGCGGTGGGGCTGGACGAGGGCGATTTCCTCATCGGCGCCTCGATCACCGACGGCCGCCACGACGTGATGCTGTTCTCCGACGGCGGCAAGGCGGTGCGCTTCGACGAGAACGACGTGCGCCCGATGGGCCGCACCGCGCGCGGCGTGATCGGCATGAAGCTCGCCAAGGGCAAGAAGCTGATTTCGCTGCTGGTGGCGGAAGACGAGAACGATTTCGTGCTGACCGCGACCGAGAATGGCTACGGCAAGCGCACGCCGATCGCCGAATACACGCGCCATGCGCGCGCGACGCAGGGCATGATCGCGATCCAGACCAGCGAGCGCAACGGCAAGGTCGTGGCGGCAACGCTGGTGAAGGAAGACGACGAAATCATGCTGATCACCACCGGCGGCGTGCTGATCCGCACCCGCGTCAAGGAAATCCGGGCGATGAGCCGCGCGACGCAGGGCGTCACGCTGATCAACCTGGACAAGGGCGAGACTTTGATCAGCCTGGAAAAAGTGGCTGAAACCGACAACGAAGAGGAATTGGGGGATTAAAGCATGACGATCTACAACTTCAGCGCCGGCCCGGCCGTGCTGCCCAGGGACGTATTGCAACAGGTGCAGGCCGAACTGGTCGACTGGCACGGCTCCGGCATGTCGGTGATGGAAATGAGCCACCGCGGCAAGGAATTCATGGGCATCGCCGCCGAGGCCGAAGCCGACCTGCGAGAGGTGATGGGCATTCCCGCCAACTACAAGGTGCTGTTCCTGCAGGGCGGCGCGTCGAGCCAGTTCGCCATGGTGCCGATGAACCTCTTGCGCGGCAAAGCTTCCGCCGATTACTTGAACACCGGCGAGTGGTCGAAGAAGGCCATCAAGGAAGCCAAGAAATACGGCGCGGTGAACGTGGTGGCGTCGAGCGAGGACAGGAACTTCAGCTACGCGCCGGCACAGGAGGCGTGGAAGCTCGATCCCGATGCCGCCTACGTCCACTACACGCCGAACGAAACCATCGGCGGTGTGGAAATCTTCTGGACGCCCGAGACCGGCAGCGTGCCGCTGGTGGCCGACATGTCGTCGACCATCCTGTCGCGCCCGATCGACGTGTCGAAATTCGGCCTGATCTACGCCGGCGCGCAGAAGAACATCGGCCCGGCCGGACTGACCATCGTCATCGTGCGCGACGACCTGATCGGCGAGACGCTGAAAGGCACGCCGACCATGTTCGACTACAAGATCCACGCCGACAACGACTCGATGTACAACACGCCGCCGACCTTCGCCATGTACACGGCGGGGCTGGTGTTCAAGTGGCTGAAGAAGAATGGCGGCCTCACGGCGATGGAAAAGACCAACCGCGCAAAAGCCGGCCTGCTGTATGGCAAGCTGGATTCGACCGGCTTCTACAATTCGCCGGTGGCGCAGGACAACCGTTCGTTGATGAACGTGCCGTTCACGCTGAAAGACGCGGCTCTCGACGAGGCCTTCCTCAAGGGCGCCAAGGACCGCGGCCTGATCCAGTTGAAAGGCCACCGCTCGGTCGGCGGCATGCGCGCCTCGATCTACAACGCCATGCCGCTCGAAGGCGTGCGTGCGCTGGTCGACTACATGGACGCATTCGAAAAACAGCAGGGGTGATCGCCATGGCTGCGCCGCGCAAAATTCTGACCCTGAACGCCATCTCCGCGAAGGGACTGGCGCGCCTGCCCGAGCATTACACCGTCGGCGGCGACATCGCCGAGCCGGACGGCATTCTGGTGCGTTCGGCCAACATGCACGGGATGGAGATTCCGGTCTCGGTGCAGGCGGTCGCACGTGCCGGTGCCGGCACCAACAACATCCCGGTGAAGAAGCTGTCGGAGCGCGGGGTGCCGGTGTTCAACGCACCCGGCGCGAACGCCAATGCGGTGAAGGAACTGGTGATCGCCGGGATGCTGATTGCCGCACGCAATCTGGTGCCGGCGCTGCGTTTCGTCGAAGGCCTGAGTGGGACCGACGAAGAACAGCACAAGGCGACCGAAGCCGGCAAGAAGCAGTTTGCCGGCAGCGAATTGCCCGGCCGCACGCTGGGCGTAATCGGCCTGGGCGCCATCGGCTCCTACGTGGCCGAAGCCGCGATCAAGCTGGGCATGCATGTGGTCGGCTATGATCCGGCGATCACGGTCGATGCCGCGTGGCGCCTGCCATCGCAGGTCAAGCGCGCGGAGAACGTCGAAGACGTGCTGCGCGTGGCGGACTTCGTCAGCCTGCATGTGCCGCTGATCGACGCCACCCGTAATCTCATCAATGCCCAGCGCATCGGCGCGATGCGTCCCGATGCCGTGCTGCTGAATTTTGCGCGCGAAGGGGTGGTCGATAACGCCGCGGCGATCGAGGCGCTCGACGCCAACAAACTGCACGCCTACATCTGCGACTTCCCGGCCAATGCGCTGAAGGGCCACGCCAAGGTCGTCGCGCTGCCGCACCTCGGCGCCTCCACCGAGGAAGCCGAGGAAAACTGCGCGGTAATGGTGGCGGAGCAGCTCGCCGACTATCTGGAAAACGGCAACATCCTCAATTCGGTCAACTTCCCCAACGTCAGCATGGGTCGCGAATCGGCTTTCCGCATAGCGATCGCCAATGCCAACGTGCCCAACATGGTGGGGCAGATTTCGTCGGTGCTGGCAGCGGCCGGGCTCAACATCCACAACATGGTCAACAAGTCCAAGGGTGAGATGGCGTATACGCTGGTCGATGTGGACAGTGCAGTGGTCCCGGGTGTGATGCAGCAGCTGGCTGCCATTTCCGGCGTGCTTGCCGTGCGCAACTTGCCGGCATGATGGACGATGCGCTGAAGTCGCTGCGCGCGCGCATCGACACGATCGACGACGCGATCCTCAAGCTGGTATCGGAGCGCGCGGGCATAGCCCAACAGGTCGGGCGCGCCAAGAAGGGCGAAAAAATCTATCGCCCCGAGCGTGAAGCCCAGATCGTGCGCCGCCTGCGCGAAAGCAATCCGGGACCGCTCGACGGCGACACCGTCGAGCGCCTGATCCGTGAAGTCATGTCGGCCTGCCGGGCGCTGGAACAGGACATCCGCGTGGCCTACCTGGGCCCGGCCGGCACCTTCAGCCAGGCGGCCGCCTACAAGCACTTCGGCCATGCCGTCGAGACGGTTGCCGAAGCCGATATCGACGCCTGTTTCCGCGCCGTCGAAACCGGACGTGCCGATTTTGCCGTGGTGCCGGTGGAAAATTCCACCGAGGGTGCGATTGCGCGCACGCTCGATCTGGTCGTCGCCAGCCCGCTCAGGATCTGCGGCGAGATCATGCTGCCGATCCACCAGAATCTGATGCGCAAAAGCGCGGGCCTGGAGGGCATCGACCGCGTCTATGGCCACGCCCAGTCGCTCGCACAGTGCCAGAACTGGCTCAACCGGCATCTGCCCCGGGCCGAGCGGGTGAGCGTCGTCAGCAACAGCGAAGGCGCGCGGCGTGCCGCTGCAGAGCCCGATGCCGCCACGCTGGGCAGCGATGCGGCCGCGGAGTTGTATGGCCTTGCCATCGTCGAAGCGCGCATCGAGGACGAGGCCAGCAATACCACCCGTTTTCTTGTCCTGGCGCCGACCGATGCCGCTCCGTCCGGTTGCGACAAGACCTCGCTCGTCGTCGGTGTGCACAATCAGCCCGGCGCCATCGTCAAATTGCTGCAACCGCTGGCTGATGCCGGGGTTTCCATGAGCAAGCTCGAATCGCGTCCGGCGCGTTCGGCCAACTGGGAATATCTCTTCTTCGTCGTCTGCGAAGGCCATCGGCAGGACGCCAAACTCGCCGCCACGCTCGCCGAAATCGAGTCGCGCGCCGCCTTCCTCAAGATTCTCGGTTCCTACCCCGCTGCACAGTCATGAATTGTTGCGATCTCGCTCCCGCCCACATTCGCGCCGTCGCCCCCTATCGCCCCGGCAAGCCCATTTCCGAGCTCGCGCGCGAACTGGGGCTGGACGAGGCCGACATCGTCAAGCTGGCGTCGAACGAAAACCCGCTCGGCCCCAGCCCCGCCGCACTGGTTGCGGCGCAGGATGCGCTGCACGACATGGCCCTGTATCCCGACGGTGCCGGCTTTGCGCTGAAGGCGAGGCTGTCGGCGAAGCTGGGCGTCGCGGCCGATCAGATCGTGCTGGGCAACGGCTCGAACGATGTGCTGGACATGGCTGCGCGCGCGTTTCTCGGCCCGGCTGCGTCGGCGGTGTATGCGCAGCATGCGTTCGCCGTTTATCCCATCGCCACGCTGACCGCGGGGGCGGCATGCATCGAGGTGGTGGCGAGGGATTACGGCCACGATCTCGAAGCCATGCGCGCGGCGATCCGCGACGACACGCGGGTGCTGTGGATCGCCAACCCCAACAACCCGACCGGCACTTTCCTGCCGTGGGCGCAGATCGAGGCCTTCCTCGAAACCGTGCCGCCGCAGGTGCTGGTGGTGCTGGATGAGGCCTACGGCGAATACCTGCCGCCGGCCGAGCGCTGCGACACCACGACCTGGCTGGCGCGCTTTCCCAATCTGCTGATCAGCCGCACCTTTTCCAAGGCGTATGGCCTGGCCGGATTGCGCGTCGGCTACGGCCTGGGCAGCGCCGCTGTGATCGATCTGCTGAACCGGGTGCGCCAGCCCTTCAACGTCAACGCGCCTGCACTCGCCGCAGCCGAAGCGGCGCTCGGCGATGCGGCGTTTCTGGCGCGCAGCTACGCATTGAACACCGCCGGCATGGCGCAACTGGTGGCAGGGCTGGCCGAAATGGGTATCGAAACCGTGCCGTCGAAAGGTAATTTCCTGCTGGCCAAGGTCGGCGCTGCCGCGCGGATCAATGCCGAATTGCTGAAGCGCGGCGTGATCGTGCGGCCGGTCGACAATTACGGCCTGCCCGATTTTTTGCGGGTGTCGGTGGGCCTGGCAGGCCAGAATGCCCGCTTCCTCGACGCCCTGAGAGCCTGCCTGTGATCGTCGACAAGCTTGCCGTCGTCGGCGTCGGCCTGATCGGCGGATCGTTTGCGTTGGCGCTGAAACAGGCCGGGGCGGTGCGCGAGGTGCTGGGGGTCGGACGGAATCCGGCGCGGCTCACGGTCGCGCGTGAGCTCGGCTTGATTGATCACGTGGCCGATTGGGCGCAGGCCGGCCAGGCCGATTGCATCCTGCTGGCGCTGCCGGTGGGCGAGACCGGAGCCGTGCTGCAACAGCTTGCGCCGCACTTGAAACCCGGTGCCATCGTCACCGATGCCGGCAGCACCAAGGCCAACGTGGTCGCGGCGGCGCGCACGGCACTGGGCGAGCATTTCGCCGATTTCGTGCCCGGCCACCCGATCGCCGGTTCCGAGCGGAGCGGCCCCGGCGCCGCGTGCGTCGACCTGTACCAAGGCAAGAAAGTGGTGCTGACGCCGCAAGCCGATATCCGCGCCAGCGCGCTATCCACCGTCAAGGCGCTGTGGGAAGCGGCCGGGGCGCAGATCGAGATGCTGGACGCCGACCTGCACGATCGCGTGTTTGCCGCGGTGAGCCATCTGCCGCATCTGGCGGCGTTTGCGCTGGTGGATGAACTCGCCCAGCGCGCCGATGGCGATATCTTCTTCCGCTTTGCCGCCAGCGGTTTTCGCGATTTCACCCGTATTGCCGGCAGCAGCCCCGAGATGTGGCGCGACATTGCGCTGGCCAACCGTGGGGCGGTGCTGACCGAACTGGACGCCTACCTTGCCGCTTTGCAGACCCTGCGACAGACCGTGGCCAGCGAAGACGCAGATGCCTTGCTGAAATTGTTTTCACGCGCCCGCAATGCGCGTGAAAACTGGATGAAAAAACAGGATCTCTGATGGACTTTCTCGACTTGCCCGCATCCAGCGCGGCGCGCGGTACGGTGCGCCTGCCCGGCTCCAAAAGCATTTCCAACCGTGTGCTGCTGCTGGCGGCGCTGGCACGGGGCACAACGATCGTGCGGGCGTTGCTCGACTCCGACGACACCCGGGTGATGCTCGACGCCCTGCGCGCGCTGGGCGTCGGCGTGGCGCGGGTGAGCGATTCCGACGATTACGAGATTACCGGCGTCGGCGGCGCGTTTCCGGTCAAGCAGGCCGAACTGTTCCTGGGCAATGCCGGGACGGCGTTCCGTTCGCTGACTGCCGCGTGCGCGCTGGCGGGCGGCGAGTATGGGCTGAAAGGTGTGGCGCGCATGCACGAGCGGCCGATCGGCGATCTGGTCGACGCCTTGCGGCGGCTAGGGGCGCACATCGACTATCTCGGCGAGGAAGGCTTTCCGCCGCTGAAGATTCATCCCGCAGAAATCGCCGGCGACACCACCGAGGTACGCGGCAATGTGTCGAGCCAGTTCCTCACCGGCCTCCTGATGGCGCTGCCGCTGCGCCAGCGCGACACCACCATCGAGGTCGTGGGCGAGCTGATTTCCAAACCCTACATCGGCATCACGCTGGCGATGCTGCGCCGCTTTGGCGTGGAGATCGCGCGCGACGACTGGCAGCGCTTTGGCGTGCCGGCGGCGGCGCGCTACCGGAGCCCCGGCGAAATCTGGGTGGAAGGCGATGCCTCGTCGGCATCCTATTTTCTCGCCGCGGGCGCCATCGGCGGCGGCCCGGTGCGGGTGGAGGGCGTCGGCCGCGACAGCGTGCAGGGCGACGTGCGCTTTGCCGATGCGCTGGCGTTGATGGGGGCGCGGATCGAAATGGGGCCGAACTGGATCGAGGCGCGCGCGCCCAAGTCGGGCCGGCTCAAGGCGGTCGACCTCGATTGCAACCACATTCCCGACGCCGCGATGACGCTGGCGGTGGCGGCACTGTTTGCCGACGGCACGACCACGCTGACCAACATCGCCAGCTGGCGGGTCAAGGAAACCGACCGCATCGCGGCGATGGCGGCCGAACTGCGCAAGGTCGGCGCGACGGTGGAGGAGGGCGCGGATTACATCCGCATCGCGCCGCCGGAACACCTGATCCCCAATGCCGTCATCGACACCTACGACGACCACCGCATGGCGATGTGCCTGTCGCTGGTGACGCTCGGCGGCGTGCCGGTGCGCATCAACGACCCGGCGTGCGTGAACAAGACCTTCCCCGAGTATTTCAGGGTTTTTGCGGGGATTGCCCAGTGACGCCGCCCCCCATCCCCGTCATCACCATCGACGGTCCCTCGGCGTCGGGCAAAGGCACCGTGGCCGAGCGGGTCGCTGCTGCGCTCGGCTTCCATTTCCTCGACAGCGGCGCGCTGTACCGGCTGACCGCGCTGTCGGCGATGCGCCATGGCGTGGCGCTCGACGATGCGGCCCGCGTGGCGCAACTGGCGGCCACCCTGCCGGCGGCATTCCGCGACGGCACGGTGTGGCTGGCGGGAGAGGATGTCACCGACGCGATCCGTGCCGAGGCGGTGGGCGACGGCGCGTCGAAAGTGGCGGCGCTGCCGGCGGTGCGCGCGGCGCTGCTCGACCGCCAGCGCGCCTACCGTCAGGCGCCCGGGCTGGTGGCCGACGGACGCGACATGGGCACGGTGGTGTTCGCCGATGCGACGGCCAAAGTCTTCCTCACCGCCAGCGCCGAGGCACGTGCCGAGCGGCGGTATAAGCAGTTGATCGAAAAGGGAAACCCTGCTAGTCTACCGACCCTTGTTGCGGATATGCTGGCGCGCGACGCGCGCGATATCGATCGCGCCGTTGCGCCGCTGAAACCCGCGCCGGATGCGCTATTGCTCGACACGACCCGGATGGGTATCGAGCCGGCGGTGCAGGCGGTGCTGAGCCACTACCGCGGCAAGTAATGCATCAAGCTTGATTTCGATTCGTGTCGGCCCGTGCCCGCTGGCTGACGATGTGCAACCAACCCCGTCCTTACCGACGGAAATGAAGGTTTTTTAATGTCTACTGCTATCGCTTCTTCCGCCCCCGCTTCCATGGAAAGCTTTGCCGCCCTGTTCGAGGAGTCCCTCTCGCACCAGGAAATGCGCCAGGGCGAAGTCATCACCGCTGAAATCATCGATATCGACCACAATTTCGTGACGGTGAACGCCGGCCTCAAGTCCGAGAGCCTGATTCCCCTCGAAGAGTTCAAGAACGACCAGGGCGAAATCGAAGCCAAGATCGGCGATTTCGTTTCGGTCGCCATCGAGTCGATCGAAGACGGTTTCGGCGCGACCAAGCTGTCGCGCGAGCGCGCCAAGAAACTGGCAGCGTGGCTGGACCTGGAAGCAGCGATGAACGAAGGCCGCATCGTCACCGGCATGGTGCAGGGCAAGGTCAAGGGCGGCCTGACGGTGCTGGTGGGCGGTCTGCGCGCCTTCCTGCCGGGTTCGCTGGTGGATATGCGTCCGGTCAAGGACACCACGCCCTTCGAATACAAGGAAATGGAATTCAAGGTCATCAAGCTCGACCGCAAGCGCAACAACGTCGTGGTGTCGCGCCGTGCCGTGCTGGAAGAGACCATGGGTGCCGACCGCGAAGCGATGATGGAGAACCTGAAGGAAGGCTCCATCGTCAAGGGCGTGGTGAAGAACATCACCGACTACGGCGCGTTCGTCGACCTGGGCGGCATCGACGGCCTGCTGCACATCACCGACATGGCCTGGCGCCGCGTCAAGCATCCGTCCGAAGTGGTGCACGTCGGCCAGGAACTGGAAGCCAAGATCCTGCGCTACGACACCGAGAAGAACCGCGTCTCGCTCGGCATCAAGCAGCTGGGCGACGATCCGTGGGTCGGCATCGCACGCCGCTATCCGCAGGGCACCCGCATGTTCGGCAAGGTCGCGAACCTGACCGACTACGGCGCGTTCGTCGAAATCGAAGAGGGCATCGAAGGCCTGGTGCACGTCTCCGAAATGGACTGGACCAACAAGAACGTCAGCCCCTCGAAGATCGTGCAGCTGGGCGACGAAGTCGAAGTCATGGTGCTCGACATCGACGAAGACAAGCGCCGCATCTCGCTGGGCATGAAGCAGTGCAAGTCGAACCCGTGGGAAGATTTCTCGATGAACCACAAGAAGGGCGACAAGGTCAGCGGCGCGATCAAGTCGATCACCGACTTCGGCGTGTTCATCGGCCTGCCGGGCGGCATCGACGGTCTGGTTCACTTGTCCGACCTGTCGTGGAGCACGCCTGGCGAAGAAGCCGTGCGCAACTTCCGCAAGGGCCAGGACGTGGAAGCCGTGGTGCTGGGCATCGACCTCGAGCGCGAGCGCATCTCGCTCGGCATCAAGCA
>NCIH01000088.1:0-11170 GCA_002281975.1 Hydrogenophilales bacterium 17-64-11 | reverse complement strand
TATTTCGAAATGGTTGCGGGGGCAGGATTTGAACCTACGACCTTCGGGTTATGAGCCCGACGAGCTGCCAGACTGCTCCACCCCGCGCCTGTCGCAATGAAACCGCGTCAATCGAGAAGCGGAACTATAGCAAAGCGTGTCCGGCCGCGTCAACACTTACACGCCCCATCGAACAAACCAGCATGCCAAGAAGTCAACATTCCCAATGTTTTCAAACGACTGGAAAGACCGCTCTCGTTCGGGCAGCCCAGGGAAAAACCAGATAAGGCATGGCATGACCGGAAAATCAGCACATTTATTGTGCAGACAGCCCATCGCCAAAGCCGCTACCATTCAGACGTCGCTGTTTTATCGAGAAACGCTTGTGCACATCGCTGATTTCACCCTGTCGCGCTTGCCGCGCATCGAGTTCGGCTCGGGGGTACTGGCCAGACTGCCGTTAATAGCCAACCAATATGGGCCATGTGCGCTGCTCGTGACCGGCGCCGGTTCGCTCAAGCATTCGCCGTTCTGGGCAAACCTGACAACCGGGCTGAAAGCGCAAGGCATTTCATGGCGCCACCTGGCCATCTCGTGCGAGCCCTCGCCCGAGATGGTGGACGAAGCCGTGCGCGCCTTGCGGGCGGAACCCATTGATGCGGTTATAGGAATCGGCGGCGGCAGCGCGCTGGATGCCGCCAAGGCGATTGCCGGCCTGCTCAAGCCCGGCAACTCGGTCATGGATCACCTGGAAGGGGTGGGACCCGAGCTTACTTATGCTGGTCCGTCCACTCCGTTCATTGCCGTGCCGACCACCGCCGGCACCGGTTCGGAAGCGACCAAGAATGCGGTATTGAGCCGCCAGGGCGTGGGTGGCTTCAAAAAATCCTTCCGCGACGAGAAGCTGGTGGCGGAATATGCGCTGGTCGATCCGGACCTGCTGGCCACCTGCCCGCCCGCCGTCATCGCGGCGAATGGCATGGATGCCTTCACCCAACTGCTGGAGTCCTATGTGTCACGCCGTGCCTCGCCGTTGACCGATTCGCTCGCCTGGGGCGGCATGAAAGCCGCGCGCGACGGCCTGCTGGCTCTGCATGCCGACGCTGGCGACGCGACGGCGCGCGCGCGGATGGCCTATGCGGCGCTGGTGTCAGGCATCACGCTGGCACAAGCCGGGCTCGGCTCGGTGCATGGACTGGCCGCGCCGCTGGGGGCATTTTTCCCGATTCCGCATGGTGTCGCGTGCGGCACGCTGGTGGCGACGGCCACGCGCATCAATATCGAAGCCCTGCGCGCACGCGAGCCCGCTCATCCGGCGCTGGAAAAATACGCCCAGGTGGGGCGTCTGCTGAGCAAACAGGGAAAACTGGAACGGGATGCGTCGCACGCCGCTCTGATCGACATCCTGGAAGCCTGGACGCGCGAACTCAAGCTGCCGCTGCTGGCGCATTACGGCGTGCAGCACGCGGATATCCCGCGCATCGTCGCCGACAGCCGCGGCAGCAGCATGAAAACCAACCCGCTCCGGCTCGACGACGACGAAATCGCGGCCGTCCTCGCGGCGCGAATTTGACGGCGGCACGCTCAAGTTAAACGCCCTTCATCCGCTATTTCTGCGACCCAATTTTCTGGAGCGCATCATGTCCGGCGGCCTGCTTCTTCTGATCGTATTCGCACTACTCGCCGTCTTCGGCATCTTCGTCTTCAATCAACTGGTCACCCTGAAACACAACGTCGGCAAGGCCTGGGCGAACATCGACATCCTGCTCAAACAGCGCCACGACGAGCTGCCCAAGCTGGTCGAGACCTGCAAGCAGTACATGCAGTTCGAGCAGGAGACGCTGGAAAAGGTGATGCAGGCGCGCAACCAGGTGGCGAATGCGCGTGAATCCCACAACATTGCCGCGCTGGGACAGGCCGAAAATGCGCTGCGGACCGGTCTGGGCAATCTGTTCGCCGTCGCCGAGGCCTATCCCGAGCTGAAGACCAACCAAACCTTCCAGCATCTGCAGGCGCGCATCACCGGCCTGGAAAACGCCATCGCCGACCGCCGCGAGTTCTACAACGATTCGGTGAACGTCAACAACGTGCGCGTCGAACAGTTCCCCGACACCGTCGTCGCGCGCCTGTTCGGCTTCCACCAGTTTCCGCTGCTGCGCTTTGCGGCCACAGAGAAGAAAGACGTCGATCTCAAACAGCTGTTCAATAACTGATGTTTCGCTGGGCGCCCGAATGGCGGCACGACTACGCCAACCTCGCGCTGGGCGGCGGCAATCTGCTCATTCTGCTGCTCGGCTTCAAGCTGCAATCGCGTGCCGGCTGGCAAATCACCCTGGTGCTGATCGGACTGACCAGTTGCTGGGCGTGGTATGCCAACCTCAAGCGCCATCGCACGGTGGCGGATACGCCGACCTCGCGCATCGCCTCTGCGCCGCAGGGCTACATCGAGCTTGTCGGTCGCGGCCGGCAGCCGCCGGGCGTCGGTCTGGTCAGCCCGGTCAGCGGGCTGCCCTGCCTGTGGTACCGCTACCGCATCGAACGCAAAGACGGCGACCGCTGGGAACAAGTCGAATCCGGCACGTCGCACGACACCTTTGGCGTGGACGACGGCAGCGGCCGCCTGCTGGTCGACCCCGACGGCGCGGAAATCCTCACCTCGCGCAAGCAGGTTGCGACGTCGGGCAGCTACCGCAAGACCGAATGGACCTTGATCGAAGGCGAGACGATTTATGTCATCGGCGAGCATGTCACCCTCGGCGGCCCCAACGCCGTGCTCGATAAGAAAATGGATCTTGCCACGCTGCTGGCGGAATGGAAGCAGGACAAGACCGCCCTGCTGGCGCGTTTCGATGCCGATCGCGACGGCGAAATCAGCCTGGCGGAATGGGAATGCGCGCGCCAGGCCGCATCCGACGAAGTCGACCGCATCCATCTCGACATCCGCCTGCAAGACGGCATCCACCTCATGCGCAAGCCGGCGCATGGCCGTCCGTTCCTCATCGCCAACCGCGAGGTCGGCTCGCTGGCGCGTCATTTCCGCCTGTGGAGCTGGGCGCATCTGGCGCTGATGATGGCCGCGCTGCTGGGGCTGGCGCTGATCGGACGCGCGCCCTGAACCCGGCTTGCCCCGTCTGGTTTCACGCCCTATAGTCAAGGCACGGAGGACGCATCATGAAACATGCCATACCCGAAACGCCTGCCGACTACGACCACACCCGCATCATCGAGCGGCCCGACGGCTGCTACTGGACCGATGCCGAAAGCGGCGAAGAATACGGTCCCTTCGGCAGTCTGCTGGAAGCGGTGCAGGACATGGAATACAACGCCGACAGCGACTATGAGCCCGGCGAAACCGTGGCCGAAGCCGAGGATGAACTGGGGATCTCGGACTGGATCGACCCCGACACCGGCGATCCCGGTGAAGGATCTCACCGCCCGGTGGAGTGAGTCCCGGCTGAGGCCGGCGGTTGCGGGGCATTCCGCGCAGCGCGCTCCGCCGCCCGCGCCTCGCGTTCAAACAGATTATCGCGGTAAGGGTTGCCGCCGCGCGCCCAGGCAAGCAAGCCGGCCAGCGGATACAGCACCAGCAGCAGTATTCCCCAGCGCTCGAACTGCCTGACATGCGCCCGCTCGTGGGCCCGGGTCGCAGTCAGGGCAGCCAACGACACCCCGATCACCACATGCCCCAAGGTCATCGCGGCAACCGATCCGCTGAAAGGGAAACCGCGCTGCAGCACCCGCGCCGGCCAGCCGCCGGCGGCCTCCAGCACACCGTCGACCCGATGCAGCACGCCGCCGCTGCTGCGCGCGATCAGCGCAACCAGCATGCCGAACAGCGTCACCGGCAACGCCCACAGATAAAGCAGGATCCGCAGCATTACCGAACCCGCATTCCAAAACACGAATGCCGGCCCGGCAGCCGCCCCGTTCGGCTGTTCACCGAACGCGCCCGGGCTCGGAGCGGAAAGCCATGCGAAACGGCCGCGCCGTCGGCGCCTTCGCGCTCATCCGCGCCGGCTCAATAAATATCCGTCGCCCCCGCAAACCAGCGTACCTCCGGCAAGCCCTGGCGCACGAAATGCGCGCGCGCCAGTTCCAGCTGCGCCGCGGTGCCCGCCGCATAGACGTCGAAGCGGTGCAGATCGGGATAGTCCACCACGATGCTTTTCAGCACGGTTTCCAGGTCGTCGGTCGGCGCGTGAGACACGTAGTTGAAATTGTCCAGCGCATCGGCCCAGGTGCGGCACAGGTTGTCCTGGTAATGCCCGGTTGCGTCGGCCAGCCAGTGCAGGTCCATCGATTCGGCCAGTTCCAGCGACATGGCGTGCTGGATCAGGCTCTTGATCGGCGCGAAGCCTACGCCGAAGGCGAGGAAAATCGCCGGCCGCGGCGAATCCTCGTCCAGCACGAACTCGCCGAACGGTCCTTCCAGCGCCACCGCATCGCCGGCTTTCAGCGTGGTGAACACGGCCTCGGCGAACGCATCGCCGGGGCGACGCGGAATCTGCAGTTCGATGTTGCGGTCTTCGCACGGGCAGCTGGCAATGGCGTAGCGCCCGCGCGCGCCATCGATCGACACCTCGATGCTTTGCCCGCCGAGATACCGCAAGCGCTGGCTGCGCGGCGTCAGGACATGCAACGCGGCCATCTGCGAATTGAACATTTCCACCGACTTGACCTTGGCGCCGAGCCGCTGCATCTGAATGTCGTGCGCGCCCGCCACATTGGCCTCGATCACCACATCGTTCACCGGCACATAGGCGCACAGCAAGATCACTCCGGCGTCCTTGTCGGCCTGCTTCAGCACATAATCATGCGCGCGGACTTTTTTCACCTCGCCCGACACCAGCCGCGCCCTGCAGTCGCCGCAGTTGCCGTTGCTGCAGCCGTAGTTGAGCGAAACCCCGTTGCGCAGCGCGGCATCGAGCAGCGTGTCGTTGCCCTCCACAAAGAATTCGTGGCCGCTTGGCTGGATGGTGACGTGGGCTGACATGACTTTAAGTATCCTTTCCTGTGCAATCGCCGCCTGCGCCAGCACCGCATCCGGCGGCATTTCGGCCAGATTGCGCAGCAGAAACGCGCGCAGGGTGTGCAGCGCATGGCGCGTCTCGGCGCTTTTGTCTTCTTCGATTTCGTCGATCTTCTCGTCCAGCCAGACCATCACGTTGCCGTAATGCTGCAGCAGGGACTTGGCCGCCGCGTAATCGGCGCCCAGTTCGTTCAAGCGTGCCGCCAGCACCTCCTTGTCCGGCAACACGAGATCGCGCACCCGCCTGGCAAACGCCTTGTCCTTGATTTCCGCAACCCGACGAAACTCCGCATCGTCGTCCCACTTCACCTCGGGAAACGCGCGCAGCAACTCGTCGAGCTCGACCATGCCGTCGAACGTCGCCAGCGTGCCGCTGCGGATCATTTCCTGCAGCGCATGGCGCGGCTGCCCAACCAGCTTGACCACCCGGGATAGCGGAAGTAAATGGCTCATGCCGTGATGTTACCGCGAGCGCCGGATATATAAAATCGACAAGCCACCCGATTCTGAATCCGCGATCCCATCGGGCGGATGCTTCTGACCCTACAATCGCGTCATGCCTGTCATCTCCACCCGCCCCTGTCCCGCCGATGCCCGTGCCGCACTCGAGCAGGCCGGCCTCGCGCCGGCCTGGGCGCGCCTGTATGCCGCCCGCGGCGTCACCCATCCCGAGCAGATCGCGCACCGCCTGCCGCAACTGCTGCCGCCTGCCGGGCTGTTGCACATCGAGCACGCCGCCACGCTGCTGGCCGATGCCATCCGCGACAACAAGCGCCTGCTCATCGTCGCCGATTACGACGCCGATGGCGCCACCGCCTGCGCCGTCGGCGTGCGCGGCCTCACCCTGCTCGGCGCGCGCGTCGAGTATCTGGTGCCCAACCGGCTCGAACACGGCTACGGCCTCACCCCCGACATCGTCAGGCTCGCCGCCGAGCCCCCGTTCGGGGACAAGCGTCGGCCCGATCTGCTGGTCACGGTAGACAACGGCATCGCCGCGGTCGACGGCGTGGCGGCGGCGAACGCACTCGGCATCCCGGTGCTGGTCACCGACCATCACCTGCCCGGCGACGCCTTGCCGGATGCCGCCTGCATCGTCAACCCCAACCAGCCAGGCTGCGGTTTCGCGTCGAAAAACCTGGCCGGGGTGGGGGTGATGTTCTACGTACTGCTGGCGCTGCGCGCCGAACTGCGCCGGCGCGGAATGTATGCAAACCGGCCCGAACCGGATCTGCGCACCCTGCTCGACCTGGTCGCGCTCGGCACGGTTGCCGACGTGGTGAGGCTCGATGCCAACAACCGCATCCTGGTCGAGCAAGGCCTGGCACGGATGCGCGCCGGCAAGGCCAGCGCCGGCATTAATGCGCTGTTTCGCGCCGCCGCCCGCGACCCCGCGCGCGCCACCGTGTTCGACCTCGGCTTCATGCTCGGCCCCAGGCTCAACGCCGCCGGGCGCATCGACGACATGGCGCTCGGCATCGAATGCCTGCTGGCCGACGATCCCGCTGCCGCGCAGCAGCTGGCGCAGCGGCTCGACGAGCTCAACCGCGCCCGGCGCGACGTCGAGGCCGGCATGCTGGAGGAAGCGCTCGCCATCCTCGCCACCTTCAATCCCGACGACAGCCACAGCCTCACCGCGTATCAGCCCGACTGGCACGTCGGCGTGATCGGCATCCTGGCATCGCGCCTGAAGGACAAGTTCCACCGCCCCACTGTCGTATTCGCGTCCAGCGACGGCGGCGAACTCAAAGGCTCCGGCCGCTCCATCCCCGGCCTGCACCTGCGCGACGCGCTCGACCTGATCGCCAAGCGCCACCCCGGCCTGATCGTCAAGTTCGGCGGCCACGCCATGGCAGCCGGCCTCAGCCTCTCCGCCGGCCGCCACGCGGAGTTCAGCGCAGCGTTCGAAGCGGTGGTGCGCGAACTGATCGATCCGGCCGATCTGGAAGGCAGGATCGAGACCGACGGTGAACTGGAGCCCGCCGAGCACCGCTACGAACTCGCCGTCGAGCTCGACCACGCAGTCTGGGGGCAGGGCTTCCCCGCCCCGCTTTTCACCGCCACTTTCGACGTCACGGCGCAGCGCGTCGTCGGCGAGAAGCACCTGAAGCTCAAGCTGGCGCGCGCAGGCGAACAGTTCGAGGCGATGCACTTTTTCCACCCCGATCCACTGCCGCAACGCATCCGCGCCGTCTACGCGCTGATGCCCAACGCATTCAATGGCCAGTGCTCGCTGCAGCTGAAGCTGCAGCACTGGGAGCCTGCGGAAAAGTAGGTGCAAGACTCAAATTGAAAGTTGCAAGACTCAAGTTGTAAGTTGCAAGGTATTCGTTACCTGACATAAGCCCCTCGCCCCTTGTAACTTGCCCCTTGTAACTTGTAACTTGCAACCTGCTCCTTAAAACTACCCGTCATGCCGCCGATCACCCTCGTCCTCATTCTGCTGAACGTCTCGGTCTACGCGCTGGCGGTCGCCACCGGGCCGGACATCGTCCGCGTCTTCGGGCTGTGGCCGCCGGGGTCGGGCGGCGCATTCCATGTCTGGCAGCTGGTTAGCTACAGCTTTCTGCACGGTTCGCTGCTGCATCTCGGACTCAACATGGTCGCCATCTGGATGTTCGGCGCCGCGCTGGAACGACGCTGGGGCGACCTGCGCTACCTGCTGACCTACCTGTTCAGCGTGGTCGTCGCCGCGATGACGCAGATCGCCGTCAGCGGCTATTTCCTGCACGCCAGCGGCCCCGTCATCGGCGCCTCCGGCGGCGTGTTCGGCCTGCTGATGGCCTATGCGCTGTACTTCCCCAACCGCGTCATCGTCGTCATTTTCTTGCCGTTCATCCGGATTCCCGCGCGCACCTTCGTGCTCGGCTACGGCGCCGTCGAACTGTTCCTGGGGATCACCAACACCACCGCCGGCGTCGCCCACTTCGCGCATCTGGGCGGATTGTTCGGCGGCTGGCTCAGCGTGCAGTATTTCCGCGGACGCGGGGTGTTCGGCGGACGGCCTTCGGCTTAAAGGTTCAAGTTACAAGTTACAAGTTACAAGGTTCAAGGAGAGCGAGCGGCTTTATGCCCGGCCACGCCCCCCTTGTAACTTGTAACTTGAATCTTGAATCTGCCTTTCAGGCGTAGCCGTCCGGGTTGCCCGACTGCCAGCGCCAGGCATCCGCGCACATCCGCGGCAGGTCGTACACCGCGCGCCAGCCCAGGTCGTGCGCGGCGCGCGACGGATCGGCCCAGCATTGCGCGACGTCGCCGGGGCGGCGGTCGACGATTGCATACGGTACTTTTTTCCCGCTGGCCGCCTCGAATGCGCGCACCATGTCGAGCACGCTCACCCCGCGCCCGGTGCCGAGGTTCCAGGCATGCAGGCCGCCGTGGTGCTGCAGCCGGTTCAGCGCCGCCACATGCCCGCGCGCCAGATCGACCACGTGGATGTAGTCGCGCACGCCGGTGCCGTCGGGCGTCGGGTAGTCGCCGCCGAACACGTTGAGATGCGGGCGCCGGCCCACCGCCACCTGCGCCACATACGGCATCAGGTTGTTGGGAATGCCGCGCGGGTCCTCGCCGATCAGCCCCGATTCGTGCGCGCCGACGGGGTTGAAATAGCGCAGCAGCGCAATATTCCAGCCCTCGTCCGCGCGCGCGATGTCGCGCAGCATCTCCTCGATGAAGAGCTTGGAACGGCCGTACGGATTGGTCGCCGACAGCGGAAAATCCTCGGTGATCGGCACCGTCGCCGGGTCGCCGTACACCGTGGCGGACGACGAGAACACCACCGACTTCACCCCCGACTCGGCCATCACCTCGAACAGCGCGATGCTGCCCGCGATGTTGTTGTCGTAATACAGCAGCGGCTTGTCCACCGACTCGCCCACTGCCTTCAGCCCGGCAAAATGCACCACCGCGTCGATCGCATGGCGGGCGAACAAGGCGCGCAGCGCCGCACGGTCGCGGATGTCGCCCTGCACGAAGTCCACCTGGCTGCCCGCAATCTGTCCCACCCGTTCCAGCGATTTCAGGCTGCTGTTCGACAGATTGTCGAACACCACCACCTCGTGCCCCGCCGCCAGGCATTCCACCGCCGTGTGCGACCCGATATAGCCGGCGCCGCCGGTCAACAGAACCCTCAATTCAACTCCCCTTTATTACCATGACCAATACCCAATCACATTGTTATTCGTCTAGTTGGGCGCAGGGTCATGTGTTTGCCGCAAGAAAATCCTGGTATGCGGCAGCCAGACCATGCCGCATGGTGGTGGTGGCCTTCCACCCCATGCCATTCAGGCGCCCAACATCCATCAGCTTGCGCGGCGTGCCGTCCGGCTTGCTGGCATCGAATTCGAGCTTGCCCTGGTAGCCCACCGTCGCCGCCACGGTTTCGGCGAGTTCGCGAATGCTGAGGTCGTGGCCCACCCCGATGTTCAGCAACGGCGCCAGGCCATCGTTGCGGTCCTGCCCCAAGAGCGGGATGAACTGCTTGTCCGGCAGGTTCATCAGGTAGACGCAGGCGTCGGCCATGTCTTCGCTGTAGAGGAATTCGCGCTTCGGCGTGCCGGTTCCCCACACGGTCACGCTCGGCGCGTTCGCCTGCTTCGCTTCGTGGAAGCGGCGGATCAGCGCGGGGATGACGTGGGAGTTTTCCGGGTGATAGTTGTCGCCGGGGCCGTACAGATTGGTCGGCATCACGGCCAGGTACTGGGTCTGGTACTGACGGTTGTAGGCCCAGCACATTTCGATGCCAGCGATCTTGGCCAGCGCATACGGCCGGTTGGTCGGTTCCAGCTCGCTGGTTAGCAGATGCTCTTCCTTCATTGGCTGCGGCGCCAACTTGGGGTAGATGCAGCTGGAGCCGAGGAACAGCATGCGCTTCACATCGTTCTTGTATGCGGCGTGGATAATGTTGCTCTGGATCGCGAGGTTGTCGCGGATAAATTCGGCGGGGTAGGTATTGTTCGCGTGGATGCCGCCGACTTTGGCTGCGGCGAGGAAGACGTAGTCGGGTTTCTCGGCCGCGAAGAAGGCTTCGACGGCGGCCTGGCTGGTGAGGTCGAGTGCGGCGTGGGTGCGGGTGAGGAAGTTGGTGTAGCCCTTGTCGCGCAGGTTGCGCATCAGGGCGGAGCCGACAAGACCACGATGTCCCGCAATATAGATTTTAGATTCAAGGTTCAAGTTACAAGTCTCAAGCTTCAAGTCCCAAGTTACAAGCCTCAACTTGAGATCATGATTCGTGATCTCAAGTTGCCACTGCAAGAAACAAATTCTAGGCTTTTCCCTTGTAACTTGCCCCTTGACTTGCCCTTACTCGTGGTAATCCATGGCCTTGTAGCCATGCTTCTTCACCAGTTCATCGCGCTCTGCGGCCTTGAGATCTTCGCGCACCATTTCGGCGACGAGTTCGGCGAAGCTGATTTTCGGCGTCCAGCCGAGCTTGCTCTTGGCCTTGGCAGGATCGCCCAGCAGGGTTTCGACTTCGGTAGGACGGAAGTAGCGCGGGTCGACGGCGACGATGCATTTGCCGTGGGCGTCGTAACCCTTCTCGTCGACGCCCTGCCCTTCCCAGCGGATCTGCATGCCGAGTTCCTTGGCTGCGGCGTTGACGAAGTCGCGCACGCTGTACTGTACGCCGGTGGCGATGACGAAATCCTCGGCCTGGTCCTGCTGCAGCATCAGCCACTGCATTTCGACGTAGTCCTTGGCGTGGCCCCAGTCGCGCTTGGCGTCCATGTTGCCGAGGAACAGGCAGTCCTGCAG
This sequence comes from Hydrogenophilales bacterium 17-64-11, assembly GCA_002281975.1. Taxonomy (GTDB): domain Bacteria; phylum Pseudomonadota; class Gammaproteobacteria; order Burkholderiales; family Thiobacillaceae; genus Thiobacillus. Next base: position 411 of record NCIH01000088.1, on the reverse strand, counting down.
GCCGAGCTTGATGCGCGCCAGCGCGCGGGTGATCTTGCGGGTGACGAAGGTTTCGCCGCGGATCGGGCTTTCGTGGTTGAACAGGATGCCGTTGCAGGCATACATGCCGTAGGCTTCGCGGTAGTTGACGGTGATCCAGTAGGCGTAGAGCTTGGCGGCGGCGTAGGGGCTGCGCGGGTAGAACGGCGTGGTTTCCTTCTGCGGGATTTCCTGCACCAGGCCGTAGAGTTCGGAGGTGCTCGCCTGGTAGAAGCGGGTTTTCTTTTCCAGGCCGAGGATGCGGATGGCCTCCAGGAGGCGCAGCGCGCCGAGGGCGTCGGAGTTGGCGGTGTATTCGGGTTCTTCGAAGCTGACGGCGACATGGCTTTGTGCAGCGAGGTTGTAGATTTCGTCGGGCTGCACTTGCTGGAT
>NCIH01000009.1:0-84786 GCA_002281975.1 Hydrogenophilales bacterium 17-64-11 | reverse complement strand
ATCCACCGAATAACCAGAAAAACCGGCGGCTTGACGGTTCGTTTATCCAGGAACGCGTTGAAACGTACTCAAAAGTGAATTGTTCAGCGCTTCCTTAAGAGAATCATCGTAGCCCGCTCCCACAATCAAACACTCGAAATTTTTCTCAAATGTACAGACTTCACCCGTTTCTGAATCGGCAACCGTGAAATGAAGAGGAGGAATGGGGCGCGCTGCTAAATCATGTGCTGGCATGTTCAACAATAATTCAATCGCTTTCCTGCCCGACTGTTCGATGTGCCTGATTTGGTATTTGTCAAAAGGGGAGCCATCTTGTGTAAGCAAATCACCAAGGAACCGACCGATTCCCTGAAGGAAAGGGTAAAGGCCCAGTTTATAAGGGTGCTTATTGAACTGCAGTTTTTCAGCGTTTTTGTATCGGTGGTTCTTCAAACAGTGGAAAAGCGCTGAGGCCGCTTCCTCCTCGGCTGTTATCCCTCGAAAAATAGCCATTTCAAAATCAATATTACGAATTTCCCAAGCTTTTTCGAGATGCCTGATCGCGTTCTTAGCGCAGTGCTTCACTGTGCCACGGCAATCATCTAGAGCTTTAATAGTTGTTTCTTGGAAGGGTGTGAATTCCATCTGCAAAGCAGCTTGAAAATGTTGCTGAACTTAAGGTTGGTCGGTAACACCCTCATCCCCATGGCATGTGCACCCTGGCTCCTTGCTGGTGGAGTTGTCACAGCACACGATCTTGCCGGCGCGGCAGCCGCAGATGCCTTTGTGGGCCTTGCAGCAGGCTGTCTGGATCTGGGCGAGTTGCATGCCCTTGGCATTCGCAATGCAGGCCTCGGGTGAAATCGATTTCGGCTGTGTGGCAGCAGGCGCAGGGTCCACGGTCGAATCGGCGGCGGCCGGGAGCACGAAGCAGGCCGGGACAAAGGCCAGCAGGGCGAGCAGGGAACGGATGCGCATGGGAGTCTCCTTGGCAGAAACGGGCTGCCTCACTATAGCCGATCGGGCGCGGCCTCAGGCGTCGCGCAGCAGCAGCCCCAGCATCAGCGCGGCCGCCACCAGGATCGCCGCCAGCAGGGTGAAGGCGCTGGCGTAGCCGGCGACGCCGACCATGAAGCCGGTGAGCACCGGCCCGATCGACTGGCCGACGTCCATCACCGTGCGCAGCACGCCCATCGACGAGCCGTAGCGGCCGTCTTTGGTGAGGTCGGCGACGAGCGCGGCGGTGGACGAAGTGACGGTGGCGAAGCCGAGGCCGAACGCCAGGCTCAGCACGGAGAGGCCGACGACGTTCGGAAAGACCGGCAGCAGCACGACGCTCGCCGCGCCGATCAGGAGACCCGGCAGGATGACGCGGCGTCGCCCGACGCGGTCGGACACCCTGCCCATCAGCGGCTTGGCGAACACGATGCTGAGGAGCTGCACGCCGAGGATGATGCCGATCTGCCACGCCGGGATGCCGAGCGAGGATGCGTACAGCGCGAGGAAGGCTTCGATGGCGCCGAACACCAGGTATTGCGCAGCCTCGACCGTGCTCACCAGCATGATGCCGCGGTCGCGCAGCACGGTTCTGAGACTCGACCAGAAATGCGGCAGCTCCAGCTTCGTTGTCGGACGCGGGTCGTGGTCTTTAAGCAGCAGGCCAGCAGCCAGCGCCAGCACGCCGGCGATCGCGCAGGCGACGTATACCGCGCCGAAGCTGGCCAGCGAGATCAGGGTGCCGCCGAGGAAGGGCGCGATGGAGCGGCCGACGATGGTGACCGATGAATAGGTGGAAAGCCGCGCTGCGCGATCCGCCGTGTAGCGCTCGGCGATGGCCGCGCTCGCCACAGTGCCGAAGATCGCGGTGGCGAAGCCGTGATAGAAGCGCACCGCCATCAGCTGCCAGGCGGTGGTGATGATCAGATACAGGAAGGGCGCGCTGGCGAACACCACCAGCGAGGCCAGCAGGATGCGCTGCTTGCCCAGGTAATCCGACAGCGCGCCAGCGGGGTAGCTGACGAGGATGCCGGGAATCGTCGAGGCCATGACGATCCAGCCGATCTCGGCGGGGGTGGCGTTGAGCGAGGCCGCGAACAGCGGCAGCACCGGGGTTTTCGACAGCGTGGAACTGAAGATCGCCAGCCCGCCGATGAGCGCGATGAGGATGAAAAAAGACGGTCGGGCGGGCTTCATCAGGCGATGGGTGGTCAGGTTTTCCTAGAATGTAGTGGGAAATGGCGCAGCGTGCGAATTCATGACTAAGTTTGAATGCCCCGATGTCTGACCGTGCAGAAATGAAACCGCCAGCCAGCATCGCGCTGCGTCTGTTCGGCGCGTTCGACCGGCACAACTTTGGCGACCTGCTGTTCCCGCACCTGATGACGGCCTTGCTGCCGGGCCCGTCTTTCGAATTTTCCGGACTGGCCGAACGCGATCTGCAGGCCTTCGGCGGACACCGGGTGCGGGCACTTGCCGCAGGGGGCACTACGCCGCCCACCCAACTGATCCATGCGGGCGGCGAATCGCTGACCTGCAATGCCTACCAAGCCGCGGTCATGCTGCTCGATCCCGCCGCGGCCGCAACCGCCATTGCGCGCTACGACGACGATCCCGCTGCAGCGTCAGATTGGGCCACCCGGCAGCTCGGCACGTCGCGCAGCCTGCCCTATGTGGCGGGGCGCGATGCAGTGGCGTCGCCGGGGCGGTTGATCTTCAACGCCGTGGGCGGGGTGGAGTGGGCGTTTTTGTCGGAGATGCAGCGCAACGAAGCCAGGGCGGCACTTGGGCAGGCGGACTGGATCAGCGTGCGCGATCATGTCACGCGGGACGCCCTGCGTCGGGAGGGCATCGACGCCCCGCTGTGTCCCGACCCGGCCGTGATGGTGGCGGAATGCTTCGGCGAAACGGTCCTCGGGCACCAGCAGCAGGGTCCGGTGAAGGCTGTGCGGGAGGCCTGGCCCCAGGGGTATCTGGCGTGCCAGTTCAGCGCGGACTTTGCCGACGACGCCAGCCTCGACGCCCTGGCGCAGGGTTTGTCCAGGGTGGCTGCGGGGACAGGGCTCGGGCTGGTGCTGTTTCGCGCGGGCACCGCGCCGTGGCACGATGATCCGGAGCTGCTTGAGAAGGTGCAGCATCGGCTGCTCCCCGGGAGGGTGCGCCTTTTCCCGTCCCTGCATTTGTGGGATGTCTGTGCGCTGATTGCCGCCAGCCGCGGCGTGCTGAGCAGCAGCCTGCACGGGCGGATCGTCGCGCTGGCGTATGGCCTGCCACGGGTCAGCCTGCGCCCGCCGCAGCTGGGCCCGCGCCCGGACAAGCTGGCCGCCTTTGCCGAAACCTGGGAGCCGGATGCGGTGCCGCGCAGCGTGCCAGCCAGCCAGATCGAACCCGCGGTAAGGCGGGCGCTGGCCCTGCCCGCAAGCCTGCTGCAGGAGAATGCGGCGCAACTGCGCGCGCACTGCCGCCGCAGCCTGGCCCAGTGGGCCGCGCTGGTGACGGGTCCTCCTGAATAACCAGCGGCTATAGTTGCTGTAAATAAGCTTTCCGCCCCTGTTTGCACCCGCCATGCTGAGAACCGTGCCGCTTGATCGTCTGCAGGGACTGCCGCAGGCTGACCGCGGCCTGACGACCGAAGAGGCGAAAGCCCGGGCGCAGCGCTTCGGACCGAACCTGATCCTGGAAACCGATCGCGGCGGCTGGTGGCTGCTGGTGCGCGCCACCCTGGGCGATCCGATGGTGTGGTTCCTGCTCGGCACCAGTTCGCTGTTCGCCATCGTCGGCGAGCGGACCGAAGCGATCATCATGCTGGTCGCGCTGCTGCCTTTTCTGGGCATGGATGCCTTCCTGCACCGCCGCACCCATGCGTCGACCGCCGGGCTCAGCAGCCGCCTCGCCAGTGCGGCAACGGTGCTGCGCGACGGGGTCACGGTCACCCTCGCGGCCACCGAACTGGTGCCGGGCGATCTGGTCATGGTCGGCGTGGGCGACGCCTTTCCGGCCGATGGCCTGGTGGTGCGCGGCGAGCAACTGCAGGCCGACGAGTCCGCGCTGACCGGCGAAGCCTACCCGGTGCGCAAGCTTCCGCTGGCCGAACTGGTCCGCCTCGACGACGAGTCGAAAGTCGACAGCCAGCACTGGGGCTTCGCCGGCACCCGCCTGCTCACCGGCAAGGCCTGGCTGCGCGTCGTCCATACCGGCGGCGAGACGCTCTACGGCGAGATCGTGCGTTTGGCCTCGCGCGGCGGGGCCACCCGCACCCCGCTGCAGGGTGCGGTGGCCAATCTGGTTGCGGTGCTGCTGGTGAGCGCGGCGCTGATCTGCCTGATGCTGGCGTGGATTCGCCTGCAGCAGGGCCATGGGCTGCTCGACGCACTGCTCTCCGCGGTCACGCTGGCGGTGGCGGCGCTGCCGGAGGAGTTTCCGGTGGTGCTGACCTTCTTCCTCGGCGTCGGCGTGTATCGCCTGGCCAAGCGGCAGGCGCTGGTGCGGCGCGCGGCGGTGGTGGAAAACATCGGCCGGGTGTCGTGCATCTGTTCGGACAAGACCGGCACCCTCACCGAAGGGCGACTGCAGCTGACCCATCGTTATCCGGTACCCGGACTCGGCCCGGATCGCTTGCTGCAACTGGCCGCGGTGGCGTCGCGTCGCGAGACCGGCGATCCGATGGATCTGGCGCTTCTCGACGCACTGGGCCATTCCCGCGATGGCGAGCCGGTGGCCACCTTTCCGTTCACCGAGGACCGCAAGCGCGAGACCGGCATCGTGCGCCTCGACGGCGCGCTGCTGTCCGCCGCCAAGGGCGCACCGGAGCAGCTGTTCGGCATGTGCACGCTGGCGGACGATGAACGTGCCGCATGGCTGGCGCGGGTCGAGCAGCTGGCGGGCAGCGGCCACAAGGTGATTGCCTGCGCCTGGCGCGAACTCGATGCCGCCGCCTGGGCGGGCGGCGAACCCGACCACGGCCTGCAGTTTGCCGGCTTGCTGGCGTTCGAGGACCCGGTACGTGACGGGGTGGCGGAGGCGCTGCAGATCTGCCGGACGGCGCGCATCCGCGTCGTCATGGTGACGGGCGACCATCCGGCGACCGCGGGCGCGGTGGCGAGAGCAATCGGTCTGGGCGGATCCGATCCCGTGGTCATCGAAGGCGAGGCAATGGAGGCGCGTCTGGCGCGCGGCGAAACGGCGTTCCTGCATGAAATCGACGTCATCGCGCGTGCCGTTCCCGCGCAGAAGCTCGCGCTGGTGCGCGCCCTGCAGGCGCAGGGCGAGATCGTCGCCGTCACCGGCGACGGCGTGAACGACGTGCCTGCCCTGCAGGCGGCGGACATCGGCATCGCCATGGGCGAGCGCGGCACCCGCAGCGCGCGCGACGTCGCCGCCATCGTGCTGCTGGACGACAATTTCCGCAGCATCGTGCGCGCGATCGCCGAAGGACGGCAGCTGTTTGCCAATCTGCAGCTGAGCTTCCTGTATCTGCTGATGATCCACATTCCGCTGGTGCTCACCGCCGCGCTGATCCCGTTGACCGGTTACCCGCTGCTCTACCTGCCGGTGCACATCGTCTGGCTGGAGCTGATCATCCACCCGACGGCGCTGCTGGTGTTCCAGGACATGCCGGCCGATGCGCCGCTTGCCCCGGTGGTGCGCACGCGGCGGCTGCGCTTCTTCGGCCTGCAGCAGTGGCTGATGATCGCGGCAGTGGGCGCGGCGGTGACGGTGATCGTGTCGATGAGCTATGTGCGCAGCCTCGGCGCCGGTTTCGACGTGGAACATGCGCGCGCGATGGCGCTGGTGGCGCTGACCGCGGCGAGCGCCGGCATCACCCTCAACCTCAGCCGGCTGCGCACCCCCGCTGCCTGGGCCATGGTCGGCGGAACCCTGGCTTTGTCGCTGCTGTTCGTACAAACCCCGCTCCTCGCCGCATTCCTGCATCTGCGGCCGCTGCACCTCGACGACTGGCTGCTGGCGCTTGCCGGCGGCTTGCTCGCTTCGCTGCTGTCCGCTCTCACCTTGCTGCCGACGCCGTTTAGAATGAAATGAATCCGTTCACCCGAGTCGCCATGCCGATTGCCACCCTGCCGCCTGCCGACCTTCGTCTGACCATCGATCCCGCATCGCTGGGATTCGCCGACACCTCCGAACTGCAGGACGAGACCCTGCCATGGATCGGCCAGGCGCGGGCCGAAGCAGCCGCACGCTTCGGCCTCGGCATGGATCAGCCCAACTACAACCTGTTCGTGCTCGGCGAAGTCGGCAGCGGCCGCTCCTCGCTGCTCAAGCAGGCGATGCGCGAAGCAGCGGCGCACCGCCGGGTGCCGCCCGACCTCTGCTACCTGCACAATTTCGACGCGCCGGAGCGGCCGCTGGCATTGCGTCTGCCGGCCGGCGAAGGGCGGCTGCTGCGGCAGTTGCTGGCACAGGCGGTGAAGACGCTGCAAAGCGATATCCCGCAGCGGCTCGAGGGACAGGACTACAAGGCCGAGAGCGAGCGCATCGAGCAGGCCTGGAAGGACGACGTGGCGCGGCATTATGCAGAGCTGACGGCGTTTGCCGAGGCGCGCAGTTTTTCGCTGCACCGCGAGGCCGGGCGCATGGTGTTCACGCTGATCGGCAAGAAAGGACAGGCGCTCACCGAGGACGAGGTGCTGGCGCTGCCGAAGGCGCGCCGCGTCGCGGTGGAGCAGGCCGAGCAGGAACTGCGCGCCGAGATCACCCGCTACATCGAGAAGACCCAGCCGCTGGAACGCGCGATGAACGAGACGCTGGCGGCGCTGCGGCGGCAGGTGGTGAAGCCGCTGGTCGAGCGCGAACTGCAGGCGATCCGCGCCGGCCTGAAGAAGCAGATCAAGGATGCCGCCAAGCTCAACGCCTGGCTCGACGCGCTGGAGCAGGACGTGTTCGACAAGCTGGAACTGTTCAGCGGCGGCGAAGGCGACGAGGAGCGGCTGGAGGGCCTGCAAACCGCGCTGGCGCGCTACCGCGTCAACCTGGTGGTGGACAATGCGGGGCTGGCCGGCGCGCCGGTGATCGTCGAGGACAACCCGCTGTTCCGCGCGCTGTTCGGCAGCATCGAGTACCAGTCGGAGAACGACGTGCTGGCGACCGACTTCACGCGCATCCGCGCCGGCAGCCTGCTGCAGGCGCACGGCGGCTTCCTGATGCTGCACCTCGCCGACGTGCTGGCCGATCCGCTGGTGTGGGAGAAGCTGCGGCGCTTCCTGCGCAGCGGGCGGCTGCAGATCGAGGAGCCGGGCGTGTCGTTCTCGCCGATCGCGGCGGTGTCGCTGGTGCCGGAGGCGGTCGACGCCGAGGTCAAGCTGGTGCTGGTCGGCTCGCGCGAGCAGTACTACGAACTGCAGGAAGCGGCGCCGGAATTCGCCCGCCATTTCCGCGCCAAGGTCGATTTCGCCGACAGCTTCGTCGCCAGCGCCGCCACCCGCCGCGCCTCGGCGATTTTCGTCGCCCATGCCTGCCGCCTGTCCGGCCTGCCGCATTTTTCGGCGGCAGCGGTGGCGCGCCTGCTCGAGGAATCGCACCGCGAGGCCGGCGACCAGGCGCGCGAGAGCGCGATCTTCGCCCGTACCGAGGCACTGGTGATGGAAAGCGCCGCGATCTGCCGCGCACGCGGGGGGGCGTGCCTGGTGGCGGCGGCTGACGTCGAGGCGGCGCTCGCGGCGCACGCCGCGCGCCACGATTACCCCGAGCAGCGCCTGCGCGAAGAAATTGCCGAAGGCGACGTGCTGATCGACCTGCATGGCGTCCGGGCGGGCCAGGTCAACGGCCTTACCCAGATCGATCTGGGCGACTATCGTTTCGGCCTGCCGGTACGGCTGTCCGCGCACACCTACGCGGGCGAGGACGGCCTGCTCAACATCGAGCGCGAGGTCGAGTTGTCGGGGCCGATCCACGACAAGGGCGTGTTCATCCTGCAGGGCTACCTGGCCGCGCTGTTCGCCCATCTGGCGCCACTTTCGATGAATGCCTCCATCGTGTTCGAGCAGCAGTATCACGGCGTGGAAGGCGATTCCGCCTCGTGCGCCGAGCTCTATGCGCTGCTGTCGGCGCTGTCGGGCCTGCCGCTCAGGCAGGGCATCGCGGTCACCGGCGCGCTCAACCAGCATGGCGAGGTGCTGCCTGTGGGCGGCATCAACGAGAAGATCGAGGGCTGGTTTCGCGTGTGCGAGGCCGCCGGCCTGGACGGCAGCCAGGGGGTGCTGATCCCCGCGCGCAACCGGCGCCACCTGATGCTGGAGCCGCGCGTGGTCGACGCCGTCGCCCGCGGGCTTTTCCATATCCATGCCGCGGAGCATGTGACCGAGGGGGTCGAGCTGCTGACGGGGACGGCGGCGGGCGAAGCGGACGCGGCGGGGCACTATCCCCATGGCAGCGTGCTGGGGCATGCGCAGGATGCCCTGCTGGCATTTCGCCGCGCCTGCCAGATGCTGGAGCATCCCAGGGCGCCGCGCCGGCATTTCCGCACCGGCGACCGCCCGGGCCGGCGTTATTGATTCGGCCAGATCAAGTTTGAAGTGGCATCAAGGTTCAGCTTGCTCGGGCTGTGTGTGGCAGCGAGGGAGGCCGAATCAATAACCATTAAAAACGGCGTTCTATTGAGACGGGCCAGCGAACCGGCCAAAGCAGGATGCCGTGAGAAATACAGTGCGGGTTCAAACATCATCGGGCCTGTCGATAGCGATCCGTTCCCGGGCAGGGGTGGACTATAGTGAAAACCAGTCAATCGCTTTTGCAAGGAGTCGATCATGAGCGCACTGCATCGTATGGAACGTTTCCTCGACCAGCACATGATTCCGTTCGACATCGTGGCGCATCCGCACACCCAGACCAGCGCCGAAACGGCGCGTGCGGCGGGGGTGCCTTCCAATCGGCTGGCCAAGGGCGTGCTGCTCGACGGCCAGGGCTGCCAGATGGTGGCGATGATCCCCGCCGATCAGGAAATTCACCTGGGAAAACTGGGGCTGGATCACGGCATGGAGTTCAGCCTGGCCGATGAAGCCAGCGTGAGCAGGCTGTTCAGCGAATGCGAACCCGGCGTGGTGCCGGGCCTGCCGAATGCCTGGGGGGTGGAAATGATTTGGGACGACGATTTGATGGCGCAACCGGACGTCTATCTGGAAGGCGGCGACCACAAGCGCCTGTTGCACATCGAAACCCGCCATCTGCGCGACATTTTTGGCGATGCGCCGCACTGCCACTTCAGCCAGCCGCGCATGCAGCACGTCGCCTGAGCCTGGCCTGCGCTGGTTCCTCCGGCGCCCCGCGCGGGCGGCATGAGGCCGTTGTCCTGCGTGTGTGATATGAATACGGCTTGATTGCCCGGCGCGTTTCGTGCGGGGAACGATGAACAAGCCAGACTGTCACCACTTCGTGAATCCGAAAGAGCCCGATCCTTCCCATAACCCGCATCGTCCGCTCGGGCGCGGCATGGCGCTGGTCGCCAGCCTGCTGGTGCTGGGGCTGTTCTATCTTTACTTCGAAAACGGCCTGCAGGCGCGCAACAATCCCAATCGCCAGCTGCAGGTCGCGCCCGGGGCCGAACTGGTGCTGAAGCGCAGCGGTAACGGACACTATATCTTCCCCGGCACGATCAACGGCCGGCCGGTCACCTTCCTGCTCGACACCGGCGCCACCCTGGTGTCGATCCCGGCGCACCTGGCGGGCGAACTGGGCCTGGCGGCGGGCGCGCCGCAGCGGTCGATCACCGCCAATGGCACGGTCGCCACCCATGCCACCCGGGTGGATGTGCTGGCGTTCGGGCCGTTCGCGCTGCGCGGCATCGCCGCCAGCCTCAACCCCGGGATGGCGGGCGACCAGATATTGCTGGGGATGAGCGTGCTGAAGCATCTGGAATTCACCCAGCGCGGCGACACCCTGATGCTGCGCCCGCTCGGCGGGGAATGACGATATTTCTTTGACATCCCGTTTATCTATGTTATTAATGCACGGTCTGTTGGATTCAAGCTTTAAATTGCGGTACCTCTGGTAAGCGTTTTCCTTGAAATTCGATCGATAGAGCATGTCGCTCAATTTTTTTAGATAGATAGGAAACAAGATGGAAACGGGTACTGTTAAGTGGTTCAACGATGCAAAAGGTTTTGGTTTCATCACCCCGGATAACGGCGGCGAAGACCTCTTTGCACACTTCTCCGCAATCAACTCCAGCGGCTTCAAGTCCCTGCAGGAAAACCAGCGCGTCAGCTTCGAAGTGACGACCGGTCCCAAGGGCAAGCAAGCCTCGAACATCCAGGTCGTGTCGTAATCCTTACGGCCTGATGTGAAAAACCCCGGTTCGCCGGGGTTTTTTTATGGGCGCACGCTACAATCCATCGCCCTTTTCGAGTGATGACCTCATGGCGCTCAAAGCCACCATCTTCAAAGCCGACTTGCAGATTGCCGACATGGATCGGCATGTCTACGCCGATCATGCGCTGACCATCGCGCGCCATCCCTCCGAAACCGACGAGCGCATGATGGCGCGGGTGCTGGCCTATGCCCTTTACGCACAGGACGGCATTGCCTTCACCAAGGGGTTGTTCGATGTCGACGAGCCGGAAGTATGGGTCAAGAGCCTGAGCGGTGAGACCATCCTGTGGATCGACCTCGGACAGCCCGACGAAACGCGCATCCGTCGTGCCTGCGGCCGTGCCGAGCAGGTCGTCGTGCTGTGCTACGGCAGTGGCTGCGGGGTGTGGTGGAAGCAGATCGCCGGCAAGCTGACGCGGTTTTCCAATCTGACCGTGCTGCAGTTGCCGGCCGAAACCAGCCAGGCGCTGGCCGCCCTGGCGGAGCGCGGCATGCGCCTGCAATGCCTGGTGCAGGACGGCGAAATCTGGATCAATACCGATACGCAGAGCGTGCCGGTAAAACTGGCCGCCCTGCAATCGCCTGCCTGAACTCGACCGCGGCCGGCTTGGCGGGGCCATGCAAGCGTCGCCTCGCCTTGTGGGGGCGCTTCATTTTTCGGGCGGGCAGTTCTTGACGCAGACGGTTTCCGTCAGCCGCTGCCCGCCGCAGCGGACGAAACAGGCGTCGTAAACCGGCAGGCAGCCGCAGTCGGCCTGGCAATTCGATTTTTCCAGCTGTGCCAGCACGCCGGCGCGGGTCGGCATCAGCGGCTCGGGAGAGGGCGGCGGAAAATACGGTCCGGGCCACGGATCCCACCAGTACGGGTGGCGGTACGGGCGGCTGTAAAACCATTCGAAACGTAGCTGCATCTCGTATTGGCGCAGGGCCGCGGCATACTGCCGTAGATCGAGTTCGTACGCCTTCAGCGCTTCGGCATAGCGCGCTTCCACCTGCGGTTCGAGCTCTTTCACGCAAGCCCGGTAGCGGGTCTGGCAATCGGTCTGGCAGGCCGCCTTTTTGGCTTCGCAGTCCTGCACGCAAGCCTGGCCCCGTGCATCATCCGGGGCAATCAGGCGCACCGTCGTCTGGTATTGCGGCGTGGCGCAAGCTGCCAGAATGCCTAGCAAAAGCAGCGCAGCGAAGGGAAAATTCGGGACTGAAACGCGCATTCGACCATCTCATTCAAACACCCGCATTCTTCCAGCATAGGCTGTTTTCAGGCGGGCTGCGGGTCGAGAAAGCGCGCTTCGAGTTCCTGCAGATTGAGTTCCTGCAGAATCCGCTGCAGGCGCTCGCGCGCGTTCTTGCGCGCCGTGCCGGTGCGGGTGGCGATGATGAGTTCGTTTTTCAGCGAGTGCTCCCAGCCGACCAGTTCGGTGACGGTGACCTGGTAGCCGTGCGATTCCAGTTGCAGGCAGCGCAGCACGTTGGTGAGCTGGCTGCCGAATTCGCGCGTATGGATGGGGTGGCGCCAGATTTCCGACAGCGGGGTTTTGCTGAACGATTCGTTCTTGCGCTTGCGCAGCACGGCGGCGATCTCGGCCTGGCAGCATGGCACCAGCACGATGTGGCGGGCTTGCTTGGCGAGCGCGAAGCGGATGGCGTCGTCGGTTGCGGTGTTGCAGGCATGCAGCGCGGTGACGATGTCGATGCGCGGCGGCAGGGCGTCGGTGGTGATCGACTCTGCTACCGTCGCGCCGAGGAAGGACATGCGCGGAAAGTCCAGCCGCGCAGCCAGTTCGCGCGACTTCTTCACCAGTTCATCGCGCGTTTCGATGCCGAAGATGTGGCTGCCGGGGCGCTCTTTCAGATACAGGTCGTACAGGATGAAACCCAGATACGACTTGCCGGCGCCGTGGTCGGCCAGGGTCAGCGTGTCCTGCCGGGCCAGCACGTCGTCCAGCAGCGGCTCGATGAAATTGCACAGGTGATACACCTGCTTCAGCTTGCGGCGGCTGTCCTGGTTGAGCTTGCCGTCGCGCGTCAGGATGTGCAGCTCCTTCAGCAGTTCGGTCGACTGGCCGGGGCGCAGCACCTCCGCCAACGGGTCGATGTAGGCGGCTTTCGGCGTGCCGGCAACGGCGGGCGCGGCGCGCTTCATGCCGCCCCCAGCAGACGCACTTCGCGTTGCGGCAAGGGGATGTGGATGCCGCGCTCGCGGAAGGTTTCCAGCACCGCCTGGGTGATGTCGCCCGACGTGGCGTGGAAATCGGCCACCGGGGTCCATGGGCGGATCGCGATCTGCACCCTGGAGTCCGCCAGCGTCAGCACGTGGATCATCGGTTCCGGTTCCCGCAGGATTTTGGGATGCGCCGCCAGCAGGTCGCGGATTGCCGCCAGCGCCTGCTTGATGTCGGCATCGTAGGCCACGCCGACCACCACGTCGAGTTGGCGCAGGCTGCCGAAGTTGTGCAGGATCTCGCCGGCGATCTTGCGGTTGGGAATGACGATGCGCGAGCGGTCGGGATGGCTCAGCACCGTGTTGAACAGTTTGATTTCCTCCACCGTGCCTTCCACGTCGACGATGGCAATGTATTCGCCCACCTTGAACGGCCGGGTGAAGATGATGGTCAGCCCCGCCGCCAGATTGCCCAGCACCCCCTGCATCGCCAGCGCGACGCCGGCGCCGGCGACGCCCAGTCCGGCGATCAGCGGCAGCAGCTGCACCCCCAGGTTCTGCAGCGCCATGATGAGGAACAGGCCCAGCACCAGGATGCGCAGCATGCGCACCAGCAGCAGGCGCAGGGTCGCGTCGAGCCCGAGCTTCATCAGCATCGAGTCGACCACCCGGCCCACCCAGCGGCCGACGTAATAGCCCGCCGCCAGGATCAGCACCGCCACCAGCAGCCGGGGCCCGAACTGGATGGCGAGGTCGATCGCGGTTTGCTGGGCGTGTTCCAGCGTTTGCAGTTGTTCGTTCATGGTCGGCGAGAGGGGGAGGGAAGCCCGAAGGGTATCAAAACCGCCAGCCGGGCAGAACCGCTCCGTATAATGCCGGCTTGCTGAAAGGGTTTTTACCGTGTCCGTCGTCAATATTTCCTGCTACAAGTTCGTCGCCCTCGCCGACCGCGAGGCGCTCAAGGCCGATCTTGCCGCGCGCTGCCTGGGATTGCGCCTCAAGGGCACGATCCTGCTCGCGCCCGAGGGCATCAACGTATTCCTGGCCGGCGCGCGCGCAGCGATCGACGCCATGGTTGCCCATCTGCGGTCCGATCCGCGCTTCGCCGACCTGCAGCCCAAGGAAAGCCTGTCGGCCGAGCCGCCATTCAAGCGGATGCGGGTGCGGCTGAAGAAGGAAATCATCACCATGAAGCATCCGCTGATCCGCCCGGAAGCCGGGCGCGCGCCCTCGGTGGCCGCCGCCACGCTGAAGCGGTGGCTGGATCGCGGCTGCGACGACGAAGGCCGCCCGCTGGTGATGCTGGATACCCGCAACGACTACGAAGTGGCCGCCGGCACCTTCGAGCACGCGGTCGATTACGGCATCGGCGTCTTCAGCGAGTTTCCGCCGCGCCTGGCCGAGCATCGCGCCGACTATGCCGGCAAGACCGTGGTGTCGTTCTGTACCGGCGGCATCCGCTGCGAAAAGGCCGCCATCCACATGAAGGCAGTCGGCATCGAGCACGTGTACCAGCTCGAAGGCGGCATCCTCAAATATTTCGAGGAAGTCGGCGGCGCGCATTACCGCGGCGACTGCTTCGTGTTCGACGAGCGCGAGACGGTGGGTGCGGATTTGCAGCCGGCAGCGGGGCGGGTGCATCGGTAAAGCGCCTCGCCAGCTCTGCCGGGAAGCGAGGCCCCGAATTGCCGCATGCGGCTGCCGCCCCGGCTTCAACCCGCAACGCGCTTCGGCGCGGCGGCGTTGCCCGGCATCGGTTCCAGCACGCGGTGCCGCTTCCGGGTGGCCTCAGGCCGGTTCCAGATCCAGGTCGGCCAGGGCGCCGTGGCTGTCGGAAAACCGCTCCTTGAGCCGCAGAATTTCCGGCAACACGCTCTTGAAGGGCTGGATCAGGCCGGGATCGAAATAAGCGCCGGCCTGATCTTCGATATAGCGAGCGGCAGCGTCAACGGACCAGGCTTTTTTGTACGGGCGATCGGACGTGAGGGCGTCGAACACATCGGCAATTGCAACGATGCGCGCCATGAGCGGAATGTCTTCGCCTTTCAGTCCCTGCGGGTAGCCGCTGCCATCCCATTTTTCATGGTGACACAGCGCGATGGTGTGGGCAGCCTGAAGCAGGTCGTCGCTGTGAGTGCCGATGATGTCGGCGCCGATTTTCGAGTGCTGGCGTATGAGTTCCCATTCCTCCGGCTTGAGCTTGCCTTGGTTCAGCAAGATCCTGTCGGGGATGCCGATCTTGCCCACGTCGTGCATCGGCGAGGCGTTGAACAGAATGTCGACAGATTCTTCGCCCAGGCCCGCCGCCTGCCCGATGAGGCGGGAGAAGTGGCTCATGCGGACAATGTGGTTGCCGGTTTCGTTGTCGCGGAACTCGGCGGCGCGCCCCAGGCGCCGAATGATCTGCTGCCGGGTTTTCTTCAATTCCGCGGTGCGCTGACTCACCAGGCGGGCGAGTTCGCGAGCCTGGTCGTACAGCGCCAGGTGGGTTTTGACTCGCGCCAGCACGATGGCTGGATTGACGGGCTTGGTGATGTAATCCACCGCGCCCAGTTCCAGGCCTTTCTTTTCATTATCGGCCTCGCTCATCGAGGTGACAAAAATGACCGGAATGGTGCGGGTATCCGGATTGCTCTTGAGCTTTTCGCATACCTGGTAGCCGTTGAGGCCGGGCATCATGACGTCGAGCAGAATCAGATCGGGCGGACTGGCGGAAAAAGCGATCTTCAGGGCTTTCTCGCCGTTGAGGGCAATTCTGATTCGGTAATGGGGGAACAGCACGTCGTTGAGGATGTCGATGTTTTCCGGCCTGTCGTCGACGATGAGAATGCTGCTTTGCGGGATTGGTTCGTTCACATTGATCCTTGAATTCCGATGAAATGGTTTACCGTTTGAGGCAAGGCGCGGCAAAAACCTCAGGGCGCTGCCGTCAGGCCCGGAATCAAGGCAATTTCTTCGATGGTCTCCAGCGCGTCTTCAAATGCGTAACGGGCGATACGCTTCTGCAGTTCGCCGGCCAGGGCGCTGTGTCCCAGCAGTTCGATCTGCCTGGCGATGCCGGGTGCCGTCCTGACCGCGCCGGCATCGTCCTCCCGCAACTGGGCGGCCAGCAGGCGCAGCTCTGCCGCGAGGGCTGCCTTGTCCACGCCGGCTGCCAGCGCTTCCGTGGCATCCGGCGCAGTCCGGGAAAGCGGCATGACGGCGTTTATTTTTGCGAGCAAGCCCTCAAGTTCCTGCTGCAGCAGCCTCAAAGCCGCGGGCAGGCGGTCCAGTTTTCCGTGCTTGAGCAGGGCCTCGACCTCCGCCGATTGGGTAACCAGGGCCGCGGCGCCGATGTTTCCTGCCAGGCCTTTCAGGGTATGGACGACGCGGATGGCGCTTTCCAGATCGTGCGCCGCCAGGGCGCGGTCAATGCGTTCCAGGGCGTCGGCCTGGGTGTCGCCGAAGCGATGGATCAGCCGTAGCAGCAGATCCATGTTGCCGCCCAGACGTTTCAGCGCCTCGGCCTGATGCAGCCCTTCGATTGCGGGTGAATTGCCCGGTTGCGGGATGACGGATGGGGTCGCACCGTCGGCCGCCGGCTGCCGCGGCTTGATCCAGCGGCGCAAGGTAATGAACAGCTGGGCGATGTCGACCGGCTTGGCGATATGGTCATTCATGCCCGCCTCAAGGCATTTTTCCTTGTCGCCCTCCATGGCGTTGGCGGTCGTGGCAAGAATGGGCAGATCGGCAAAGCCGCCCTGCCGGCGGATCCTGCGCGTGGCTTCGAAGCCATCCATCACCGGCATCTGGCAATCCATCAGCACGCCGTCATAGGCGGTCCGCAATACCATGGCCAGCGCCTCCGCGCCGTTGTTCGCAATGTCCAGCCGAATGCCGGCTTGGCCAAGGATGTCAACGGCGATTTCCTGGTCTATGAGATTGTCTTCAACCAGCAGCAGATGGGCGCCACGCAGGGATTTCTGCGTTTCGCTGAACTCGGCCGGCGCCTCCTGCCTGGACGGCTTGGCTATCGCTTCCCGGCCGAAGGCATTGAGTATGGCGTCGAGCAGGCTGGACGGCGTCACCGGCTTGACCAGAATGTCTTCAACCCGAATGTTCCCGAGGCGTTCCTGCAGCGCCTCGCGGCAGTAAGCCGTCACCATGATGAAGCGCGGCGCATGGGCAAGGCTGCCGCCGTCACGAATATGGCGAATGGTTTCAACGCCGTCCATTCCGGGCATCATCCAGTCCATGATCACCAGGCGATAGGGCGTGCTCTCCTGCCGTGCCCGCCGTATCTCCTCGATGGCATCCCTGCCGTTGCTCGCGGTGGCGACGTCGAATTTCAAGGAAACAAGCAAGGTACGGAAAATTTCCCGCATGCTGGCATTGTCGTCGACCACCAGAATCCGCATGCCCAGCACGTCGTCGCCGCTGACTGCCAGTTCGCGCTGCTCCGCCTTGAGGCCAAACCGCGCCGTGAAATGAAACGTGCTTCCTGCGCCGGGTTGGGAATCAACGCCGATATCGCCGTCCATCATTTCCACCAGGAACTTGCTGATGGTCAGCCCCAGCCCGCTGCCGCCGTATTTGCGCGAAGTGGAGGAGTCGGCCTGGGTAAAGGCGCGAAACAGCTTGCCGCATTGATCCTCGTCGATGCCGATGCCGGTGTCGGCGACCTCGAAGCGCAAGCGTACGCCTTCAGATTCGTCGCATTCCTTGCGGACGGTCACGGTGATTTCACCCTGCTCGGTGAACTTTATGGCGTTGTCGACAAGGTTGCTCAGCACCTGCCCCAGCCGCAAGGGATCGCCGATTAGCGTAGTGGGCACATCGGTGCCGATGTCGAACAACAGCTCGATGTGCTTGTCCTGGGCCTTGAGGACGGAGAGATCCCCCAGATTCTCCATCACCTCCTCGAGGTAAAACTCCACCTTCTCGACGCGCACCTCGCCGGCTTCGATTTTGGAGAAATCCAGGATGTCGTTGAGGATGCCGAGCAGATTCTTGGCGGCGGAATGGACTTTTTCGATGTAATTGCGCTGCCTGGCGTCGAGGCCGGTTCCCAGGGCAAGATGCGACATGCCCATGATGACGTTCATCGGGGTGCGGATTTCATGGCTCATGTTGGCCAGAAAATCCGATTTCATTCGGGTGGTTTCTTCTGCGATCTCCTTGGCCTGGACGACGATCCGCTCGGATTCCTTCTGAACGGTGATGTCGATCAGCATGCCGACCAGTCCGGCGGGGGAGCCGTCGCCGCTGTTAAAGCCCGCCAGCGTGTAAATGGCGGGGTGAATTCGCCCATCGGCAAACGGAATCATGATTTCTGCCGTGAAGGTGCCGCCCTCGCGGAGGATGCGCTCATTGGCCTGCTGCAAGGCCGCCCGGTCGGGGGCCGACAGCATCATGAGTTCAAGCACGGTCTTGCCAACCAGGTCTTCCTCGCGGACGCCGAATGCTTCGAGAAAAGCCCGATTGAAGCCGAGGTAGCGGGCATCCACCCCCTTGAAGAACACAGGGTAGGGCAGGGTGTCCATGAGCACCCGTTGGAGCTCGAGCTGGTCGGCGATGGCCTGCTCGATCTGCTTTCTCGGGGTGATGTCGCGCAGGACGACGCAAGCGCAGGTGCCCCAGCTTTCGATGGGCGGCATCCTGGTCAGACCCAGTTCGATGGGGAACTCCCGGCCCGTTTTGTCGACTCCGCGAAGGTCGCCGGACATGCTGCCTATGGCAACGGTTTCCCCATCGTCCATGAACCGTTCGCGCATGGCAGCGTGCAGCGTGCGCACATTCTGGGGCACCAGCAAATCGACGCAGATTCCAACAAGTTCGCCCGCCGCATAGCTGAAAACCTCATGGGCTTTGGGGTTGGCCATCAGTATGATGCCGCGCCGGTTCACCACCAACATCGCATCCGGGGAGAATTCGATGATGTGGCGATACCAGGATTCCGCTATCTGGAATTTGGCCCGCTGGCTTTCCAGTTCGGCCATGGCATCCTGGTATTTTTTGCAGAGCGCGGGATGCGTCGCCCATTTCAGGCCGGGCGGCGCCATGGCCGCAATCGGTATCGCGCTCTTCCGCGAGGGGGGCAGGATCTGTGGCGCCGGGTTCGCTGGCCGTTGTTGTGCCTTGCGGCGATAAAAGCCGAGCCATGCCGGCACAAGGAAGGGCAGGCTCAGCAGCGGTGCCGCCGCGGCCGCCTTCATCGCGAGATCGGCTTTTCCGTCGAGTTCGTCAACCCGGTTATCAAGGCGGCGGTCAACTTTGTCCTTCGCCCTGGCAGCCGCTTCCGTGAAGGACTTTTCGGCCGCAAGATAGGGTTCGCCGTAGACCAGCGCGACAGCCCGCTCCCGGTCCCCCGCCTGAGTGGCGGCCAGGGCAAGGTTTTCCAGTGCGGCGAGGACATCGGCGTTGCGTTTGGCTGCTTCGATCAGGGCTGTTTCATCGGCGGCAAGGCCGGACGCGGCGGGCAGGCCGGCAGCACGCTCTCGTGAGCGAGCGGCTTCCTTCTCCCTGCGGAATGCATCGAGGTAATGCGGATCGCCGGTGACCGCATAGCCGCGTACCGAGCTGGCGAGGAGGTCTCTGCCGCGGATCAGGTGGTTCAGTTCGCGATCGCCGAGATGAAGGTTCAGCAAGGTGTCCCGGCGCTCCTGGCCCAGGATGAAGGCGAGCACTACGCTCAGGACGGTAAAACCGAGGAGGCCCACCAGGAGCGGGGCAACAAGCTTGCTGGGCTTCAATCTTTGTTCGGATCTTTGATAAACGAGGCTTGCGGCACCCTGCGTGTGCCGTCCGCTCTGGCTGATACGGTATGGAAGCGATGCAGCGCCATCGCGCTGGGTGGCTGCATCGGTATCGATAGGCTGTAATTATACGATCATTGGAAAAATTAATGCCATGAAAATGTCATGGAAATGTCATCGAACAGATCCCGGCCGGCCCGGGAATGGCGCGGCAAAAGCCTGCCCGGGCCGGCCGCAATTCAATTCAGCGTTCGGATCGATTGCATCGGCGGCACCCGGGTGATGTGCCGCGTGGTGAGCCAGCCGCTCGTCCCCACCAGCAGCGCACCGGCCAGCGGCAGCGCAAGCCACAGCCACGGGTGCAGGCGCAGCGGCAGTTCGAACAGGCGCTCGGCGATCAGCGCCATCGCGATTTCGGCGCAGGCGCTGGCGAGCAGGCCGGCCAGCAGGCCCAGGGCGAGAAATTCGCTCCACAGGCCGCGGGCAAGGTAGGCGCGCTGGGCGCCCAGGGTGCGCAGCAGGACGGCTTCCTGCCGGCGCGCGTCGAGGCTGGCCAGCAGCGTGGCGACGACGACGGCCATGCCGGCGGCGAGCAGGAAGCCCAGCAGCAGCTGAATGGCGCCGATGATCTGGGTAAACACGGCTTCGATATTGGCGATGAGCTTGTCCAGCGCGAGCACGGTGATGCCGGGGAAGGTTTTGACGAAGCCGGGCAGCACGCGGGTCGCGTCCGGCGGCACGTAGACGCTGGCAATGGCACTGGCGGGCAGGGCGTCGAGCTGGCCGGGGGCGAAAATGACGAAGAAATTGGGCTGCATCGAGTCCCACTTCACGCTGCGGAGGCTGGTGATGCGCGCGGCGAGCGTCTGGTCGCCGACCTGGAAGCCGAGCTGGTCTTGGGCTGCATCGAGTCCCACTTCACGTTGCGGAGGATGGTGATGCGCGCGGCGAGCGTCTAGTCGCCGACCTGGAAGCCGAGCTGGTCGCCGACCGCATGACGTACCCGTTCGGCCATGCCGGACTCGACCGAGATTTCGGCGGCGCGACGCTCGCCGTGCCAGCGCCCGGCCAGCACGGCGTTGTTGGCCGGCAGGGTGGCGGTCCAGGTGAGATTGAGCTCGCGCCGCAGGGTGTTGCTGTCGCGCGCGTTCTCGGGCAGCGTGTCGGCGATCGGCGCGCCGTTCTTGCTGACCAGGCGGCCGCGTACCATGGGATAGAGCGCGGAGGCCTGGAGGCGGTGCTGCGACAGATAGGCGGCCACCGCGTGCTGCTGCTGCGGCGCAATGTTCACCAGAAAATAGTTGGGTGTGTGCGGCGGCAGTTGCTGGCGCCAGCCGGCGACGAGATCGCTGCGCACCAGCGCCAGCAAGGCCACCAGGAACAGCGCCAGGGTGAAGGCGCCGAGTTGCAGCGTGCTGTCGAAGCGGTGGCGCAGCAGTTGCGCGAGGCCGAAGCGCAGCGGGCCGTGTGCCATGCGCTGGACGCCGCGCCCGGCCAGCAGCGCCAGCCGGGCCAGCAGGATCAATACCGCGACCAGCGTGGCGAGCGCGCCGACGAAGACGCCGACCAGCCTGGCGTCGCCCGCATACCAGGCAATCAGGAACAGCAGCGCGGACCCGCTGACCGCCGCGCTGGCCCACGCGGCCACCGGCAGCGGCGGCAGTTCGCGCCGCAAGACCCGCAGTGGCGGCACGCGGATCAGGCGCATCAGGGCCGGCAGGCTGGCGCCCGCCAGCGCCAGCAAGCCGCTGGCGACGGCGACGCCCACCGGCGCCAAGCCGAGCGCGGGCAGGCGGGTAACGGCCTCGGGCAGGATCAGCAGCGCCAGCGCCTGCTGCATCAACGCGCCGACCGCCACGCCAAGCACGCTGCCCAGGAGTCCCAGCGTCAGCAGCTGGACGGCATAGAGGGCGCGCAGCTGCGCAGCGGTGGCGCCGAGGCAGCGCAGCAGCGCCGCCTGGTCGTAGTGGCGCAGCGCGTGGTGGTGCGCGGCGACGGCGATGGCGGCCACCGACAGCAGCAGGCTGATGAGCGCGGTGAGCTGAATGTAGCGGTCTGCATTGGCGAACGCGCCGCGCAGGGTTTCGACGCCTTCGCGCGAACCGATGAGGCGCTGGGTGCTGTCGAGCCGTGGCTTGAGCGCCGTGCCGAAAGCCGCGAGCTGCCCGGGTTCGCCCGCAAACTGGTAGAGGTAAGTGACGCGGCTGCCGGGCTGCAGCACCCCGGTGCGTCCGACTTCGTCGGCCCGCATGAATACGCGGGGGGCAAGTCCGAATACGCCGCCGAGCTGTCCCGGTTCTTCGGCCACCACGCCGGCGATGCGGAAATGCGCTTCGCCGATCTGCACCTGATCGCCCACGCTGGCCGACAGCAGCGGCAGCAGCGAAGGCTCGACATATATTGCGCCCGGCGGCGGCTGCGCCGGGCGCGGCGTGCCTGCGGCGAAAGGGCGGGGAGCGATGCGCACCGTACCGCGCAGCGGGTAGGCGGCATCGACGGCGCGCAGGGTGGCGAGCTGGAATACATCCCCGCGGGTGACCATGCTGGAAAACTCGATGGCCTGGCTGGTTGCCAGCGAACCGGACTTGGGCGCGCTGTCTCCAGTGAAAAGGCCAGGCCAGGTCTCGATCGGGCGCGGGCTGGTGACCAGCAGGTCGGCACCGAGAAAGCTGGCGCCCTGTTCGCTCATGGCGCGCTTCAGGCGGTCGCCGAGAAAGCCGGTGGTGGCAACGCTGCCGACGCCGATGACCAGCGCCAGCAGCAGCACGCGCCATTCGCCGCTGGCGCGTTCGCGCCGCAGCAGCCACAGGCCGAGCCGGATCACCCGTAAAGGGTGCGCCGGTGGGGACCCCGCTGCTGCGCAGCGACCCTTCCACAGGACGTTCATGCGACGCGGCCCGCGAGCAGATGCAGCCGGCGCTGACAGCGCGCCGCCAGCGCGTCGTCGTGGGTGACCAGGATCAGGGTGGTGGCGGCGGAGGCGTTGAGTTCGAACAGCAGTTCGATGATGCGCGCGCCGGTATCGGCGTCGAGATTGCCGGTGGGCTCGTCGGCAAACACGATTTCGGGATCGGTGGCGAAGGCGCGCGCGATGGCGACGCGTTGTTGCTCGCCGCCGGACAACTGGCGCGGGGTGTGCGCCGCACGCGCGGCAAGGCCGACGCGGTCGAGCCAGTAGGCGGCGCGTTCGCGGGCGGCGGGATGGCCCGCCAGTTCCAGCGGCAGCAGGATGTTTTCCAGCGCAGTCAGCGCAGGCAACAGCTGGAACGACTGGAACACGAAGCCGACGCGGCCGGCGCGCAGGCGGGCGCGGGCGTCCTCGTCGAGATCGTTGAGGCGCTGGCCGAGCAGGAAGACTTCGCCCGCGGACGGCTGGTCGAGTCCCGCCAGCAGGCCCAGCAGGGTCGATTTGCCGGAGCCGGAGGCGCCGGTGATGGCCAGCGTCTCTCCTGCTTTGACGGCCAGCCCGACATCGTCGAGGATGGTGAGTGCGCCGTCCGCCGTGGCGACATGCTGCGACAGGGCGCGTGCGCTGACGACACCGGGCGATTGCGGTGAACGGGTCGACTCAGCGGGGAACCGGGCGCGGGCTGAAGACGTCATTGAGATGGGCCAGGTTAGGATGAGTGAATGAATTATCGCATATGGGTGCTGTTGTTGCTGTTGCTGCCAGGTTGGGCAGCGGCCGGCTCGTGTTCCTTGTTGATTGTCGGCGACAGCCTGAGTTCCGGATACGGCCTGGCAAACGGTTCAAGCTGGGTGGATCGGCTCGCTGCGCGATTGAAAAAAACCGCGCCCGACTGGCGCGTGGTCAATGCCAGCGTGAGCGGCGACACCACGCAGAACGGCCTGCAGCGCCTGGCACCCGCGCTGGCCCGGCAGCGCCCAGAGGGCGTGCTGATCGAACTGGGCGGCAACGACGCCTTGCGCGGCACGCCGCCCGAGGCGATCCGCGGGAATCTGCTGGGCCTGGTGCGCCAGGCCAAGTCGGCCGGCGCATGGGTGGTGTTGCTGGAAGCGCCGGTGCTGCCGAATTACGGCAAGGCCTATGCCGACGCGGTCGCGAAGTTGTACGGCGAGGTGGCGCGCGCGGAAACGGTCACGCATGTGCCGTGTTTCGTCTGTGCGGCCGGCACGAAGCCGGGCATGATGCAGGCCGACGGCATCCATCCCAACGAAAAGGCCCAGGCCGGTATGCTCGACGCCGTGTGGCCGTACCTCAAACCGAAACTGCGCTGTCCGGCGAAATGACGGCGCTTGACCCAAGCTGCGCCTGCGGATCCGGGCGCACCTATGCGGCCTGCTGCGGACGCTTTCACGCCGGCGAACCGGCGCCGGATGCGGAAGCCCTGATGCGCTCGCGCTACAGCGCCTATGTGCATGGCCTGGAGTCCTATCTCTTCGCCACTTGGCATGCCGCTACCCGCCCCGCGGCGCTGGATCTCGACGCCAGCCCGCGCCCGCAATGGCTGGGATTGGCAGTGAAGGCGCATGTGCCGTCGGACGACAGCCACGCCGAGGTTGAATTTATCGCGCGCTACAAGCTCAATGGCCGTGCGTTCAAGCTGCACGAAGTGAGCCGCTTCGAGCGGCTGGACGGGCGCTGGCTGTATGTCGGCGGCGAGATCCGCGAATGAGGACGGACATCGCGGGATGCGGACGACGCACAAGACAAAGCCCGCTGGAGCGGGCTTTGTGGCGGCTTCTAATCGAATAAGATGGGGTGGATGATGGGACTCGAACCCACGACAACAGGAATCACAATCCTGGACTCTACCAACTGAGCTACATCCACCATTGTTGTCGCCAGCATGCTGGCAACGAAAACCTTGGCCTGCCCGACAGGAATCGAACCTGTAACCCCCAGCTTAGAAGGCTGGTGCTCTATCCAGTTGAGCTACGGGCAGAGACTCACTTCTCGGGCGTGCAACTCCGCAACTGCTTCGGCGCCTAGCGGATTGGCGTCCCCTGAGGGGGCAAAACGGGGTGGTCGGGGTGAGAGGATTCGAACCTCCGACATCCTGCTCCCAAAGCAGGCGCGCTACCGGGCTGCGCTACACCCCGAAATCCTATCGGCGCTCAAGGCGCATTTCGGAGAGGCGAGACTATACCGCGGCGAATCGACCGGGTCAATTTCCACTTGAGTAAGGGGGGTGGTTTCCGGGAAAATCACCCTTTTGCTTCAGGGTTGTCCTAATGAGCGCACGCATCCTCGACGGTAAGGCCATGGCCGACACCATACTTGCAGTGGTCCACGACAAGGTGGCCGAACGCGAGGCGCAAGGCAAGCGCCGCCCCGGCCTGGCAGTAGTCCTGGTCGGCGACGATGCCGCTTCGGCGGTGTACGTGCGCAACAAGAAGCGCGCCTGCGAGCGTGCCGGCGTGGCCAGCGTCTCGCACGATCTGCCGTCTGCCGCGACCCAGGATCAATTGCTGGCGTTGATCGACCAGCTCAACGCCGATCCGGCCATCGACGGCATCCTGGTGCAGCTTCCACTGCCCGCGCACATCGACGCCGAGACGGTGATCGAGCGCATCCGCCCCGACAAGGATGTCGACGGCTTCCACCCATACAACATCGGCCGCCTGGCTGTGAAAATGCCGACGCTGCGGCCCTCCACGCCGCGCGGCATCATGACGCTGCTGCGCGCGACCAACGAGGAACTGCGCGGCAAGAATGCGGTGATGGTCGGTGCCTCCAACATCGTCGGCCGGCCGATGAGCCTGGAACTTCTGCTGGCCGGCTGCACCATCACCGTGTGCCACAGTGCCACGCGCGATCTGGAGAGCTTCGTGCGCTCGGCGGAAATCCTGGTGGTGGGGGTGGGCAGGCCGCGCATGATTCCGGGCGAGTGGGTGCGCGAGGGCGCGATCGTGATCGACGTCGGCATCAACCGACTGCCCGATGGCAAGCTGGTCGGCGATGTCGATTTCGATTCCGCGGTGGAGCGTGCCAGCTGGATCACCCCGGTGCCCGGCGGCGTCGGCCCCATGACCGTGGCCACCCTGCTGGAAAATACGCTCGAAGCCGCGCTGATGCACAATCCCTAGGTGTCAGGGCGCGGCCTGAGTTCTGGCCCCTGAATCCTGCTGTCGGCTCAGCCGCGGTGCAGCGCCCGCAGATAAGCCACGTCGACGAACGGCTGGCCGAGATCGGCACCGGCAATGCGACGGTTGGGTGCATCGGGGTCGCCGAGGTCGGACAGCACCACGGCGGCGCCGCTGAAGTCGTGGTCCAGCGTGTAGTCGTTGACCGTGATAAGCGTTTTCAGGCCGGCGCCCAGGCTTGCGCGCAGGCCATTTTCCGAGTCCTCGAACGCCAGGCAGTCGGCGGCGTCGAGCCCCATTTTCTGCAGCGCGTAGTGATAGATGTCGGGCGCGGGTTTCTTCGCCGGCACGATATCGCCTGCGGCGATCACCTCGAACCAGTCCGGCGTGCCGGCACCCAGGCTGTGCTCCAACAGCACGGTGACGTTTTCCGGGGTGGTGGTGGTGGCGATCGCCAGCCGCAGCCCGGCGGTACGCGCCTCGGCCAGCAGGCGCTCGACCCCGGGCCGCATCGGAATGCCGCCGCGCGCGGCGAGCGCCGCGTAATGCCGGGTTTTGGCCTGATGCAGATCGGCCACCATTGCGTCGAAATTGTCCGGCTTTCTATAGTCCGGCCGATAGTGGTCGACATAGTGTTTCATCCGCTCCTTGCCGCCGGTCACGGCGAGCAGTTTGCCGTAGAGGGCGACGTCCCAGTGCCAGTCGAGACCGGCATCCTTGAACGCTTGATTGAAGGCAGGACGGTGGCCGTCGCGTTCGGTGTCGGCAAGCGTGCCGTCAACGTCGAAGAGTAGGGCGTGTAATGTCATATGGGTTGCGACAGTTAAATGATTCTGTTATTAAGTCGGGTTGGGCTTTGTCCTGGATGAACCGAAATTTTCAAAGAGAACGAGATGGCTGAAACTTTGATGCGCTTTGAGCCTTACAAGGCCAAAAAAGGCGAAGAATACATGAACGAGAAGCAGCTCGCGCATTTTCGCAAAATGCTCGAGTCCTGGAAAGCCGAGCTGTCGCAGGACATCGATACCACCCTGCATTCCATGCAGGACGAGCAGACCGTCTTCGCCGATCCCAATGATCGCGCCACTCAGGAATCGGACATGGCGCTGGAGCTGCGCAATCGGGACAGGGAGCGCAAGCTGATCAAGAAAATCAACGAGACCGTCGCCAAGATCGACAGCGGCGATTACGGTTACTGCGAGTCCTGCGGTGTCGAAATCGGGCTCGACCGCCTGCAGGCGCGCCCGACCGCGACGCTGTGCATCGACTGCAAGACGCTCGAGGAAATCCGCGAGCGTCAGGTCGCCAAGTAAGTCTGGCGCTCCAGATTGCCGGCTAATTCCCGATTCACAAGCTGA
Source organism: Hydrogenophilales bacterium 17-64-11 (assembly GCA_002281975.1). Taxonomy (GTDB): domain Bacteria; phylum Pseudomonadota; class Gammaproteobacteria; order Burkholderiales; family Thiobacillaceae; genus Thiobacillus. The sequence goes on along the minus strand of NCIH01000009.1, from coordinate 58,189 downwards.
TCCGCGCCATGGCAGACACCGACGAGTTCGACCGTTATTACAATGGGCTGCTTTACAGCGTGATGCGCTGGGATCAGTTGACGGCGTTTTGGCAAAAAGTGGATGCCGGGGCCGGCTGGTATCTCTATGCGGTAGGCCAGCAGGTGCCGCAGGTGCCAGCTGCTGCCGACAAGGTGCAGCAGTTCATGCGCGAACTGGATGAACTGCTGCGGCGCGAGCATCACGAAGATTACTGCGCGATCGTATACGCGGACAATCTGGATACGCCCAGTTTCATCAAGATCTACGACCCCAATCATCTCGGCAGTTCGTGTGGATCGAGCGCAACCAAGTCGTCGATCCTGCCGGGCTGGCTGATGAGCCGCATGCCACCGCGCGAACTCGAAATGCGCGGAGTGGTGACAGGCCAGCGCAAACGCTGGTGGCAGTCGTTTCTCGATAATTCGACATAAACAAAACCGCGCCCGAGAGCGTGGTTTTTTTTGTGGCCGTGAAGAATTACTTCTTGGCGGGCCCGGCAGGCATGGCAGCAGCGTCAGACTTTTTCGCTTCGGCCTTGGCAGCGTGCTTCTTGGCTTCTTCGGCCTTCTTGGGCGCGGCAGCGTGCATTTCAGCCGCAGAGGCGGCGCCGGCAGCGGGGGCATCGGCAGCGACGGCGGACAGGCTGAAAGCGCCGGCAATAGCCGCGGCGACCAGGGACGACATCATCAGTTTGCTCATCATTTTCTCCAGTGTGGACAAGTGTGTGTGCCATGCAATCGCGGATTGCAACTGCATGACGGCCACTATGCGGCGCCACGCTTACAGGAGCCTTACGAAAACCGGCTTGGACGGATATTTTTGAGAAGCATTTCGTGCGCGACAGGTAAGCTTTGTGTCAGATTTTTGGCATGAAAATTCTGCTCGTGGAAGATGACCCGACTCTGGGCGAGGCGGTCATGCTGGCAGCCCGGCAGGCGGGGTTTGCGGTCGACTGGAGCCAGGATGGCGTGCAGGCGGAAAACGCGCTGGCGGGGTATGCCTACGATGCCATGCTGCTGGATCTGGGGCTGCCGCGGCGCGAGGGGCTGCAAGTGTTGCGCAACTTGCGGAAACGCGGCGCGACCCTGCCGGTGATGATTCTGACTGCGCGCGATACGGTGGAAGACAGGGTGCGGGGGCTGGATGCCGGCGCGGACGATTACCTGCTCAAGCCGTTTGCGCTGGATGAATTGCTCGCGCGATTGCGGGCTTTGCTGCGACGGGCGCATGGCGTGGCCGATACCCAGATACGCATCGGGCGCCTGAATTTCGACAGCGTCAAGCGGCAAGCCTGCATTGGCGAGGCGCCGCTGGCATTGTCCGCACGCGAGGTGGAGGTGCTCGAGATCCTGCTCCATCATGCCGGGCGCGTCACGGCCAAAGAGGCGATCGCAGACCGCCTGACCGGCTGGGATGACGGCGTGGGGGAGAATGCGGTGGAGGTCTATATCCATCGCTTGCGCCGCAAGCTGGAAGGCTCCGGCGTGGCGATCCGCACCTTGCGCGGCCTCGGCTATCTGCTGGAGGCCGAACCTTGAACGGGGGAAATCGGCAAAGCCTGCGGCGGCAACTGATCATCCGCATGCTATCGATGATGTTGCCGCTGTTCATTCTGCTGTGGGCCATCGCTTATTTCTCCAGCCAGTATTTCATCAATGCGGCGTTCGATCGCTCGCTGATGCGGCGAACCTTTGCGCTTGCAGATCGGGTTGAGGTGCTGCATGGTCAGGTACAGGTGGATTTGCCGGTCGCCGCGCGCGAATTGCTGGTGTTCGACCAGGAAGACTTATTGTTTCACAGCATCACCAGCCCCGATGGACGGGTCGTCGAGGGTGAGCGGGATATGCCGCGGCTTCCCGCGCGAAAGCCGATCAGGCCTGGCCAGTTGATCGTCTACGATGGCGTCAAGGATGGCGCAAAAGTCCGGGTGGCGGCATTTGCGCTTTCGCTCAAGGGCACCAGTGCAAGCGGCGCGGCGCTGGTGCAGGTGGGGGAAACGCTGACGCGCCGTTCGGTTTTGGCGGGGCGCGCCACGCTGGCGATTGTGATTCCGATGCTGCTCATGACGCTGACGGCAGCCGTTGCCATTGCTTTTGGCGTCGGGCGCGGCCTCGAGCCGGTGAGCCGGCTGCGGGACCGCCTGTCGGCGCGGCAAGCGTTCGATCTAAGCCCGGTTCCGCTGGAGGGGACGCCTGCGGAATTGCGGCCGTTTCTGGATGAGATCAATTCGCTGCTGCAGCGCCTGTCGGAAGCGGTCGAAGCGCAATCGCGCTTTGTCGCCGATGCGGCGCATCAGCTTCGCACGCCCATCGCCGGCATCCGAACGCAGGCCGAAGCCGCCCTGGCGAGCGCGCGGCATGAAGACGCGCAGCATGCACTGGCACGTATTGCGCGGTCGACTCAAACCATGGGTGATCTGGTTCAGAAGCTGCTTATCCTGGCGCGCGTCGATGCTGCGGAAAATACGCTGCGCCTGATCCGGCTGGATGGCGCAGCGGTGATGAGGGCGGTTGCACGCGAATGGGCGCCGCAGGCATTGGCTAAAGGAGTTGAAATGGGCTTCGAAATGAAAGGCGGCGAAGCCTGGGTGAGGGGCGATGCGCAATTGCTGCAGGAGATGCTTGCCAATTTGATCGACAATGCCCTGCGCTATGGCGGGACGCGCATCACCCTGACAGTATGCGGTTCGGAGCAGGGCGTGACGTGGCTGGTGGCCGACAATGGCCCGGGTATCCCGGAACCGCAGCGCGCCGCTGTTTTTGCACCATTTCATCGGCTGTCCGCCGGCGTGGAGGGAGCCGGGCTTGGCTTGACGATCGTGCAGCGCATCGCGCATTTGCATGGCGCGGCGGTAAGCCTGGAAGCGGGGAAGGGAGGAACGGGCCTGGTGGCGAGCGTGAAATTTCCGCCGGCGTAAGCGCAAAAAAACCGCGCCCGGGAGCGCGGTTTCAGCGGCTGCGGGCTGTTTCAGCCCGCAGCTTCCGGTGTTTCGTTGTCGCTGGCCGCCGGTGCAGGCGCCTCCAGCAGAGCTTTCATCGACAGGCGCAGACGGCCTTTTTCGTCGGCCTCCAGGATCTTCACCTTCACGACCTGGCCCTCCTTCAGGTAGTCGCCGATGGTGTTGACGCGCTCGTGGGCGATCTGCGAGATGTGCAGCAGGCCGTCGCGGCCCGGCAGCACGTTGACGATGGCGCCGAAGTCCAGCAGTTTGATGACCGGGCCTTCGTAGACCTTGCCGACTTCGACTTCGGCGGTGATTTCCTCGATGCGCTTCTTCGCCAGTTCGCCGGCTTCCATGCTGGTGCAGGCGATCTTCACGCTGCCGTCTTCCTGGATGTCGATCTGGGTGCCGGTTTCCTCGGTCAGCGCGCGGATCACTGCGCCGCCCTTGCCGATGACGTCGCGGATCTTTTCAGGATTGATCTTCATTGCGATGATGCGCGGCGCGTAGGCCGACATTTCATGGCTGCCCGACACCGAGTCTTTCATGATCCCCAAAATGTGCATGCGGCCTTCCTTCGCCTGCGTCAGCGCGGCCTGCATGATTTCCTTGGTGATGCCGGTGATCTTGATGTCCATCTGCAGCGCGGTGACGCCCTTCTCGGTGCCGGCCACCTTGAAATCCATGTCGCCGAGGTGATCCTCGTCGCCGAGGATGTCGGTCAGCACGGCGAAGCGGTTGCCTTCCTTGATCAGACCCATGGCGATGCCGGCGACGTGCGCCTTCAGCGGCGCGCCGGCGTCCATCAGCGACAGGCAGCCGCCGCACACCGAGGCCATCGACGACGAGCCGTTGGATTCGGTGATTTCGGACACCACGCGTATGGTGTAGCCAAATTCTTCCTTGGAGGGCAGCACCGCCAGCAGCGCGCGCTTGGCCAGGCGGCCGTGGCCGATTTCGCGGCGCTTCGGCGAACCCACGCGGCCGGTTTCGCCGGTGGCGTAGGGGGGCATGTTGTAGTGCAGCATGAAGCGGTCGGAGTAGGAGCCTTCGAGCGCGTCGATGGTCTGCTCGTCGCGGCCGGTGCCGAGGGTGGTGACGACCAGCGCCTGGGTTTCGCCGCGGGTGAACAGGGCGGAACCGTGGGTGCGCGGCAGCACGCCGGTGCGGATGGTGATCGGGCGCACGGTGCGGGTGTCGCGACCGTCGATGCGCGGCTGGCCCGAGAGGATGCGGTTGCGCACCACGCCGGCTTCGAGGCGGTGGAACGCATCCTTGACGTGGTTGGCTGCGACGGTGTCCATGTCGCCGGTGATCAGCTCGGCGAAGGCCTTGCTGCGCACCTCGTCCACGGCCGTCATGCGCGCCTGCTTCTGCTTGATGTTGTAGGCCTGCTGCAGGCCGTCCTCGGCCAGCGCCTTCAGGCGCTCGACCATGGCGGCGTCTTCGGCCAGCGGCTCCCAGTCCCAGGCGTCGGCGCCGGCTTCGTCGGCCAGTTCGTTGATCGCGGCGATCGCGGCCTGCATCTGGGTGTGGCCGAACACGACCGCGCCCAGCATGATGTCCTCGGGCAGCTCCATCGCTTCGGACTCGACCATCAGCACGGCGGTTTCGGTGCCGGCCACGACCAGGTCGAGCGCCGAATCCTTCAACTCCGAGTTGGTCGGGTTGAGTACGTATTCACCGTTGATGAAGCCGACGCGCGCTGCGCCGACCGGGCCGTCGAACGGCAGGCCGGACAGCGACAAGGCGGCGGAGGCGCCGATCAGCGCGGGAATGTCGGCGCTGACTTCGGGGTTGGACGACATCACGGTGGCGATGACCTGCACTTCGTTGAAGAAGCCTTCCGGGAAGAGCGGGCGGATGGGGCGATCGATCAGGCGCGAGATCAGGGTTTCGCCTTCCGACGGACGGCTTTCGCGCTTGAGAAAACCGCCGGGAATGCGGCCGGCGGCGTAGGTCTTTTCCTGGTAGTCGACGGTCAGCGGGAAGAAATCCTGGCCCGGCTTGACTTCGTTCTTGGCGACCACGGTGACCAGCACCACGGTGTCGTCCATGTTGACGATGACGGCGCCGGCGGCCTGGCGGGCGATTTCGCCGGTTTCCAGGGTGACCTGGTGGCGGCCGTAGGTGAAAGTTTTCTTGATAGCGCTCACACGAGTTCCTTTCAAAGCAAAAACGCCCCGCATGGGCGGGGCGTGGGAAATTCAGGGGGCAACAATCCCCATCCACAGCTCTGATACAGACAGCGCCGGTGCAGCAGGGTGCCGGATCATCACAGTGGCCCTGCGGGATTACTTGCGCAGACCGAGGCGATCGATCAGGGTCTTGTAGCCTTCGAGGTTGGTGCGCTTCAGGTAGTCGAGCAGCTTGCGGCGGCGGCTCACCATCTTCAGCAGACCACGGCGCGAATGGTGATCCTTCATGTTGGCCTTGAAGTGGCCGGTCAGGTCGTTGATGCGTGCCGTCAGCAGGGCAACCTGCACTTCGGGCGAGCCGGTGTCGGCGGCGGCGCGTTGGTAATTCTGTACGATTTCAGCTTTTTGAGCGACGGTAACAGCCATGGTGTACTCCTTCTGAATCGCGTGGCCTGCGGCTGTGCGGGACACGTTCGGGGGAAACCGCGAATTTTACGCGGAAAGTATGGGTCGACTCAAGCCTGTTGTGTGGCAAGCAGGCGGCGGGGGGCCAGCTGGCCGGCGTCGGCCTGGGCCAAGCCGAGAAAGCGGTTTGCGGCCGTATACAGGCGCACCAGCCCGGCGTGCGGGGCGGGATGCGCAATGCTGCGGCCCTGGCACAGCGCTGTCGTGCTGGCGTCGTCGAGATGCAGCGCCGGCAGGTGGGACACCAGGCACTCTGCCGGCTGCAGGAGGGCGGCCCGCCGGGCGGGATCGAGTGTTTCCAGTTCGGCCAGCGTATGCGCCTGATTCAGGCTGAATCCGCCTGCCGCGGTGCGCGTCAGCGCGGTGAGGTGGGCGCCGCAGCCGAGCGCGGCGCCGATGTCCTGCGCCAGGGTGCGGATATAGGTGCCGGCGCTGCATTGCACATCCAGCACCACGCGCGGCGGGGCGCATTCAATCAGTTCCAGTGCGCGGATCGTGACCTTGCGGGGCGGGCGCTCGATCTCGATCCCGGCGCGCGCATATTCGTAGAGCGGACGCCCCTGGTGCTTGAGTGCGGAATGCATCGGCGGAATCTGCTCGATTTCACCCATGAAGCACGGCAGCACGGTGGCAATGTCGTCACGGCTGACTGCCGCCTCGCGGGTGTCGAGCACCTCGCCTTCCGGGTCGCCGGTGGTGGTGGTGGTGCCGAGTTGCAGCACCGCGCGATAGTGCTTGTCCGCATCCAGCAGGTAGGCCGAGAACTTGGTGGCCTCGCCGAAACACAGCGGCAACAGGCCGTCGGCGAAGGGATCGAGGGTGCCGGTGTGGCCCGCCTTTTTTGCGTTGAGCAGCCACTTGGCTTTCTGCAGCGCGGCGTTGGAGGTGATGCCGACCGGCTTGTTCAGCAGCAGCACGCCGTCGATAGGCTGGCGGGCCTGCTTCACGCGTCTTTGGGGTGCTTGGCGTCTTCGGCGACGGCGGTTTCGATTAGCTGGGTGAGCTCGATGCCGCGCTCGACCGAGCGGTCGTACACGAACGTGAGCTTGGGCACCACGCGCAACTGCATGCGGTGCGACAACTGCGAACGCAGAAAGCCGCTGGCGCGCTGCAGGCCCTGCAGGCAGGCATCATGCTCGGCCTGGCCGCCGAGCGTGGTGAAGTAGACCTTGGCGAACTCCATGTCACGGTTGACCTCGACCTCGGTGATGGTCAGCATGCCGACGCGCGGATCCTTCACTTCCTGCCGGATCAATTCCGGCAGTTCGCGCTGGATCTGGTCGGCGACGCGGCGGGCGCGGGGGAAATCTTTCGGCATGGTTGTTAGGGGCTAGGGGCTAGGGACTAGGAGCTAGGGAAGAAGGCGCGCGGCAACGCCGCGCACATTCCCTAAATCCTAGCCCCTAAATCCTAAATCCCTCAGTCCTCACAGGCTGCGAGCTACCTCGACGACCTCGAACACTTCGAGGATGTCGCCTTCCTGGATGTCGTTGAAGTTCTTCAAGGAGAGACCGCACTCGAAGTTGGCCTTGACTTCCTTGACGTCGTCCTTGAAGCGCTTGAGCGAATCGAGCTCGCCCTGATGCACCACCACGTTGTTGCGCAGCACGCGTACGCCGGCGCCGCGCTTGACCACCCCATCCAGCACGTAGCAGCCGGCAATGGTGCCGATCTTGGAAATGTGGAAGACCTGGCGGATTTCCACGGTGCCGATGACGCTTTCCTTCTTCTCGGGCGCCAGCATGCCGGACAGCGCAGCCTTCACCTCATCCACCGCTTCGTAGATGATGTTGTAGTAGCGGATATCCACACCGCTGGATTCGGCCAGCTTGCGTGCCAGCGCATCGGCACGCACGTTGAAGCCGATCAGCACCGCCTTGGAGGCGAGCGCCAGGTTGACGTCGGATTCGGTGATCGCGCCGACCGCGCTGTGGATGATGTTGACCTTGACCTCGTCGGTCGACAGCTTGCCCAGCGCGTGAGCCAGGCCCTCGTAGGAACCCTGCATGTCGGCCTTGAGGATGATGGGCAGATGCTGCACTTCGCCCTGGCCCATCTGCTCGAACATCGATTCCAGCTTGGCGGCCTGCTTCTTGGCGAGCTGCACGTCGCGGAACTTGCCTTGGCGGAACAAGGCGATTTCACGCGCCTTGCGTTCGTCCGGCAGCACCATCATGTCCTCGCCGGCCTGCGGGACGTCGGACAGACCCTGGATTTCGACCGGGATCGAGGGGCCGGCTTCGTTCACAACCTTGCCCGATTCGTCGAGCATGGCGCGCACACGGCCGAAAGCCTGGCCCGCCAGCACCATGTCGCCACGGCGCAGCGTGCCGGATTGCACCAGCAGGGTGGTAACCGGGCCCTTGCCCTTGTCCAGGCGAGCTTCGATCACGATGCCTTTGGCGGGGCCGTCGGCAGCCGCCTGCAGTTCCAGCACCTCGGCCTGCAACAGGATGGCGTCGAGCAGGCCGTCAATGTTGGTGTTGGCCTTCGCCGACACTTCGACGAACTGGGTGTCGCCACCCCATTCCTCGGGCGTGACACCCTGTGCAACCAGTTCCTGGCGGATGCGCTCGGGATTGGCATCGGGCTTGTCGACCTTGTTCACCGCCACCACCAGCGGCACGCCTGCTGCCTTGGCGTGATGGATGGCTTCGATGGTTTGCGGCATCACGCCGTCGTCCGCCGCCACCACCAGCACCACGATGTCGGTCGCTTTCGCGCCGCGCGCCCGCATTGCGGTAAACGCTTCGTGGCCCGGGGTGTCGAGGAAAGTGATGACGCCTTTTTCGGTTTCGACATGGTACGCACCGATGTGCTGGGTGATGCCGCCGGCTTCGCCGGTGGCCACCCGGGTACGCCGGATGGTGTCGAGCAGCGAGGTCTTGCCGTGGTCGACGTGGCCCATCACCGTCACCACCGGCGGGCGCGCGGCCATTTCCGCTTCGCCGGCCTCGCCGGTTTCGATGAGGAAAGCTTCCGGCGTGTCGAGCGCAGCCGGCTTGCCGATATGGCCCATTTCCTCGACCACGATGATCGCGGTTTCCTGGTCCAGCACCTGGTTGATGGTCACCATGCTGCCGAGCTTCATCAGTGCCTTGATGACTTCAGCTGCCTTCACCGACATCTTGTGGGCGAGTTCGGCCACGGTGATGGTCTCGGGCACCAGCACCTCGCGCACGATCGGCTCGGTCGGGGCGACGAAGGTGGTGTCTTCCTGGCCGGATCTGGATTTGCCCTTGCGGCCGCGCCAGCCTGCGTCAGGCGCAGCGCCGCCACGGGTCTTGAGTCCGCCCTTGCGGCGCGCGGCGTCATCCTTCCAGCTGCTTCCGGCTTTCTTGTCCGGGCCCTTGGCGCCCTTGGCCGCAGCCGGCTTGTCCGGTTTGTGCAGGGTTTTTTCGGTGGGAGCAGCCGGTGCGGCGGGCGCAGCGGCTTTTTCCGCTGCTGCAAGCTTGGCGGCTTCGCGCGCAGCTTCCGCCTGTTTGCGCAGGGCTTCGCGTTCGATACGGGCCTTGGCATCCGCTGCCTGACGTTCCTGCAGCGCCTGGTGACGGCGCGCCTCTTCTTCGCGCGCCTTGACCTCGGCTTCGTTCAGAATCGAGGCTTTTTTGATGCGGGTGGTTTTCTTTGCCACCGGGGCGGGTTCCGCAGCGGCGGGCTGCGCAACGGCCGCATCGGGCTCGGGCGCGGCTTCAACCGCTACGGGTTCAACCACCGCGGGCTCGGCGACGACGGGCGCAACCTCGGCAGCCGGGACCGCAACCGGCTCGACGACGGGCTCGGAGACGGGGGCTTCGATCTTGCTCTCGGCGACGGGCTGAACCTGCTCTGCGGCTGGCGGAGCGGGTTGCGCTTCCACGGCGGGCTCTGCCACAGGCGGCGCTTCGGCCGCCAGCGCGGTGGCATCGCGCTTGACGTAAGTGCGCGACTTGCGCACTTCCACCTGGATGGTGCGCGACTTGCCGGTGCTGTCGGTCTTGCGGATTTCACCGGTCTGTTTGCGCGTGATGGTGATCTTGGTTTTGCCGGCCTCGGTTCCGCCGCCGTGCATCCTGCGCAGATAGTCGAGCAAATGCGCCTCGAATTGTTCAACGTTCATGCAGTCCTCTTAGCCTTGGGCGAACCAGGGCGCGCGTGCGGCCATGATCAATTGTTTGGCGCGTTCGGCATCCATGGCGGCCATTTCGGTGAGCTCGTCGACCGCCAGTTCCGCCAGGTCCTCGGTGGTGTGGACGCCTTTGCTGGCGAGCGTGCGTGCGGTTTCCGCATCCATGCCTTCGAGCGACAGCAGGTCGCCCGCCGAGGCCTCGACCTGTTCCTCGCCGACGATGGCGGCGGTCAGCAGGGCGTTGCGGGCGCGGTTGCGCAATTCGTTGACCAGGTCTTCGTCGAACGCCTCGATCTCGAGCATTTCGTTCAGCGGGACGTAAGCGACCTCTTCCAGCGTGGAGAAGCCTTCGTCTACCAGAATCTGGGCGACTTCCTCGTCCACATCGAGTTTTTCGATGAACAGGGCAAGCGTTTTGCCGCTTTCGGTCGATTGCTTTTCTTCAGCCACTTCGCGCGACATGATGTTGAGCTCCCAGCCGGTCAGTTCGGACGCCAGGCGCACGTTCTGTCCGCCGCGGCCGATCGCCATCGCCAGTTGTTCCTCGTCCACCACCACGTCCATGCTGTGCTTGTCTTCGTCGACCACGATGGAGCTGACCTCGGCCGGCGCCAGCGCGTTGATGACGTACTGCGCAGGCTCGGCCGACCAGTGGATGATGTCGACGCGCTCGCCCGCCAGTTCGTTGGTCACCGAGGTGACGCGCGAACCGCGCAGGCCGATGCAGGTGCCGATTGGATCGATGCGCGGGTCGTGCGATACCACCGCGATCTTGGCGCGCAGACCGGGGTCGCGGGCGGCCGCCTTGATCTCGAGCAGGCCTTCCTCGATTTCCGGCACTTCCAGCTCGAACAGCTTCATGATGAATTCGGGCGCGGTGCGCGACAGCACCACCTGCGGGCCGCGGGCGCCGCGGTCGATGCGCAGCAGGTAGGCGCGCACGCGGTCGCCGACGCGCAGGTTTTCGCGCGGGATCATCTGGTCGCGATGCAGAAAGCCCTCGACGCGGCCCGATTCGATGATGGCGTTGCCGCGGTCGATGCGCTTCACCACGCCGTTGACCAGGTGTTCCTTGCGGTCGAGGAAATCGCTGATGATCTGTTCGCGCTCGGCGTCGCGGATCTTCTGCAGGATGACTTGTTTGGCCGCTTGCGCGCCGATGCGGCCGAATTCGACGTTTTCCAGCGGCTCCTCGATGTAGTCGCCGATCTCGATGTCGGGAATCTTGTCCTGGGCGTCGATCAGCAGAATCTGGTGGCCCTCGGACTCCAGTTCGGCTTCGGACACGACCTGCCAGCGGCGGAAGGATTCGTACTCGCCGGTGTTGCGGTCGATCGACACGCGCACATCGGCTTCTTCCTTGAAGCGTTTCTTGGTGGCGGAGGCGAGCGCCTGCTCCAGGGCCTCGAAGACCACCTCCTTGTCCACGTTCTTTTCGCGCGCCAGCGCGTCGGCCAGCATCAACATTTCACGGCTCATCATTCCCTCCAGCGCGGTCAGCCTAAACCATCGGTTTCAGGCGGGCCGCGTCCACATTCCTCAAGTCAACCGACACTTCCGTGCCATCGACGATCAATTTCACCGCATTCTCTTCCAGGCCGACCAGCTGGCCGCTCAGGCGGCGCCGGTTGTCCATCGGCACCCGCAGCTTTAGCGTTATCTGCTCACCGGCGAAACGCGCATAGTCCTGCGGTTTGACCAGCGGCCGGTCGAGGCCGGGCGAAGAGACTTCCAGCCTGTCGTAGTCGATGTTCTCTACGGTAAACAGGTGGGTCAGGTGATTGCTCACCGTCACGCAGTCGTCAATCGTGATGCCACCCGGCTTGTCGATGAAGATCCGGACCAGCCCGCGTCCCGCACGCTCCAGCATCACCAGCTCGTAACCGAGTCCGGCAAGTACAGGCTCCAGGCGGGTGGGCAAATCCATCATCGAAAATCCATCGTTGCTTTGCATCGGGCACAAATAAAAAATGGGCGAACCGCCCATTTGCCCAACGCCATTACACAAATAATCAAGCGGCGAAATTATACCACTCGGGCCGGTAGACTGGAAGGGAAGATGGTGCCCGGAACCGGAATCGAACCGGTACGCCATCGCTGGCGAGGGATTTTAAGTCCCTTGTGTCTACCAATTTCACCATCCGGGCGAAGCGGACAGCTGACCCTGAATCTGGAGGCGCGTGCCGGAGTCGAACCGACCTACACGGATTTGCAATCCGGTGCATAACCGCTTTGCTAACGCGCCCAAGTTGAATACCGCTGAGATGGGCGGTAAACCGCTTAAACGAAAAGGGGAAAACATCCGGGCTTAGCCTTCTGTTTTCCCCAGAATACTGGAGCGGGAAACGAGATTCGAACTCGCGACCTCAACCTTGGCAAGGTTGCGCTCTACCAGCTGAGCTATTCCCGCGTTGAAGGCTGCGCATTATGGTGATTTCGTTTTTTTCTGTCAACACCTCATGAAGATTTTTGCAGGGCGCGCGCCGCCATCACGAGGTAATACGCCATCGACACCAGGGTGAGCAGCGCGGCGCCCCAGATCAGCAGGGTGCCGATGGCGGCGATGGGCAGGCCGGCGAAGGGGGTGAAGTACAGCAGCAGCACGATGGCGATCATCTGCGCCGCGGTTTTCAGCTTGCCGACGAAAGAGACGGCCACGCTGGCCGATTTGCCGGCCTTGGCCATCCACTCGCGCAGGGCGGAAATGGTGATTTCGCGGCCGATGATGATGAGCCCGATCAGCGGCGCCACCCGGTCGAGGTCGATCAGCACGATCAGCGCGGCGGCCACCATCAGCTTGTCGGCCACCGGATCGAGAAAGGCGCCGAAGGCCGAAGTCTGGCCGAGTTTGCGGGCGAGCCAGCCGTCGAGCCAGTCGGTCAGCGCCGCCACGCCGAAAAAAGCCGCCGCGAACAAATTGGCCTCGAACGGCGTCACCCAGCCAGCGGGCAGATAGAACACGCCTGCCATCAGCGGAATGAAGAGGATGCGCAGCCAGGTGAGCAGGTTGGGGAGGTTGAGCGGCATCGGCGTTAATGGAGGGCGTTATAGATGGTTTCCGCCAATTCTCGACTGATACCGTTCACCGTGGCAAGCGCGTCGACGCCGGCGTTGCGCACACCCTGCAGGCCGCCGAAATGCTCCAGCAGTTGTTTGCGGCGTTTGGGGCCGATCCCGGGGATGTCTTCCAGCGTCGACTGCACGCGCGCCTTGCCGCGTTTGGCGCGGTGGCCGGTGATGGCGAAACGGTGCGCTTCGTCGCGCACCTGCTGGATCAGGTGAAAGCCGGGGTGATCCTTGGCCAGTTTCAGTTCGCGGCCGTCGGCGAAGATCAGCGTTTCCAGCCCCGGCTTGCGCGCCTCGCCCTTGGCCACGCCGAGCAGCAAGACATCGCCCAGTCCGAGTTCGGTCATCGCCTCGACCGCCATTGCGATCTGGCCCTTGCCGCCGTCGATCAGCAGCAGGTCGGGCAGCACGCTGTTTTCCTCGACGCTCTTGTGGAAGCGCTTGATCAGCGCGGCGTGCATCGCGGCGTAGTCGTCGCCGGGGGTGATGCCGCCGATGTTGTAGCGGCGGTAGTCGGATTTCTTCAGGTCGTCGCCTTCGTAGACGACGCAAGACGCGATGGTCGCTTCGCCCATGGTGTGCGAGATGTCGAAGCATTCGATGCGCTTGAGCGCCGGCAGGTCGAGCGTGTCGCGCAGCGCGGCAAGCCGCTGCGATTGGTTGGCGCGCTCGGCGCTGCGGCGTTCTGCCGATAGCCGTGCGTTGGCCTGTGCCATGGCGAGCCAGATCTTGCGTTCGCCGGTGACGCGGTGCTGCAGGCTGACTTTCTTGCCGGACTGCTCGGTCAGCAGCGCCCCCAGCGCGTCGGCCTCGATCGCCTCGTTGACCAGGATGCGCGGCGGAATGGGGTGATCGAGGTAATGCTGGGCGACGAAGGCCTCCAGCGCTTCGGCGGGCGTCGCGCCTTCGCCGTGCTGGGGAAAAAAGCTGCGATCGCCGAGATGGCGTCCGCCGCGGATCATGGTCAGGTTGACCGCGATCACGCCGCCGGCCTCGGCCGCCGCGATCACATCGGCGTCGGCTTCGCCGCCGGTACTGTCGACGAACTGTTTTTCCCGCACCGTCGCCAGCATGCGCAGGCGGTCGCGCAGCAGTGCCGCGGTCTCGAAATCGAGCGCGGCGGCGGCGGCGTTCATCTGTTCGGTGATCTGTCCGGTCAGCCGGCTGGCTTCGCCATGCAGGAGCTGCGCAGCCTCGGCGACGTCGCGTGCGTAATGGTCAGGTGCGATGTGGCCGACGCAGGGCGCGCTGCAGCGTTTGATCTGATACAGCAGGCAGGGGCGCGAGCGGTTGGCGAATACGGTGTCCTCGCAGGTGCGCAGCTGAAACACCTTCTGCAGCAGCTGGATGCTTTCGCGTACCGCATAGGCGTTTGGATACGGCCCGAACGTCTGGTCGAGCTTCTTTGGCGTGCCGCGGAAATAGGCCAGGCGCGGAAAACGGTGCCCGGTCAGCAGCAGGTAGGGGTAGGACTTGTCGTCGCGGAACAGGATGTTGAAGCGCGGCTTCAGTTCCTTGATCAGGTTGTTTTCCAGTAGCAGCGCCTCGGCCTCGGTGCGCGTCACCGTGGTGTCGATATGGTCGACGCTTTTCAGCATCAGCCGGATGCGCGGGCTCTGGCCGGTTTTCTGGAAATAGCTGGAGACCCGCTTCTTCAGATCCTTCGCCTTGCCGACGTAGAGCACCGCGCCGGCCACATCGACCATGCGGTAGACGCCGGGCAGGGTGGGCAGCGAGGCGAGGAAGTCCTTGTCGACGCTCAAGGCTCAGTCGTCTTCATCCAGCAATTTTCCGGCGATCGCCCAGTTCTCGCCCGGCAGTTCCTCGAACGCGATGGTGGTGTACGACGCCGGCTTGCCGGCGTGGCGTTCCAGCGTGGCGGTGATTTCCTCGGCGACTTTCTGCTTCTGTTCGCGGGTGAGGGTGCCGGCGAGCTTGATGGTGACGACGGGCATGGTCAGTCCTTGGCTTGAATCCTGGTGAATACCGCCGCGAACATCTCGGGGGTGAGGCGGCGCGTCTGGGTATTGTAGCGGGAGCAGTGGTAGCTGCTGACCAGCCGCCGGCCGTCGGGCAGGCGGTAGTCGCTGGCGTGGGCGAAGGGGTAGTCCTTGAGCTTCAATCCCTGCGCGCGCAGCACCGCTTGATGCGCGATCTGTCCCAGCGCCAGGATGCTGGCGTGCCCGGGCAGATCGGCCAGTTCGGTTGCGAGATAGCGGTTGCATTCGCGGATTTCGCCCGATTCCGGCTTGTTGGCGGGCGGCAGGCATTTCACCGCGTTGGTGATGCGGCAGCCGATGAGCTGCAAGCCGTCGTCCGCCGACAGCGATTGCGGCGCGCTGGCGTAGCCGAAGCGGTGCAGCGTCTCGTACAAGAGCACCCCGGCGTAGTCGCCGGTGAAGGGGCGCCCGCTGCGGTTGGCGCCGTGCATGCCGGGGGCGAGGCCGACGATCAGCAGGCCTGGCGCAGGGTCGCCGAAGGCCGGTACCGGACGGGCGTGGTAATCGGGGTGGCGTGCGCGCACCTCGTCGAGAAAGGTGGCGAGACGCGGGCAGGTGCGGCAATCCGGATCAAAGCTGGCAGGCATAAAACGTCCCCCGCGGGGGGTCCCTCTGCTGCGGGCCGAAGCCCGGGCAGTCATATGTCCCGCTGGGGGACGTTGATGGTATGGCGGGCTGCGGTCAGCCTTCGATCGGGCCGGCAGCGGTTTGCATGTAGTTCTGTTCGCCCATGCGCTGGATGAGATCGAGCTGGGTTTCCAGATAATCGATGTGCTCTTCGGTGTCTTCCTGGATGCCGACCAGGATTTCGCGCGAGACGTAATCCTTGACCGCTTCGCAATGCGCAATCGCTTCGATGTACAGCGCCCGGCCGGTGTGCTCGAGTTTGAGGTCGCATGCCAGGCACTCGGGCACGTTCTCGCCGATCATCAGCTTGTTGAGGTCCTGCAGATTGGGCAGACCTTCCAGAAAGAGGATGCGCTCGATCAGCTTGTCGGCGTGGCGCATCTCCTCGATCGATTCCTCGTATTCGTGCTTGCCCAGTGCGGTCAGCCCCCAGTTCTTGTACATGCGCGCATGCAGAAAATACTGGTTGATGGCAGTGAGTTCCACCGTCAGGGCCTTGTTCAGATATTGGATGACTTTCTTGTCGCCTTTCATGGCGTTCTCCCGATGGCTGGAAATGCCCGCGAGCGGGCCGGTGGCAGGACGCATGCCCGGTCAAAGGGCAATACAGGTTCACCCGGCATTCTAGGTGTGCGGGCCTGCAAAGCAAGCGCCGCCGCGGCGATTCGGCGGCGCCTGGGCAGGACGGATCGGGTATGGGGGCGGGTATGGGGGCGACGGAGTCAGGCTGCCGCGAGTGCGGCGCAGCCTGCTTCGCTGCGCGTCTCGTGCAGGGCTTCGCACAGCACTTCCCTGGCGCAGCGGCCGCATTTGCCGCACTGGGTGGCGACCCCCAGCTGCCTGCTCAATTCGCGCATCGAGCATACGCCTTCGGTACGCACAAGCCGGCGAATATCGGTGTCGGTGACGCTGTGGCAAAGGCAGACGTACATGGTGAACACTCCAGCAGTTGCATCGGTTGAATGTAGTTTTATATAAATGAGAATAATTGTCAATAACAAAAAACAGGGTGGCTCTGCCCTGGCAAAGTAAAAAACGACAGCGTCGGCGCGCGGGGTCTCGCCATGCGCCAGCCACAAGCCCCGCTTGGCCTACACCGTCGCCCACATCCGCATCAGATTGTGATAGCAGCTGGTCAGCCGCACCGCGGTATCGGTCTCGCCCCGCTCGTCGCGCAGCGCGACGATGCTCATGTCCAGTTCGTGCAGCAGCGCGCGCTGTTGCGGTTCGCGCACCATGCTTTCCAGCCAGGAAAAACACGCCAGCCGCGCGCCGCGCGTCACCGCTTCGACGCGGTGCACGCTGTACGACGGGTAGAGGATGAGGTGACCCGCCGGCAGTTTGACCGCCCGCCCGCCCATGCCGTCCTCGATGATGAGTTCGCCGCCGTCGTAGTCGGCGGGATCGTTGAGAAACAGCGTGAACGACAGGTCGGTGCGCACGTGCCGGGTGCTGGCCGGATGGGTGCGGATGGCGTTGTCGACGTGGTTGCCGAAGGAATTGGCTTCGCCGCCGTAACGGTTGAACAGCGGCGGGTAGATGCGCTTGGGCAAGGCGGCGCTGAAGAAGGCGGGATTCTTCGACAGCGCCTCCAGCGCGACCGCGCGCAGCTGCTGGGCGACCGGGCTGGCTTCCGGCAACTGCAGGTTGTTTTTCACCGTGGCGGCCTGGCTGCCGGCGGTGACGCGGCCGTCGGTCCAGTCGGCCCGGTTCAGCAGTTCGGCGCAGCGGGCGAGGGCGGCGGGGTCGAGTACGTTGGGAATGTGCAGCAGCATGGTCGGTATCTCCTGTCAGGGATGTGGCGCCGCGCGGGCAGCGCCACATCCCTGCCAATAGGCGGGGATGACGGGCTCAGAACTTCAGCTCGCCGGTGAGGATGAAGCGACGGCCCTGGCCCGGTACCGAGAAGGAGCCATTGTCGTAGACCGCGTCGTAGTACACCTCGTCGAACAGGTTCTGCACGTTGAGGCGCGCCGACCAGCGCTTCTGCTCGTAGGACACCATGGCGTCCCAGCGCGCATAGGCCGGCGCGGTATTCGGCTTGAACCCGCCGCCGGGGAAGAGGGCGTCGGTCGAGGCGCCGGGCTGCGCCGACGGCGAGTAGGCGTAGCGGTCGCCCTTGGCCTCGACGCCGCCGCCGATCTTCCAGCCGTGGCCGAGCCGGTAGGTGCTCCACAGATTGAACGTGTACTTCGGCGTATTGCGCGCGCGCTGCCCCGCGAAGCGCGGGTCGGCGATGTCCGGGTCGGCGTTGGCGTCGTTGCCGTCGTGGTTGTATGCCACCGCGAGGATTTTCGAGTCCATCAGCGCGAGACCGGCGAACACTTCCCAGTCGGGCGTGATGCGTCCCGCCGCCTCGAACTCGATGCCGTCGGTGCGCCGCTTGTTGGTAAGGATCGCCGCGGTCGACTCGAGGTCGGTGTTGCGTTCCCAGTGTTTGGTCGCACGGTAGATCGCGGTGCGGAAGGTGAGGTCGCCGTCGAAGAACATCCACTTGGCGCCCGCCTCGATCACCTCGCTGGTTTCGGGCGGCAGCGGGGTCAGGGTCAGCTGATAGAGGTCGGCGGTCGGGCTGAACGAATCGCTGTAGCCGAGGTAGTAGTGGGCCTGGTCGTTCGGCTGATACGACAGCGCGGTGCGCGTGCTCCATTCGCCGTATTCCAGCCGCGGCGAGGTGGCGCTGGAATACTCGGCCTTCAGCTCGTCGCGCCGCGCGCCCAGGGTGAGTTTCCAATAAGGCAGGAACTCGACCGTGTCCTGCGCGTAGAGCGCGTAGGAATCGCCGCTGAAATTGATCGCGCCCGCGGTGTTCTCGACGTAAGGCCGGAACAGCGGCGGGTTGCCCGCCGTCGTGCCGCCGAGATTGCGAAGCCCGCTGCGATGGCTGTCCTCGTGCAGATACTCGACGCCGGCGACCAGTTCATGTTTCATGTCGAAGGCGCGGAAACGGGTGTTGTAGTCGGACTGCACGGTGACGGTCTCGTAGTCCATCGAGCGGGTCGGGCCGGCATTGGTGCTCGGCAGGTTGAGGCCGGTGTCGCCGGGCGCGACCGTGGCGCTTGGCGTGCGGGCCCAGTAGCTGCGCCGGTAATCGCCGTAGCGGACGGCGGTGCGCAGTTCGCTCGTCGGCGAGAAGCGGTGGGTCCACGTCGCCGTGCTGATGTTGACGTCGCTGTCGTCGAAGTTGCGGTCGATACCCCAGAAGGTGTCCGGCGAGAAGTTGGCGTTCGGGCGGCGCGTGGCATTGTCGAACGAGAAGCCGTAGTCGGGGATGTCGCGGTTGCGGGTGGATTGATGCGACAGGATGAACTCGTTGTCGGTCTGCATCCCCAGCGCCAGGCTCAGCGCCGCGCCGCCGCGATGAACCTCGGGCTGGGCGCCGGTCGCGGGGTTTTCGCGCCAGCTGCCTTCGTCGCGCTTCATCAGATTGACGCGGAGGGCAGCGTCCTGGCCGACGCGCTTGTTGAGGTCGGCCGTGGCTTCGGTGTAGCCGTCGGTGCCGACGCTGCCGGTCAGCGCGTAGGCATCGGCGCGCTTCGGCGTCTTGCTGACCAGATTGATGACGCCGCCGGCCTGGCCGCGGCCGAACAGCATCGAGGCGGAGCCGCGCAGCACGTCGACCTGCTCCAGGTTGAAGGTTTCGCGGTTGTACTGCGCGGTATCGCGAAGGCCGTCCAGATACAGGTCGCCGAAGGTGTAGAAGCCGCGCAGCATCATGTTGTCGCCGGCGCGCCCGCCTTCGGCGGCGTTGAAGGTCAGGCCGGATACATTGCGCAGCGCTTCGCGCAGGCTGCCGACCTGCTGCTCTTCCATCAACTGGTTGGTCAGCGTGGTGATCGCCTGCGGGACGTCGTGCGGGTCCTGCCTGATTTTGCCGACGCGGGTCTCGGTCGCCTGGTAGCCGTTGTTGACGGCCATGGGATCGGTGGTGTCCTCCACTTTCACCGTGGCCAGGGTGGTTTCCGCCGCTGCAGGGGTTTGCGCCAGCGCGGTGGCGGGGGCCAGCATCATGAATGCCAGCGAGGCCGCTGCGGGGGCCGTGGCGGCGGGCTGGATGCGCGCCAGCAGCTGGCGGAGGGTGCCCGAAGGCGGGCGTGAACGTGCGTGTGACATGGTTTGGCTCCTGATTGGAAAATAACGGGCTGGCGGAGCAAAACGCTGGGCTGGCTGGCGGTTGAAAAATTTTTGCTTGATTGGGCGCATGCAATGGTCAGGCCGCGCTGCTGGTTGTGAAACGACGAATGGCAATGCCTACCCCCAGCCTGCCGCGAGCGCCAGGCGGTAGGTGATGAACGAAGCCAGATACGCCAGGGCGAACAGATATCCGGCCATGATCAGCGGCATGGTCCAGCCGCCGGTTTCGCGCTTGACGGTGGCCAGCGTGGCGAGGCATTGCGGCGCGAAGACGAACCAGGCGAGCAGTGACAAGGCGGTGGCGAGACTCCACTGGCCCGCAATCAGCGCCGTGAGCGCGCCGGTTTCTTTACCGGTGGCGGAGAGCGCGTATACCGTACCGAGCGCACCGACCATGACTTCGCGCGCAGCCAGCCCTGGAATCAGTGAAACGCTGATCTGCCAGTTGAAGCCGATGGGCGCGAACACGGCTTCGAGCGCATGGCCGATGGTGCCGGCGAGGCTGTATTCGATGGCGGGGCCGGTCGCGCCGACGGGCGGCGCAGGGTAGCTCGACAGGAACCACAGCAGGATGGTGAGCGCCAGGATGATCCCGCCGACCCGGCGCAGAAAGATCTTGATCCGCTGCCACAGGCCGATTGCGACGTTGTGCACGCGCGGCAGGTGGTAGGCGGGCAACTCCATCATCAGCGGCGCTTTGAAACCGTGGCCGGTGAGGTTCTTGGCGAGCCACGCGATGAGCATCGCGCCGGAGATGCCGGCGACGTAAAGGGTGAACAACACCAGCCCCTGCAATTCGAAGCCGCCGACTTCGCGGCGCGGGATGAACGCGCCGATCAGGAGCGCGTAGACCGGAAGACGCGCCGAGCAGGTCATGAGCGGCGCGATCATGATCGTGGCCAGGCGATCTCTTGGGTTCGAGATTGTACGCGTAGCCATGATGCCGGGGATGGCGCAGGCGAAGCTGGAGAGCAACGGGATGAACGAGCGCCCCGACAAGCCGACGCCGCCCATGAGGCGGTCGAGCAGGAAGGCCGCGCGCGGCAGATAGCCCGACTCCTCCAATACCAATATGAAGAAGAACAGGATGACGATCTGCGGCAGGAAGACGACGACGCCGCCCGCGCCGGCGATGACGCCGTCGACGATGAGGCTCTTGAACCAGCCGTCCGCCAACAGCCTGCCGACGCCTTCAGCGGCCCATCCGGTCGCTGCTTCGATCCAGCCCATCGGCGCTTCGGCCCAGGCAAACACGGCCTGGAACACGAAGAAAAGCACGACGGCGAGCAGCGGCAGGCCGAGCAGCGGGTTCAACACGATGCGGTCGATGCGGTCGGACGGCAGGTGCGGTGCGGCACGGTCCAGGCCCAGATCGGCGAGGAGGCGTGCGACGACGGCATGGTCGGCTTCGACCTCGGCGTCCGCTAATGCGGGCGCGGCGGGGCGCTGCCACAGGGCGGCGGCGTCGAGCTGGCGCACGAGGGCATCGGCGCCGCCGCCTTCGACGGCGACGGTTTCGACCACCGGCACACCGAGCGCGTCGGCGAGCCGCGCGGCGTCGATGGTGAGGCCGCGCTGCTTAGCCAGATCGAGCATGTTCAACGCGACGACCATCGGCAGGCCGGTGCGCTTGACCGCGAGCGCGAGGCGCAAGGTCCGGCGCAGGTTGGTCGCGTCGACGACGACGATGGCGAGATCGGGACGTTTTTCGCCCTTCGCGCGGCCTGCGAGCACGTCGGCGGTCACGCGTTCATCGGGCGAGCGCGGGTGCAGGCTGTACGTGCCGGGCAGGTCGAGCAGGCGCAGCATCTTGCCGGAGGGCAGGGCGAAGCGGCCTTCCTTGCGTTCGACCGTCACTCCGGCGTAGTTGGCAACCTTTTGCCGGCTGCCGGTCAAGCGGTTGAACAGCGCGGTCTTGCCGCAGTTGGGGTTGCCGACGAGCGCAACGAGCGGCCCAGCGGGGTGCAGGTGGACGACGGCGGTGTGCATGATCAGCCGCCCTCGATTTCGACGCACGCGGCCTCGGCGCAGCGCAGCGCGAAGGTCGAGCCGCCAACGTGCACGACCAGCGGATCGCCACCCGGCGCGCGCGCCATCAGCATCGCCTGCTCACCGGGCAGGAAGCCGATTTCTTCGAGCCAGGTTCGCCACTCGGGCGAGGCTTCCGGGGCGTCGACGCGGGCAATACGGCAGGGTGCAAGGAGGGCGGCTTGGTTCAGGGTTGGCATGGAGGGAGAAAAAAGAACGGGCGGGGGAACTCAGCGATCCGTCCACTTGCGCAGCAGCTTGCTGCGGTTGAGCGCTCGCATGATGGGAGGCCGGAGTCCGCGCAGCTGTGGCTCGTCCACCGGGTGTTGCTGGATTTTCTTGACGCGCGCGGTCTGCGCGCCGGCCGACAGGGCGGTCGCCCGGTTCGCCTCGGCGGGCTGTGGGCGGATTGCCGCCAGCTCGCCGGAGGTCAATAGGTTGTCAATGGTGACGATCACGTTTTCCCCGGAAGTTGTGGCGCAGGGTCAGAAGGTGTATTTCGCACCTACCTCGAATGCCCGTTCTGAGCCGGCATAGATGCCCTGGCGCAGACTGGCGATGTAGCGCTCGTCGGTCAGGTTCTTGATCGCTCCAAAGAGCTTGAACTGCTTGCTGACGTCGTAGCTGCCGGTGAGATCGACGGTGTAGTAGCTCGGAATCAGGCCCGACCAGATGGCGTTTCCGCTGCCGGCAATCGGCGTGGTGTTGTCGCCGGAACCGAATTGCTCATCGACGTAATTCCACGATAGTGCGGCGTTGACCGGGCCCGACGCGTAGCTGAGGCTCAGGTTCGCCAGGAATTCCGGCGAGTAAGGTAGGCGGTTGCCGTCGTTGATGCCGCCGCCGCGATTTTCGCGGTATTCCGAAACCGGAATCCAGGTCAGGTTGCCGTCCACGCTGAAGCTATTGCCCAAACGGTAGCCCAGTGCACCTTCCAGGCCGCGATGCAGGGTGCTGCCGGCGTTCGCATTCGCCAGACCGCCGGAGATGGCCGGGGTGATCTGGTTGTCGAAATCCATCTGGAACGCGGTGAATTCATAACGCAGCGCGCCGCTCTGGCCGCGCACGCCGAATTCGACGTTGATGGAATGTTCGGCATCGAGTTGCTGATCGAGACCCGTCACGATCGACTGCGAGTTGAGCGGCGGCGAGAACGCTTTGTAGACGCTGCCGTAAAGCTGGGCAGCGGGGTTCAGCTTGTAGGTCGCGCCGATCCCGGGCAGGTATTCGGTGTTCGAACTGTCGCCGTTGTTGGCATTATTCTTGAGGTCTTCATGCTCTTGCTTGTAGCTTTCAATCCGGAGGCCGGGGGTGATCGAGAGCCTGTCGGTCACATCGAAGCGATTCTGCGCGAAAAGGGCGTAGCTGGTGGCGGAATCGACACGGTCGGAGGTGATCGTGCCGGTACGCGGGTTGGCGCGGGTCGCGGCGATACCCTGATCGACCATCTCTTCCTGCATCACGCGCACACCGATTTCGGCCTCGCCGGTCACGCCGAATAGCTGGTTGGCGACAGTGAGGCGGGAATCCAGGCCGATGCGGTCGAAGGCGCGGTTGTTGCCGTTGACAGCGTTCGTGTAAACCCAGCTTCCGGCGGCTGTCGAGGCAGCGTTGTCGATAGCGAAACGCCAGTAGTCACGGTACATCTCGCTCCAGTAGACCACGGTGTTGAGGCTCATGCCGGGGCGGATTTCCCACATATGGTTGAGGTCGAGCGATTTGCGTTCGGTCAGGAAGTAGTCATCCGGCGCGGGGTTGTACTCGGCTCCGGCGTTGTATTCGCCAAGGAACAGGCCACGATAGGAAATATTGGCGTCGTTTTCGTAATAAGTGAATTTCGCGCCCAGCCACTGGTTATCACCCAGCGCCATGCCGGCCTTGACCATGAAGTCCTGCATATCGAAAGCTTTGTCCTGAAAGCCGTCGCTTGACGCGCGGGTGTAGAACAAACCGGCCCTGGCTTCTCCCGAAGGGGTCGAGCCGCCTGCTTCGATGGTGGCTTCGCGATAGTTGTGCGTGCCGGCGCGGCCCGAGACGGCGAAGCCGTCGATGGGATCTTTGGTCTTGTAGTTGATGACGCCGCCGATGGTGTTGGGGCCGTAGCGCAGCGCAGCGGCGCCCTTCAGCACTTCGATTTCGTCCATGCGCTGGATGCGCGGATTGTAGTAGCGGCCGTTACCAACGAACAGGCCGGGAGCGACGGGCACGCCATCTTCGAGGATCAGCGACTTGTAGTCTGCCGCGTTCAGGCCGCGAATGCCGATATTGGCGACAATACCCGTTTCTTCTTCGCCCTTGATGTATACCCCCGGAACCTTGCGCAGGGCGTCCTCGGTGGAGAGCGGCTGGATACGTTCGAGTTGCTCTTTGTTGACGATCGCGACAGAACCCGGTTGTTTGGCAATGGCTTCTTCGCCGCCCGAGATGACGTCGATGCGCGGCAGTTCAGCCTGGGCGGCAATCCCCTGGGCAGGGAAATTGAGGGCGAAGGCGACGGCCACGGCCAGCCGGGATGGGGTGAGTGCACGGGCCGTGCCCTGCTGCCTGAAAGTACGGGTGATACGGTTCATTGCTTGCTCCCTTGCGTCAGATATGTCTGGCTGGCTTGACGCAAGGCATGCGGTTGGCTGGCTGGGGTTGAAAACGGACGATTGCGTCCTGTAGTGAAACCTTATTGAGTGTGGAGGTCGGTCACGAATCCCAGCTTGACGAGGCCGGCCTTCGCCGCGTCGGCCATGATCTGCGCGACATGCCGATAGGCGAGGTCACCGTCGGCGCGCAGATGGATTTCCGGCTGCGGGGTCTGCTGCGCGGCGGCGGCCATGCGGGTTTGCCATACCGCGGCGTCGACCGCGTCGGCATTCCAGAACACCGCGCCGTCGGCCTTGATCGAGAGATTGATCGTTTCGGGCTTCACCTCGTTCGGCTGGCTCGATGCCTGCGGCAGGTCGACCTTGACCGCATGCGTCATCAGCGGCGCGGTGATGATGAAGATGACCAGCAGCACCAGCATCACGTCGATCAGCGGAATCATGTTGATCTCCGCGTTGTCGCCGTCGCCGCTGTCGCTCGTGAGTCCGCCGAAAGCCATCACGCGCTCCTTGCCGCGGGTGCGCTGTAGACGCGCACTGCGTCGTTGTCGACGCGGGTGTTGGTGCGCACGCCGGTGGACATGAAGGCGAACAGGTCGTGTGCGAAGCCGTCGACCTCGGACAGCATGCTGCGCTTGGCGCGATTGAAGAAGTTGTAGGCAAGCACCGCGGGGATCGCGACGGCCAGACCCAGCGCAGTCATGATCAGCGCCTCGCCGACCGGGCCGGCGACTTGGTCGAGGCTGCCTGAGCCGCTCATGCCGATGTTGACCAGCGCGTGATAAATGCCCCATACCGTGCCGAACAGGCCGACGAAGGGCGCCGAGGACGCGATCGACGCCAGCATGGTGTGGCCGTATTCCAGGCGCGCGGTGTCCTGGTTGATCGCCCGCCGCAACGCGCGGGTGAGGAATTCGTCTTCCGAACCCGACTCGACCAGGCGCTGGCCGGTCTTGTTGCGGAACTGCTCGGCGGCCTTGAGGCCGTGGTGGGTGAGGTGCGAGAACGGGTCGTTGATGCCGTGGTTCTGCAGGTATTCGGTCACCGATGCGAGGCCGGGCGCATCCCAGAAGCGCGCCAGGAAAGCCTGCGCGTGCTTCTTCATGCGCCAGTTGGCAATGCTTTTGCTGACGACGAGATACCAGGTGGCGAGCGACATCGCGAGCAGCACGACGAGCAGGAAATGCGCGAGGCCGTCGGCCTGTGCGAGGAAATGGGCGAAGCCCAGCTGGGTTGGATGTGTTGCGGTTTCCATGACTTAGCTCCTGAGAGTGAATTGGATCGGCACGATGACCCAGGCGGCCACCGGCTTGCCGTCCTGGCGGGCGGGCTCGAATTTCCAGCTGGACTGAACCGTCTCCATGGCGGAGCGGTCGAGGCGCGGATAGCCGCTGCTTTGCGCCAGCTCCAGGCGCGCGACACTGCCGTCCGGGTTGACCAGAATGCTGAGGCGCACCGTGCCGGCCTCGCCCAGACGCCGTGACAGTGACGGATAGTGCGGCTTGGGATTGGCCAGGTAATCCGCCTGGCGTGGCGGCGTGGGCGGCGCTGGCGCAGGTTTGCTGACTTCAGCCGCCCCCGGCGCCGGCGCCGGGGGCGGCTCGGGTACGGGCACGGGTTTGGGTTCGACTGCCGGCACGGGCACATCCTCGATCACGGGCTGTGGCGCGGTGGCGGGCGTCGGCTTGGCCGCCAGTACCGGCGGTGGTGGTAGCGGTTTGACTACTACCGATTCAGGCGGCTGCGGCCTGGGTGTCGGTCTGGGCTGCGGCCGCGGCTTGGGTTGCGGCCTGGGTTGCGGCGCGGACTGTGGTTTTTCGGCCTCGGGCGAGATCAGGCTGATCGTCAGCGGCCGTGGCGGCGTAATGGGCTGCGGCGTGTCCGCGGCGAACAGCAGCAGACCGAGCAAACCGGCGTGAGCGAGGCTTACCGTGAGAAGCGAGGCGGGTGAAATGTGCGTGCGCTGGAATATCGAGTGGGCGCCGCGCGCCGCTACCGTGTTGTGGTCTTTTTTGAATACCGGCGAAGCAGTCAGCGTGGCGGTCATCCCGGACACATCCAATTCAATGAACAAACGATCCTGGCCGGAACCGCAGCCGTGGCTGGCGGCGATCCTGCCCGGCAGGGGCTGGTCCGGTCCGGGCTTGAAACCGCAATCACGGATCAGAAACAATTAAAGTAATGATAATAATTCGTATTATCAAAGTCAACGGGTTAGCCCATGGCGATATTCAAAAT
The DNA here is from genome assembly GCA_002281975.1 of Hydrogenophilales bacterium 17-64-11. Taxonomy (GTDB): domain Bacteria; phylum Pseudomonadota; class Gammaproteobacteria; order Burkholderiales; family Thiobacillaceae; genus Thiobacillus. The sequence goes on along the minus strand of NCIH01000009.1, from coordinate 31,832 downwards.
GTTGCGTAGTTGCACGGAGTCGATAGAGAAACAGCGTGCATCCAGCAGCGGACGAGGCTCGCGGCGGCGGGTTGCCGGGAGGGGGCGCCCGGCACCGCGTGCCATTCGAACGGCAGGCGGCGGCGCTGGCGATTTCGTGGGTGTCGTGGGGATGGGCTGCGGGCATGCCAGTCTCCTTGAGGGGGGTGCTGGCTGGCGGGCGGGCGTGGGGTGCAGGATGAAATCTGCCTGCGAGTGGCGGGCCGCGGTGGCCGGACGCGACAGCGTCGGCCGCCGCGATTATTTGGTCAAAATCAATTTGCCGTTCCTGGTGATGCGCAGGCGATAGTGTTCGCTGTTATGGCTGATCAGGATTTCCTGGTTGCCCTGGAATAGCAAATCCGTCGGGATGATGCCCGGCGGCGGCGCCCGCCGCCCGGGCTCGACCGGGATACGGATGGAGGCGGGACGCGGCGCTTGCATGCCGTCGACGGCAGTGTCGGGTTGATCGGGTTTCATTCACGGCGGCTTTTTTGTATGTTGTCGAGAATAATAACGATTCTCATTTGTGTGTCAAGTCCGGCGCAAACTATTCCCCGAAAGGTGGATTCAGCGGGAGGACGGGTCGTGGAAGCTGCGCACCAGCGGCGCTGCCGCTAGCGCCTCGGGCTGCAGGGTGACATGGCGGATGCCGTGCCGTGCGTCCATGGTCTGGCGTGCCGCAGCGAGGATGGCCGGCCAGTCGGCCAGCGTGCGGATTTCCAGGTGGGCGGACAAGGCGATGACGCCGGACGACAGGGTCCATACATGCAGGTCGTGCACCCGCAGCACGCCTTCGAGCGCGGCGAGGTCGCGGCCGACGGCATCGAGCCGGACATGCAGGGGCACCCCCTCCATCAGCACATGCACGACTTCGCGCAACAATCGCAACGCCGAGACCAGGATCAGCGCCGCCACCAGCAGCGACAGCAGCGGGTCGATCGGCGTCCAGCCGGTGGTGACGATGACGATGCCTGCGGCGATCGCCGCCACCGAGCCGAGCGCATCGCCCAGTACGTGCAACAGTGCGGCACGGCTGTTCAAGGTGTGCTCGCCGCGCGATAGTACCCAGGCGACGACGAGATTGACCGCGAGGCCGATGGCGGCGACGCCGATAACGGCGTTGCCGGCAATCTCACGCGGGCTGCCGAGGCGATCGATGGCCTCGTGCACGATGTAGCCGATCAGGACCAGCATCACCAGGCTGTTGAACAGCGCAGCCAGCACTTCGGCGCGCACCAGCCCGTAGGAATGGCGGGTGCTGGGCGGACGGCGCGCCAGCCAGGCGGCGCCGGCGGCCAGCCCCAGCGCGGACGAATCGGTGAGCATATGCCCCGCATCGGACAGCAGCGCGAGCGAACCCGACCACCAGCCGGCCACCGCCTCGATCGCGGCGAACGACAGCGTCAGCAGCAGGGCGGCGGCCAGCCTGCCATTGCCGCCGGAGGCAACTGCGTGTGCGTGGGCATGGTGTCCGCTGGCGCCGTGCGGGTGATCGTGCTTATGAACGTGCACAGTAATCCGTCGGGTCGATGTGCAGGTTGAGGTCGGCTGAATCCAGCCCCAGTCCGGCGATGTGGTGCAGCGCATCGACGTAGCGTGGCGATTCCCGCAGTGCGGTCATCGTCGGCGGATGCGGCTGGCCGTGCATGCGTGCCAGCCGCGCGCGCGCGGGTGCGGGCCAGTCCACCTGCAGCCTGGCCAGCACTTCGTCGGCCAGATCGGGGCGGTTGCATACCAGCGCCATGTCGCAGCCGGCGTCGAGCGCGGCCGCCACGCGTTCGACTACGCCGCCTGCCACCGCGGCACCCGCCATGCAGAGGTCGTCGCTGAAAATCGTGCCGTCGAATCCCAGTTGGCGGCGCAACAGCTGGTGCAGCCAGATGCGCGAAAATCCGGCGGGCCGCTCGTCGACCTGGGGGTAGACGACATGCGCGGGCATGATCGCCGCGAGCCCCGCTTCGATCATCAGCCGGAAGGGGACGAGGTCGGCGACAGCGATGGCGGCCAGGCTACGCTCGTCCATCGGGACGGCGACATGCGAATCCGCCGCCACGAAGCCGTGACCGGGAAAGTGCTTGCCGCAGGCGGCCATGCCGGCGTCCTTCATGCCCAGCATCACCGCCTGCCCCAGTTCGAACACCGCGTGCGGGTTGCTGTGAAAGGCGCGGTCGCCGATTACGCTGGAGGCGCCGTAATCCAGGTCGAGCACCGGCGCAAAGCTGAAGTCGACGCCGTGCGCGCGCAGTTCGCTCGCCAGCACGTAGCCGGTTTCGCGCGCCAGTTCGCGCGCGCGCTGCGGATGCGCATTCCAGATTTCGCCGAAGCTGCGCATCGGCGGCAGGCGGGTGAAGCCCTCGCGGAAGCGCTGTACCCGGCCGCCTTCGTGGTCGACGCCGATCAGCAGCGGCGCCGATTTGAGCGCGTGGATCTCGGTAGTCAGCGCGGCCAGCTGCGCCGGGTCGCGGTAGTTGCGGGAAAACAGGATCACCCCGCCGACGAGCGGGTGGCTCAGGCGGCGGCGGTCGTCGGCGGTCAGTTCGGTGCCCGCCACGTCGAGCATCAAGGGGCCAAGCGTCATGCGCGCTCCTGTGGGTTGGGGTGAGGGCCGGTTTGTTCCAGCACCACGAAGGCCAGTACGAGGTCGCCCTCGTCCGACAGCGAAACATGATGCGCCGTGACGCCGCGCGCGGCCAGCCAGGCGGCAAGTCGGGGCGCGCATTCGATATGCGGCTTGCCTTGTGCGTCGCGCAGCACGGCGATGTTGCGCAAGCTCACCGGCGCGCGCAGCCCGGTTCCCGCCGCCTTGGCAAACGCTTCCTTGGCCGCGAAGCATTTGGCCAGAAAGCGCGCCGGGTCAGGGCTGGCGTAATACCCGGCGTGCTCGGCCGGGGCGAGCATGCGGTCTGCGTAATGCTCGCCAAAGCGGGCGAGGCCGCTGCGGATGCGTTCGGCGTCGAGCAGGTCGGTGCCGATGCCGTGGATCATGGCGACACCTTTACCGGCAGGCCGGCCGCACGGATTTTCTCGGCAAACGCTTCGAGCCACGCGGCGGGCAGCGCAGACAGGCGGCCGGCCTGCGGCTGCATCGATGGCCGCGCGAGGCCATACAGCAGCACGCCTTGCAGCGGAATCTGCTGCATCCGGATGCGCTCGACGGCAGACAGGTAGGCCGCCTGTTCCGCGTCGGAAGGCGGCGCGCCATCGAGCGCGAACATGCAGGTTTGCAGCCAGGTCGGGCACAGATGCGCGGCCACGGCAAGCCGCTCCAACTGCCTGTCGGGTGAAATCCGCGTCTGGTTGATGCTGCGCATGCCGCTTGCGGTTGCGCGGTCGAACTTGAACCAGATTTCGCCATTCAAGGCGGCCATTTTTTCCAGACCGTCCTGCACGCGCGGACGGTCCGCGAGGCTGCCGTTGGTGATCAGCACCAGCTTGATCTTGCCGGCCAGATCGAAGTCCGCCATCACCCGGCCGATCAGTTCGATGACTTGCGGAAAGGCTCGGGCGCTGGTCGGCTCGCCGTTGCCGGACAGCGCGATGTCGTTGAGACGCCGTGCCCCCTCGGGAACGCGCGCTTGCATGAAATCGCCGCGGAGGATGGCGGTCAGCATCGCGCGCAGTTCGGTTTCCAACTGCGCCAGGTTGATTTCGGGCGCTGTGCCGCGCGTCAGGTCCGGCACCTGGCAATATACGCACGCCCAGTTGCACGCGTTATTTGGGTTGAGATTGATTCCGACCGACACCCCGCCGGCGCGGCGTGACACGACGGGATAGACATAGGTCATTCCCGCGCTGTCGCGGTCGTGGTTGCGGGGGGTGAGGGGCAAGGTATGCGCCATCCGTGGATTTTCGCATCAGTTGGGGCGGCACAACAAAAAAGTGCCGGTGTCAAGTCTTTCGCGCAAATCACGCAGGGCTTGAAACCGTATATGGGACAGTAGGTTAGCTCTTTTCGGGGCCGCTTTGCAGAACCGCGGCTTCGTCGGCTAGGAGCCACATAAGAGCGTCGGGAGAGAAAGCCGCATCGCACCGTGTCGTGCTGGATTGCCGAGGAACGGCGGGCCTGTCGCGTCATCATAGCCCAAGAGGCTTGGCGGCATCCAGAATGAAGAACGCGCAGCCGGTGGCTGCGCGTTCGATGGATGCCGTTGGTATGTGACGCCATCATGTCGGCTTCGATGGCGCGCTCCGGGTCGCCGTGCCCTTCCTGAATCCCCGATCCCCCGCCATGAACGCCTCCAGCATGTGCGGGATCAATTTCTCTGCATCGACCGCCTCGCCATACGCCTGCGCGTGCAGCGAGGCGTAGCGGTCGAGGTCGGCTTTCAGGCTTGCCGGGCAGGCGAAGGTCAGCTTGACACTCTCGGTCTTGGGCAGAGGCCCGAGCCGCAGCTTCTTGGTCGTGGTCATTGCGAAGCTCCCCGGTTAAAGAACAGGGGCTGGTACGGCCGCAGCACCAGATCCCGGTTGACGATGATCCGCACCGGCAACCCTGGCCGCGCCGTCAGTGTCGGCTGGATGTTCATGTTGCGGCGGGTGATCTCCTGGCCGACCTGGTTGATGCTGTCTTGCGCGCTATCGCGCCCGGCGATCACGATGCGGTTGCCATCCTGGCGATTCTCCGGCGCGGCCAGCTCGGCGCCTACGCCCAGCAGCGTCGTCAGCACCGCGCCCGAGACGATGCGCTTCCAATGCCAGTCCACGTCGTCCTCCAGGCCGGCGTAGCCCGCTGAATCGGTGCCCACAAGGTTGTCGAGCGTCAGCGATGAGGTATCCGGCAGGATGACCCGGTTCCACACTATCTGCACGCGGCTCTGCCCATAGCTGACCTGGCTGTTGTACTTGCCCAGGATGCGCGAGCCCTGCGGGATCAGCAGGAACTTGCCCGTGGCCGTGTCATAGACCGGCTCCGTGACAGTGGCGATCACGTCGCCCGGCAAGTCCGACTTCATGCCAGTCACCAGCGCGCCCGCGATCACGGTTCCGGCCATCACCTGATAGGGCGACGCCGGCAGCGCCAGATTGCCGGAATTGCGGGTTTCCGTAGAGCCGGCTTTCAGGAACGCCTCTTTCTGGTCTTGCCGGTTCTGTACGGCGGTCGGGTCGGCAGGCTGCGTCGCCACCGATGCCGGCCCGGCCGCGAGTGGGTCGAAGGCCGCGAGCGCGCTTGCACCACCAGGCGCACCCGGTGTCGCCTGCGCCACGGTCGCGGCGGCTTGGCCTTGGCCGCCCGAGCGGAAGAACACCGACGAAGCCGCAGCGGCTTCCGCCTCTTTGCGCAAGGCATCGTTGGGGTCGTGGCCGGGGGCCGCGTAAGCGGCCACGGCCGGCTGCTGCGAGTTCACGATGGCAGGGCCGAGGTCGCCCGGCAGCGGCGGCCCCAGCTCGGGCACCTTCGGCGGCAGCTTCGAGTAGTCGGCCGGCAGACCGTCCAGCCCTTCGGACTTCGAGACGCGATCGACGTTGTATAGCTCGGTCTGTTCGCCTGCGCTGCGCCGCTGCGGTTGCAGCGACCAGATCGTGGCCCCGAGCACGGCGACCGACAGGCCGCCGACAAGGACGGCCAGCGTGCGCCGGTTCAGGCGCGTGACCGGACGCGGCTGGGCGCGCAGCGTCACCGACTCGGGCGCGACCTTGCCCGCCTGTGGCGTGTCGAGGTCGGGGGTGTCGTCCTGGCTCATGGTCAGTCCCTCCGCGCCACGCCGTCCGTGCGCTCGATTCGCACCACGTCGCCCTTGTCACCGCCCAAGCGCAGTTCGGCCGCGCCGAACAGCCGATCCACGATGTAGTACGGCGAGCGGAAGCGGTAGTTCACCAGTTGCCCATCGCCCTGCGCACCGATGACAAAAAGCGGCGGCAGCTCGCCTTGCGCGATGCCGGCGGGGAACTGGATATAGACCTTCTGCCCGTCGTCGAAGGCGCGCAACGGCTTCCACGGCGGATTGCTGCCGCTGATCGCGTAGCGGAAGCGCAGGTTCTCCAGCGACAAGCCGGAGTCCACCGGCGCAGCGGCGCTAGCGGCCTGTGCCTGGCGCTGCAAGGCCAGCATCCGGTCGCGCGGGTACTCCCAGGACACCGATGCCATCCACGTCTTTTCCGTCGAAGCCAGCTCCAGCAGGTACGTCCTGCGGCTGGTGGTGATGACGAGATTGGTCTTGAGGCCCGAGCGAATCGGCTTGACCAGCACGTTCACGCGCAGATCGGCACCGCTGCCGCTGGACGTGTCGCCCACGATCCAGCGCACGGTATCGCCGGCGGCCACCGTCACCAGTTCCTCGCCCGGCTGGAGCGAAACGACGGTCACGCGGCCCACGGCCGCATAGACCTGATACAGCGCGCCATCGGTGAAGGGCCACACCTGAATCGCGTTGACGTAGCCCTCGCGCGTGGGCGCGACGCGGGCCTCGGCATTGGCGCGCGAGACGCGCACCGTCTCGTCGGCCGGCTCCGGCGTGGGCTTGGCGTCCTCGGCTTCGGGCAATGGCTTCAACTGCGCCGGCATCGGCAGCACCTCGGGCACGGCCACCACCTCCACCGGCGCGGGCGGTTCGGGCAGCGGCTGGGCCTGCACCGGCTCATCGAGCGAGATGCTCGGCGGTGGCTTGCCCTGCGTGGCGCAGCCCGCCAGGGCAAGCAAGATCACCGGCAAGGCGGATTTACGGAAAAGATCATTCATGGCTTGGCTCCTTCGGAAGAATCCAGTTCGCGGCTCCACGACAGGCCGTTGACGTAGATGCCCAGGGGGTTCTTGCGCAGGCGTTCTTCGGTGCGCGGCGGCTGGAGCACGATGGACACCACGGCCGTCCACCGCTCCAAGCCCGCCGCGGCGCCGTTGACGTAGCGGCGTTCCGTCCAGCGCACGTTGAAAGACGTGTCGCTGGCGCGCACGACGCTGGTGATCTGCACCGTCACCGACTCCTTGCCGATGCGCGCGAACGGGTCGTTGACCCGTGCGTAGTCGTTGAGCACGGCCGCGCCCTTGTCGGTCGTGTAGTCGTAGGCGTCCAGCCAGTTCTGGCGGACGACGATGGGGTCGATGGACAGCGAGCGCACCAGCGTCACGAAGCGCGCGATGTGGTGCGCGGTCTGCGCATCGTTGGGCCGGTATGGCGTGGCGGCTTCGCCCACGGCGCGTACCTGGCCCGTGTTGTCCACCTCCACGACGTAGGGCGTCACGATGGATTGCGCCGAGCGCCACACCAAGCCGCCGGCCATCAGCAGTGCAAGCGTCAGGCAGCCGAAGGCCATCAGGCGCCAGTTCTTCGCCTGGACGCGCGGCGAGCCGATGCGCTTGTCCCACACCTGGCCGGCAGCTTGGTACGGCGTGGCAGGCTGCGGCGTGTCGGCGTAGCGCACCTGCGGTTTCTTGAATCGCATGGTCAGTTCTCCTTATGAATCGGAATCGCGCAGGCTCGGCCCCTGGCCGGAGCCGCCGCCATCGCCACCGCGCAGCGCGTGGGCGGTGGTGGTCGCGGCGTGGGTGAGTTGCTGGCGGCGATGCAGGCGCTTGGCCCAAGCGGGCTGTTCCTGTGTCTGCGCCGTAGCGGCGCCGGATGCGGCCTCGCCTGCGGCACCCTGACCGGATGCCGCACCCGCGCCGCCATCGGCAGCAGCGCCATTCCAGCCAGCGCGGAAGGGAGCGGCCATGCGTTGCCCGGCAGCGGAAGCGCGGGATGCAGCACCTCGCCCGGCTGCCTGCGCGCCGGTCTTGGCGACGTTGCCCAGGCCCGCCATCGCGCCCTTTGCGCCGCCGCCAGCGGCGGCGGAACCGGCCTGGAACGCCGACTTCGCACTGCTGGCCGCCGACGTGGCGGCGCGCGCACCGCTACCGGCCAGCTTGGCGGCAGCCGGGGCCATGCGCGCACCAGCAGCCACGGCGCCACCCACGCCCGTCGCGGCGGCGCCGATGGCGACGGCCGTGCCGGCAGCGCCGACAGCAGCACCGGCCATTGCGCCAGCGCCGAGCTGCGGCGCACCGGAGACGAGGCCCGTGGCGATGCCAGGGCCGAAAATCCCGAGCGCCAGCAAGGTGAGCGAGGCCAGCATGATGACCAGCGCGTGGTCAATAGACGGCTCGGCGGGATGGACTTGGAACTGAGCGAACAAGCCCGAGCCGATACCGACGATCACGGCCAGCACCAGAACCTTGACGCCGGAGGCCACCACGTTGCCCAAGACCTTTTCGGCGAGGAACGCGGTCTTGTTCCAGAGCGCGAATGGCACCAGCACGAATCCGGCGAGCGTGGTCAGCTTGAACTCGATCAGCGTGATGAACAGTTGGATCGCCAGCACGAAGAAGCACAAGACCACGACCAGCCACGCGAGGAACATCACCACGATGGGGTCGAGGTTCACGAACACTTCGGGAAAGCCCGCCATCTCGCCGATCTGCTCCAGAATCGGCGCCCCGGCGTCGATGCCGGTTTTCGCCAGCCGGCCCGGCTGCAAGAAGTTCTCCATCGTGATGGCCGAGCCGGTGGCGGTGATGCCCAATCCCGCAAACGAGCGGAACACGATGCTGGCCAGCCAGTTGAAGTTATTGATGATGTAGGCGAAGGCACCGACGTAGAGCACCTTGCGCAGCAGCTTGGCGATCACGTCCTCGCCCTGGCCGGTGGCGTGGCTCATGGCCCAATACAGGCCGGCGATCGTCATGTCGATGACGATCAGCGTGGCCGTGAGGAACGCCACTTCGCCCCGCAGCAGCCCGAAACCCGAGTCGATATAAGCGGCAAAGGTGTTGAGGAACTGGTCGATGATGGTCACGTCATTCATGGCGTGTCCTCCGGTTCGGCGGGATCGGCCGGCGCCATGCCATCGGCCGGCTCCTCGAAGCTCGGCGGGATCGGCGGCAGGTCGGCCAGCGTCTGGTATTCATCCGGCCCGGCCTGGCCGGAGAAGAAACGCCGCCGGAAGGCTTCGGCGGCGGCGCGGCAAGCGTCCTCGCCCGTGGCCTGCCGGTCGGCCGCGCATTGCGCGCGCAATGCCTTCAGCCGCACGGGATCGGCGGCCAAGGCATCGGCAAGGTCGTCGGCCGGCTGCTCGCCGCAAGCGGCCAGCAGCACGACACCAAGGGCGAGGACGCATCGCATGGCGGCCTCCCGTCAGTTGCCGTAGAAGTTCACGGACTGCGGCGTGTACGGCGTGCCGTCGCCGAGGAAGCGCCGCCGCACCTCGCGGGCGCGCTCCGTGGCTGCCGCCTGCCGCGCCAGCTCCAGCGATGCCGCCCGGTCTTGCGTGATCTGGAGTCGCTGCGACTGGATCGACTGCTTGGCCTGCAAGGCCAGCAATTGATTCATGGCCTGCATCGCCTGCAACGCACCTTCGGCCGACTGGCTCTTGCCCACAAGATCGGCCAGCACGCTTTCGTCTTCGCCCAGGTTCTGCGACACCTGCGCCTGCATCTGCATGGTGGTCTGCAAGCCGTTGAGCGTGTTCCGCCAACGCTCCTGCGCGTCGCGGTACATCTGGTCGCCGCTGACGGTGGCGGCGTACTGCTCGGGATACAGGCGCGCGAACTCCCGATCCAGATTCGTCACGTCGTAGGCCAAGCCCCTGGCCTGGGCGATCAGCCGCTCGGTGGTCGCCAGATTGGCGCGCAACTGGTTCACCACGCTGGACGGCAGGCTGGCGAGGTTGCGCGCCTGGTTCATCAGCATCTGCGCTTCGTTCTGAAGCTGCTGGATTTGGTTGTTGATCTGCTCCAGCGTGCGGATCGCGGTCAGCGTGTTCTGCACGAGGTTCGTGGGATCGACCACGACCCATTGCGCATGGGCGGTGGCGGTGCAAAGCATGGCCGCGATGGCGGCGGCAATAAGACGCTTTTTCATGGCAGGTTCTCCAGGGGTTGGTCAGCGAGGGAACCCGGCGCGAGGCCGGGGAACGAGGGCAGCAGGTCGGCCGCCCAATCGAGGCCGCGGTGGCGAAGCCAGGCACCCGCGAAACCGGGCACGCCGGCGTCCAGCAGCACGCGGTCTATGTCGCGCTGGTCTTGCGGCGTGGAAGCGCCCGCGAAGGCCAGCGCCGCCGGCCCCAGGTCGAGGTCGAACAGGCGGTTGCCGAGGCGGGATTGGTAGTAGTAGTCGCGCTTGGGCTGCGCGGTGGCGACGATTTCGATCTGCCGCCTGTTGAGGCCGAAGCCCTCGTAGATCGTGCGAATCTGCGGCTCGGTCGCCTGCGGGTTGGGCAAGAAAATCCGACTCGCGCAGCTTTCGATGATCGCGGGTGCGATGCTCGAATCCTTGATGTCGGCAAGGCTCTGCGTGGCGAATATGACGCTGACGTTCTTCTTGCGCAGTGTCTTGAGCCACTGGCGGATACGCGCGGCAAACACCGGGTCATCGAGGAACAGCCATGCTTCGTCGAGGATCAGCAGCGTGGGCGCCCCGTCGAAGCGTTCATCAAAACGCGCAAAGAGGTAATGCAGCACGGCCATGACGGCGGCCTTGCTGTGCATCAGCTCCTCCATCTCGAAGCACTGCACGTCGGCCGTGCCCAGCCGGTCGTGGTCGGCGTCCAGCAGCTTGCCGTGGGCACCGCCGAGCACATAAGGCGACAGCGCCTGCCGCAGCGTGTTCGATTGCAACAGCACGGAAAGCCCCGTCATCGTGCGCTGCTCCACCGGCGCCCCGGCGAGACTTCCCAGCGCCGACCAGATAGCCGCCTTCTCGTCGGGGCCGACCGCCACGCCTTCGTGCAGCAAGCGGCCTTCGATCCATTCGGCGGCCCAGGTGCGGTAGCCCTCGCGGTCGATGCGTGCCAGTGGCTGGAAGGCGATTTCGCCATCCGTGCCCAGGTCGTAGTGCTCGCCGCCCAGGCCCAGGATCGTGGCCCGCATCGAGCGGCCCATGTCGAAGGCGAAGATGCGCGAACCGCGATAGCGGCGGAACTGCATCGCCAGCGTGGCGAGCAGAACCGACTTGCCCATGCCGGTCGGGCCAGCCACCAGCGTATGCCCCACATCGCCGATGTGCGTCACCAGCCGGAACGGCGTCGCGCCCTCGGTGCGCGTGACGATCAGCGGCGGGCCGTCGAGGTGGTAGTTCTTCTCCGGCCCTGCCCACACCGCCGACACCGGCATCAGGTGCGCAAGATTCAGCGTCGAGACGATGGGCTGGCGCACGTTGGCGTAGGCGTTGCCCGGAATGGACGACAGCCACGCATCCACGGCGTTGAGCGCTTCGGGAATGGTCACGAAGCCCCGGCCCTGGATGACGCGCTCCACCATGCGCAGCTTCTCGTCCGCCACGGCGGCGTCCTCGTCCATGACGGTGACGGTCGCCGTCAGGTAGCCGAAGGCGACTTGATCGCTGCCCAACTCCTGCAAGGCAGCGTCCGCATCGGCGGCCTTGTTGTTGGCGTCGGTATCGACCAGCGGGCTTTCCTGCTGGAAGATCGTTTCGCGCAGCAGCGCGATGACGTTCTTGCGCTTGGCGAACCACTGGCGGCGCAGGCGGGAAAGTTCTTTCTCCGCCTCGGCTTTGTCGAGGCAGAGAAAGCGCGTGCTCCAGCGGTACGCAAAGCCAAGGCGGTTGAGGTCATCCAGAATCCCCGGCCAGGTCGAGGTCGGGAAACCTCGCACCGACACCACGCGCAGGTGCTGGTTGCCCAGCATGGGCGCCAGGCCACCGACCAGCGGCGAGTCGGTCAGCAGCGCGTCGATGTGGAACGGCACTTCGGGCACGCCCACGCGATAGCGCCGCGTCGAGATGGTCGCGTGCAGGTAGGTCAGCGTCTGGCTGTCATCGAGCCAGGCGATCTCCGGCATCACGCCGTCGAGCAGGTCAAAGACGCGATCCGTTTCCGCGACGAAGGCTTGCAGCCGCTCGCGCCAGTCCACGCCGGTCGTCGGCGTGTTCTCGTAGAGCATCTTGGCTGCACGGGCGCGGGATTCTTCCGGCGGCAGGTAAAGCAGCGTCAGGTGATAGCCGCTCTCGAAGTGATTGCCCGATTCCTCGAAGGCGGCCCGGCGTTCTTCCTCCACCAGCCACGAAAGCGGCTCGGGAAACTCCGAGCGCGGATAGTCGGCGGCGGCGCGGCGCTCGGCCTCGATGAACAGCGCCCAGCCCGATCCCATGCGACGCAGCGCGTTGTTCAACCGCGCCGACGTGGCGATTAGCTCGCCTTGCGTCGCGCTGTCGAGGTCAGGCCCGCGAAACCGGGCCGTGCGCTGGAAACTGCCGTCCTTGTTCAAGACGACGCCCGGTGCGACCAGCCCGGCCCAGGGCAGCCAGTCGGCAAGCAAGGCCGGGCGCTGGCGGTATTCGGCGAGGTTCAGCATCGCGGCGTCCTCCCCTCACACGTCCAGTAGCGGGCGGTGCTTGATGTGCCGGGCGAAGACCTGCATGAACTGCGGATCGACGCGCGCGCCCCATACCGCCAGCGAATGGCCGACAACCCAGAGCACCACGCCCGGAATCCACAGTTGCAGGCCCAGGCCGACAGCGGCGGCCAGCGTGCCGTTGGCGATCGCCACCGTGCGCGGCGCACCGCCAAGCAGAATCGGCTCGGTCAGCGAGCGATGCAGCGGCACCTCGAAGCCGTCCGCGAAGGTGTCCGGGGCACTCATACGACGGCCCCGCCGGAGAAGCTGAAGAACGACAGGAAGAAGCTCGAAGCCGCGAAGGCGATGGACAGACCGAAGACGATCTGGATCAGCTTGCGGAAGCCGCCGGACGTGTCGCCGAAGGCGAGCGCGAGGCCCGTAGCGATGATGATGATGACCGCGACGATGCGCGCCACCGGCCCCTGGATGGATTCGAGGATGGATTGCAGCGGGCCTTCCCACGGCATCGAGGAACCGGCGGCCTGCGCGGTTCCGGCCAGGAACAGCAGCAGCGCGGCCAGCAGCAGCCCTTGCCCCGCAGGGCGGGCCAGGCAGCGCAGCCGCGCAAGACGCAAAGCCGGATTTGCAGAAATACGGAAAGCAGGAATGGTCATCTGCGTCATGGCAGTTCTCCAAGTGAGTCAGGGGATGGGGAAGTCGCCGCAGCGGGTGCGGCATCGGGAAGTGGCGGCAGCTCGGGAAACGGCGTTTCCAGTGCATCCGCCAGTTGGTAGCCCACGCCGTCGAAGCCGACGACGCGGGCGATGTTCTCGATGCGGCGTTTGCGCCCGCGCCCGGCGATGTGGATCACCACGTTGACCGCCTCGGCGATCAGCGCACGGGGCGGATTCACCGCCACTTCGAGAATCAGTTGCTCCAGGCGCAGCAGCGCGCCGAGCGCGGAGCCGGCATGGATCGTGGCGATGCCGCCGGGGTGGCCCGTGCCCCACACCTTGATGAGATCCAGCGCCTCGGCACCGCGCACCTCGCCGACGACGACGCGATCAGGGCGCAGGCGCATGGACGAGCGCACCAGTTCGGTCATCGACACCACGCCTGCGCGCGTGCGCAGGGGAACGTGGTCGCGGGCCGCGCATTGCAGCTCCACCGTGTCTTCGAGCACCAGCACGCGGTCGCCTGTGGCGGCAATCTCGGCCAGCAGCGCATTGGCGAGCGTGGTCTTACCGCTGCTGGTGGCGCCGGCGATCAGGACGTTCTGCCGCTCGCGCACGGCGCGAACGAGAAAGCCCGCCTGCGCGCTGGTCATCATCCCGTCGATGACGTACCGCTCCAGCGGAATCACGCCGATGGCGCGTTTGCGCAGCGCGAAGGCCGGCCCCGGCGCTGCCGGAGGCAAGATGCCCTCGAAGCGTTCGCCGGTTTCGGGCAACTCGGCGGACAGCAGCGGCTGGCCGCGATGGACTTCCGCGCCGACGTGGGCGGCGACCAGGCGGATGATTCGCTCGCCGTCCGCCTCGGGCAGTTCCACGCCCATCGGCGCACGCCCACTGGAAAGCCGATCCACCCAAAGGGTGCGATCGGGATTCAGCATCACCTCCACCACGTCCGGGTCTTCGAGCGCAGCGGCGATCAGTGGCCCCATCGCCGTGCGCAGCATCTGGATGCGGCGGTCGAGCGACGTGGCGCTCATGGACTGCGGAACGGCGCTCATGACGCACGCTCCTGCGCTTGCGCGACTGCTGCCGCGTCCTCCATCCGCATCGGGTCGGGGTGCAGTTCCTCCACCACGTCGCGCACCAGGCTGCGGCCCCGCAGCAGGTGGCGGCCAAGCTGCTCGGTGAACTGCTCGAAGCGCGCTTTGCCCTGCGCGCGTGCCGCGTCTTGGTGCGCCTCGGGAACTGGCGTGCTGACCGTGAGGTAGTAGCGGATGAACAGCGCCAGCGTTTCGATGGCGATGTTCTGGTCGCGCTCCATGCGCTCGGCTTGGCGCGACAGGCGATCAAGCCGCTTGGCAATGGCCGCCTCGCGCTGGTCGGCAGCATCGGGCGAAAGCCACGATGCGAGCGCCGCCGCGACGATCGACGACTTGGACACGCCTTTCTTGGCGGCCAGCTCATCGAGCCGCTTGGCGTGCTCCGGCTGGATGAACAGGTTGAGGCGGTAGTGGCTCATAGCTCGATTCCGTCGTTGGGGTCGAGGGAAGCCAGCCGGGCCGTGCGCTGCATGGCTGGATCAAGCTGGCGAGGAAGGCGAAGCGGCGGGTCGTCGTCGTCATCGAGCAGCCCAAGGTCGGCCGCGGGAGCGGCCAGCTCGGGGTCATAGGCGACGGTTTCGGCGAGTTCGGGCTGACGGCGCGGGCCGCCGTCGTCGGTCGAACCCAAGTTCTCCAGGCCATCGGCGGATGCGGCGGCCAGTGCAGCGGGCACGGCAGGAATCGCCAGCCCGCTCCAGTCGTCGGGCCGCGACGGCGGCGCGTCGGCGTACTGCCCGTCCGCCAGCGCGGGCGGCGGCAGCACGCGACGCTTGAAATTGGCGTCCGCGTAGTAGCGCAGCTTCTTGGCCTTGATCGGCGCCACGCTGGACACCATCACCACGGCCTCGTCGGGCGGAAGCTGCATGACTTCGCCCGGCGTCAGCAGCGGGCGCGCGGTTTCCTGGCGCGACACCATCAGGTGGCCCAGCCACGGCGCGAGCCGGTGGCCCGCGTAGTTGCGCTGGGCGCGCAGTTCGGTGGCCGTGCCCAGCGTCTCGGAAATGCGCTTGGCCGTGCGCTCGTCGTTCGTGGCGAACGTCACGCGCACATGGCAGTTGTCGAGAATCGAATGGTTCTGGCCGTAGGCTTTGTCGATCTGGTTGAGCGACTGCGCGATGAGGAAGCTGCGGATGCCGTAGCCCGCCATGAAGGCCAAGGCCGTCTCAAAGAAGTCGAGTCGTCCCAGCGCAGGGAACTCATCGAGCATCAGTAGCAGCTTGTGGCGGCGCTCGATGCCATCGGAGCCATCGAGCGATTCGGTGAGGCGCCGGCCGATCTGGTTGAGGATCAGGCGGATGAGCGGCTTCGTCCGCGATATGTCCGAGGGCGGCACCACCAAATACAGCGACACCGGATGCTCTGCCGCGATCAGGTCGGCAATGCGCCAGTCGCAGCGCGATGTGACTTCGGCCACCGTGGGGTCGCGGTACAGGCCGAGGAACGACATGGCGGTGCTCAACACGCCGGAACGCTCGTTGTCCGACTTGTTGAGCACTTCGCGCGCCGCCGAAGCGACGACAGGATGCGGCCCATCGCCGAGGTGCGGCGTGGTCATCATCCGGTGCAAGGTCAGCTCGAAGGGGCTGGCCGGGTCGGACAGGAAGTTGGCGACGCCGCGCAGCGTCTTGTCTTCGCCCGCGTAGAGCACATGCAGGATGGCGCCGACCAACAGCGCATGGCTGGTCTTTTCCCAATGGTTGCGCTTCTCCAGCGCACCTTCGGGATCGACCAGAATGTCCGCGATGTTCTGCACGTCGCGCACCTCATGCGCGCCGCGCCGCACCTCCAGCAGTGGGTTGTAGGCCGCCGACTTTGCATCGGTGGGGTTGAACAGCAGGCAGTGGCTGAAACGGCTACGCCAGCCGGCAGTGATCTGCCAGTTCTCGCCTTTGATGTCGTGGATGACGGCGGACGCAGACCAGGAAAGCAGCGTCGGCACCACCAGGCCGACACCTTTGCCTGAGCGTGTGGGAGCGAAGGTCAGGACGTGTTCCGGGCCTTCATGCCGCAGGTACTGGCGGTCGTGCTGGCCGAGGAATACGCCGGCCGGCTGCGTCAGACCCGCCTTGCGAATGTCATCCGCGTTCGCCCAGCGCGCCGAGCCGTAGGTCGTGACCAGGCGCGATTGCCGTGAGCGCCAGATCGACATGCCGATGGCGACCACCACCGCCAGCAGGCCGCTGCCACCCGCGATGGCGCCGCCGGTATCGAACACGCGCGGCGCGTAGGCATCGAAGAAGAACCACCACTCAAACAGCTTCCACGGGTGGTAGATCGGTGTGCCAAGAAGATCGAACCAGGGCGAGCCAAGGCGTAGCTGATAACCAAGGGCGGCTGCTGTCCATTGTGTGGCGCCCCACACGCCGGCGATCACGATGCCGAATACCACGGCGATCTGACCGAACAGCACGTTCGTCCCTTGCATTACCTGGCCTCCGATTTCTCCTGCGCTTCTTCCTCATGGAAAGCGCGGCACAAGGACGTGCCGCTAGCGTCAGGATCGGTGCCGGGTCAGTGCCGGTCAAAGACCGTTTCGAGCAGAAAGGTCGAGCAAAAAGACAGAATTCGCGCGGCGTCGAACCAAAGAAAAACGCCGCAAGCGATAGCGCATTGCGGCGTGTCGAACAGAAAATTGAAGCCGATGCGGCGAACTGCCAACGATCAGAACTTGGGCGATTCCTTCGGCGGCGTGTAGGGCGTTTCGCCGTCGCCATAGAACCGTTTGCGCGTGGCCTCGGCCACCCGATTGCAGAGCACGTCACCCAGCTTGGGCCGATCCGTCTTGCACTGCTGGCGTAGTTCCTTCAACCGTTCGGGATTGGCTGCCAGTTCCTCCACCGTTGGGATATTCGCTTCCGATGTGTTGGCCTTCTGAGACGTTTCGGACTGGCCGCAGGCGGTCAACACCGGCACCAGCAAGAAAAGGATGATCTTCGTCATGGCGCAGGTTCCTCCGGGGGATCAAGATTGCGGCCCAGCATGGGCCTGGGAGATTCCAGAGATTCGATGGCCTGTACGCGCTCAATGAATCGAGCCAGAACCTCCGATGGTTCGCCTATAGGGTGCAGCAGATAGGTTGTCAGGGGTGGGACACGTGATGCCAAGGGGCGGGCCACCACGCCCGGTTCTCTGCTAGCTGTAATGTGTGCTGCACCCGTAAGCCCAAGCGCGAAGCCGGCCGATACAAGCGCCATCATCAAATCGCAGGAGGCCACGCGCTCCGCGATCAAGGGTTCCATGTCCGCACGGCGCAGTACCCGATCAACGTGTTTCGCGTGGCTTTCGCAAACCTGTGGATCGCACAGAACCAGAGGGTAGCGGAGCAGTTCCTCCAACGGAATGCGCTTATGCGCCAGCAGAGGATGTCGAGCAGGTACAGCCACCATGAGCGCATCGCTCCAGACGGGTATAGCGACGATGCCCTCGCCCACTTCGTCTGATTGCGCGAATCCTACGTCATAAAGATCGTCGTGTAGCCCCTTGATTTGTTGCGACAACGGCACTTCGGAGAAGCGAATCTCGACTTCAGGTTCTTCCTGTCGGCACAAAGCGAGCACCGCCGGAAGGCGCGACGGTGTAATGCCGTCCGATAAGGCCACCCGCAACTGACCGTGAAATCCATTGGCCGCTGCTTTTACGCTGTCGCGCGCTTGTTGCAGAACAGCAAATACCCGGCGGACATGCTCCAGAAACAACTTACCTGCACGTGTTAGGCGAGTGCTGCGTGTGGTACGGGCAAACAGTACAACACCTAGTTCCTCCTCTAGCTCCTTAATGGCGCGAGAAAGTGGAGATTGTTCAATGTGCAGCTTCTCCGAAGCTCTAGCGAAGTGAAGCTCCTCCGCCACGGCGAGAAAGTATTTTAGATGTCTCAACTCCATAGACGAATAGCTCCCACGAGTGCGCATCGCAGGCGGTAGCCGCGACCTGTGAGTCGCGGCTACGCCCTAAACAATCAGTTGCCGCCGTTGGACGGGCGGCGTTCCGCAGAAGATTGCGCCGCGTTTGGCTTCTTCTTCGCGGCGTCGCATTGCTCCTTCAGCTTCTTTACTTCGGGATAAGCCACGTCACTGATATACCGCTTCGTATCTGCCAATTGCTCGCATGTCTTCGGTATCGCCTTCGCATCGTCGTCATGCCCGCCGGTATGGGCCATCACGAATGGCGAAGCGAGCGAGGCGCTGGCTAGAGCTGCAATCAAAACCGGACGAATGTTCATTTCAATATCTCCTGGGATGAGGCCCGGCCTATGTGGCAGGGCGGGAAACTTCGGCTTCCTGCCATGCAATTGGCATGGGGGGGAAGCCGGAGTGCATGGGCATGTGCCCGTAACCAATTTGCCAATCACAAGACGCGCTTCATTTCCATGTATTGACCGCGAGTGCGAACAATCACCGTCACGTCAGCGTCGCCACGGTTCCGCCAGAACCAACCGTGATTTCCACTAAAGGCAGCCTCGATCACGCCATTGCTAGCGGGCACCGCGCGACCCTTTTCATAACTGATGGACTGGCCGCCACCATCGCCGTGGGTATCGAAGTTCACAACGCCCCCTTCGGCAACCCAACTGAACTCGACCTGCTCGCCGGCCTTCATACTCAACTTCACCTCCGCCCCTTGGCCGGGCTTGAGTGCGACGCGCATTTCATCGCGCCAGGCGGCGCCGTTCTCCGCCTGCGCGGCGTTCTGTGCTTGTGCAGGCGCGGCGGTGCCTGCATTCCCTGTCGTCGCGGCAGCGGGCATGGCTGCATCCTTCGCGGCATCCGCAGCGGCTTCTTCGGCCAATTGCGCCTTGATCTCCCCCATTTCCGTCAGGCCGAGGACGCGACCAATCCCTGTTGGGTCGATCGCGTACTCGGAGGGAAGGACGATGCCGACCAAAATTGCGATGGCGGCGACGAGTGCAATGAGCGTCGAGCGCAGCAGTTGTTTCGACGATGGAAGGTCGTCGAGGGTTGGCTTGGATACGTTGTACATGGAATTTTCTCCGTGTTTGATTCAGGAAACGAAATAGCCGGTGAGCTGATAGCCGATCAGGATGAAACCGGCACACATCATCGCTACGTTGGCGGTGTACGCATGGCGCCAGAAACTAGCTGTTCGGCGCCAGTAGCTCATTGCGATCAGAATAGTGCCGAGCGCGATCAACTGCCCGATTTCAACGCCGACATTGAATGCCAAAAGATTTGGAATCAGGCCATCGGGCGAGATGTTGTATTCGATGATCTTGGTTGACAGGCCGAATCCGTGAAAGAGTCCGAATACGACTGTTGCGACTTTCGTGTTGGGCTGGAAGCCGAGCCAACGCTGAAATGCGCCGATGTTGTCGAGCGCCTTGTAAACCACCGAAAGACCGATGATCGCGTCGATGATGTAGCTGTTTATCCCGACGTTGAAATACACGCCAAGCAGCATCGTCGTCGAGTGGCCGATGGCAAATAGCGTCACATACAGGGCGATATGCTTCATCCGGTACAGGAAGAAGATCACACCGAGCAGGAACAGGATATGGTCGTACCCTGTCGCCATGTGCTTCGCCCCTAGATACATAAAAGGGATGAGGTTGACGCCGGATATTTCCTGGATGTAGCCCTTATCACCCTCGGCAACGGCATGGGCGAGCGCCTGATTCGCACACGCGAACAACAGGAGAACCGTCGCCATGAGAAACAGGGAAATCCGTTGCCAGATCGGTCGATAGCGATCCAGTATTACGTCAAGTGATCTTTCACGCATGAATGTCATACCTCAATTAATCTCCTAAAAATCCTTGTTGTTCGAGTGCGGCAAGCATCTTTCTTGCGTTCGCCGCACCATGTGAACCTGTTGATAAATTGGCATCGTGCTTACGCTGGCGCGGTGTTCTGGCGGTCGGTACGCCGATGAATGAGGCGATACAGGGCCGGCAGTACCAGCAACGTCAGCAGCGTCGAAGAGACAATGCCGCCGATGACGACAGTTGCGAGGGGTCGTTGCACTTCCGCGCCCGTTCCAACGTTGATGGCCATCGGTACGAAACCGAGGCTTGCAACCAGCGCAGTCATCAGCACCGGGCGTAGCCGCGTCATCGCGCCATTCACAATGGCATCCTGAATCGGCGCGCCATCGTGGTGCAGCTTGCGAATGAAGCTCACCATCACCAGGCCGTTGAGCACTGCCACACCGGATAGGGCAATGAAGCCGACCCCTGCCGAAATCGAAAGCGGAATATCGCGCAGCCACAATGCGGCAACGCCACCCGTCAGCGCTAACGGCACACCGCTAAAGACGACAGTGGCATCCCGGCCCGAACCGAAGGCCATGAACAGCAGGCCGAAGATCAGAACCAGTACAGCCGGTACGACGACGGACAGGCGTTGGCTAGCCGAGATGAGTTGCTCGAACGTGCCTCCGTAGTTGACCCAATAGCCCTCTGGCAGCGTGATTTCACGGCTTACGCGTTCACGCAGTTCTTCCACGAACGACCCTAGATCGCGTCCGCGCACATTGCTGGTGATAACGATCCGGCGTTTACCGTTCTCGCGGCTGATCTGATTGGGGCCGGGCGCCACTTCGATCGACGCAAGCTGCCCGAGCGGCACGTAGGCGGCTTGGCCCAGCCCGGCAGCAGCGCCGGCCGGAACCGGAATGGGCAGTGTCGCCAGTGCCTTCGGGTCTTGGCGTTGCGCTTCGGGCAGCCGAACTACGATATCGAATCGGCGATCGCCCTCAAACACCTGGCCGGCGACGGCACCGCCAAGGGCGATTGCCACCGTTTGCTGTACGTCGTCGATCGCCAAGCCGTATCGGGACAGCGCATCCACGTTCGGCGTGATCGTCATCAGCGGCAGGCCCGTAATCTGTTCGAGCGCCACGTCGGCAGACCCCTCGATACTCTCGGCCACGGCTTCAATCTTCGAGCCTATTTGGGCCAGTTGCTCCATGTCATCGCCATACACCTTGATCGCCACCTCGGCACGGACACCTGCGATCAACTCATTCATGCGCATCTGCACGGGTTGAGTGAACTCGTAGTTGTTGCCGGGAATGGCGTTCACCGCCTTCTCCAGTTCGGCAAGCAGTACGGCTCTCGGTTTGCGCGGATCGGGCCATTCGCTACGATCCTTGAGCATGATGAAAGTGTCAGCCACCGAAGGCGGCATGGGGTCAGTCGCAACCTCAGCAGTACCGATCTTGGCGACGACTTCCTCCACCTCTGGAAACTCCTTGATCCGCGCCTCCAACTGGCGCTGCATACCAATCGCCTGGGTCAGACTCGTTCCGGGAATGCGCATCGCGTGCAAGGCGATGTCACCTTCATCCAGATTGGGGATGAACTCGGTGCCCAAGCGCGTCGCAAGCAAACCAGATAGCACCACCAGCACTGCCGCCGCCGCGACGACGGCGACTCTCAGCTTGATTGCCTTCTGGAGAAGTGGCGCATAGAAGCGGCTGATGCCGCGCATCACCTTGGTTTCCTTCTCGGAAACCTTGCCGGTGACAAACAGTGCGACCGCAGCAGGCACGAAGGTCAACGATAACACCATCGCACCAGTCAATGCGATCACGACGGTGAGGGCCATCGGATGGAACATCTTTCCTTCCACACCAGACAACGCGAAGATCGGAAGGTAAACAGCCGTGATGATGAACAACCCGAACAGGGCAGGCTTGATGACCTCTGCGCTGGCGCTCGAAACCAGCGAGAAACGCTCATCACGGGTCAGCAGGCGACCGAGCTGGTGCTGTCGTTCACTGAACCTGCGCAAGCAGTTTTCCACGATGATGACCGCACCATCGACAATCAGGCCGAAATCCAGCGCGCCCAGGCTCATTAGGTTGGCCGAGATGCGGTTCTGCACCATGCCAGTGATCGTCAGCAACATGGCGAGCGGAATCACCGCAGCGGTTATCAGGGCTGCACGCAAGTTGCCCAGCAACAGGAACAGCACGGCGATCACCAGCAACGCGCCTTCCAGAAGATTCTTCTGCACGGTTGCGATGGTGCGATCAACGAGTTGAGTGCGGTCGTAAACCGCGTGCGCGCGGACTCCCTCGGGAAGTGTCGCGTCGATCTCAGCGAGCTTTTCTACTGTGCGCTGTGCAACTGCTCGGCTGTTCTCGCCAATCAGCATGAATGCCGTACCCAGCACGACCTCTTTGCCGTCTTTCGTGGCCGCGCCGGTTCGCAGTTCGCTACCCTCTAGAACTTCCGCCACGTCGCCAATTCGGAGTGGCAGTCCATCGCGCGTTGCCACGACAATTTTCCGCAGTCGCTCGATGTCGCGCACTTGTCCGGGGATGCGGATCAGGTACTGCTCGCCATGACGTTCGATGTAGCCGGCGCCGACGTTGGCGTTGTTCCGCGCGACGGCGTTCAGCACGTCGTTCATCGTCAACTCGTAGGCCAGCAGCTTGACCGGATCGGGCGTGATGTGGAATTGACGCACGTAGCCGCCGATGGTGTTGACCTCGGTGACGCCTTTCAGATTGCGGAGCTGCGGACGCACCGACCAGTCCTGCAACGTGCGCAGCGCGGTCGGCGTCCATATTTCCTCGTAGCCCTTTTCGGGTTCCAAGGTGTACATGAATATCTCGCCCAGGCCGGTTGCCACTGGCCCGAGAGAGGGATTCAGGCCCGCCGGAAGTTGCGAAGATGCCTGCTGCAAGCGTTCGGCGACCTGCTGACGGGCAAAGTAAATGTCAGTGCCGTCCTCAAAGACCGCAGTGACCTGCGACAGACCGTAGCGGGAAACCGAGCGGGTGTAGTCGAGCCGAGCGAGGCCAGCCAGCGCCGTCTCAACCGGGAAAGTGACGCGCTGCTCAGCCTCCATTGGCGAGTAGCCTGGCGCCTCGGTATTGATCTGTACCTGGACATTGGTAATGTCCGGTATCGCGTCGATCGGTAAGCGGCTGTAGTTCCAGATCCCCAGCCCGGACAGGGCGAGCACCAATAGAAGCACGAGCCAGCGATGCGCGATGGACGCGCGAATGATACGTTCGAGCATATCCGCGTCCTCAGTGATCGTGGCTTGCGCCAGACTTTTCGATGTCTTGGCGTATCAGGAAACTTTGCTCGGCCACGTAGTTCGTGCCGGGCTTGAGTCCTCCAGTCACCTCAACGTATTCACCATCACGATCGCCAAGTTCGAGCATTCGGACTTCGTATGTCTCGCCGACTTGCGTGAACACCACGGTGAAGTCGCGGAATCGCTGCAACCCCGACTCTTTTACCGCCAGCGGTACGTTGCGCGTGCCTACTGTGACCTCGGCTGCCACGGTCATACCTGGGCGCCAACGTCCCTCCAAGTTCGGGATGCTGACGCGGGCAATGACGCTCTGGCCGCTGCCGGCCACCGGCAACAGTCGCTGAATCTTTCCGCTGGCTTCGGTCTTCCCAGTCGCTGACCGGATTCGTACTGGCTGTCCTGGCTTTAGGGCTTCGGCATCGGTGCCAATGGCGCGCAGGTCGATCCATACGTTGGACGGGTCGGCCAGCTCGAACAGCGCACCTGCCTCGGCCACGTCACCGACGTTCGTATTGCGTGCGAGCACCACGCCATCGAACGGTGCGGTAATCGGGTAGGTACGCATACTGTCGTTGCCCTCTACGACGGCCAGCGTCTGGCCGCGGCGGACTCGCTCGCCCTGCTGCACGTTCACCGATCGCACGATGCCAGGGAAGCGTGCGCCAACCGCCGCGTGTCTGTCGGCATCTAGGACAACGGTTCCCATCAACCGCACAACGTCTCGGATGACTGCCGGCCCTGCTGATTCGGTTTTGATACCGGCATCCTTGGCGATGCCGGCCGGAATGCTTACGCGGCCCTCATAGGACTGGTAAGACCAAGTGGACTTCTTTCCGGCATGTTCGGCGGACACGGCGACATCGAACGAATGCGGCTCGATCACTTCACCGCTGCCGACCAGATAGTTGCCCTCTGGCGTGAACGTGAACTGGTTGACCTCGCCATCCAAACGGGAGAGTTTGATAGTCGCAACGACATCGGCGGGAGCGACTGGCTTGCCGTCGCGATAGGCGTAGAGCCTGTAATGCGGGGGCACATTGGTTTCGTAGATGGTGACTTCCAGGGCGAAGTCTCCATCACGGAGTAGTCGGCCATTGTTTGGCCCGCGCTCATAGCTTCCGCTGGCTTGGGCACTGGCCTCCTCTTTGGGTTTGTCGCCGCCAGGGCTGCATGCAGCGGCAAATACGCAAAGGAGTAACAGGGAGAGAATGCGAATCATGGTGCGGTGTCCTCAACGGTGGCGGTGAGGCGTTCCACCTCGACCAGCAGAAGGTGATAGCGGGTGGCGGCTTCGACAGCACGCGCACGCAGATCGAACAGCGTCCGCTGCGCTTGGGCCAGCGACAAATAAGAGAATCGGCCTTGCTCAAAGCCGCGACGAGTTGTTGTCAGGGCGCTTTCAGCCATAGGCAGCATTCGTGCGCGTAACGATTCAGCCTCTGTTCGCGCGTGCGTGAGTTCTTGATACTTGTCGAACAGGGTCTGGTGGCGCTCGAAGCGTTCGGCGTCACGCCGCGCTTCCAGCGCAGCAAGCTCCGCATTTGCCTGGGACACCGCGTATCCAGAGCGCGTCGGGCTACCCAACGGCACCGAGATCGACATCACCACGCCGTGATCCTTGAAGGCTTCCAAACGTCGCACGCCCAAGCTGACGTCAATGTTGGGTTTGGCTTCGGCCTCCGCGAGCCGGCGCCGGGCGCCGATGGTGTCGGCCCGCAAGCGCGAAGCCCACAGTTCCGGCGTCATAGGCAAACGGGTAGCCAACGTCTCGAATGGCGCCACGGTCGGCAAGGTTTGGAGGTCGCCGACGACTTCGCCGAAGTCGGGGGTCATTGCCCCCCAGCTCGCGGCCAAAGTCATCTTGGCGCTCGCCAATTCGAGTTCAGCACTCTCGCGATTGAGCTGCGCCTCAGCGACCGCAATATCGGCGGCCTGCAAATCCGACTCAGGATTGCGAGCGGCTTTTACCCACGCTGCAACCTCTCGACGGGTGCGCTCCGCTTGCTTGATACGCTCCTCGGCATACGTCAATCGCTGTTGCCTAGCGAGCACTTCAATGAAGCGGGCCGTAGTTGAACTGGCCAGGTCGATCCGCGTTTTGGTGGCCTGATGCTCTTGTTCTCTCAGTTCGGCTTGTCCCAGCGTTTGGCGAGCCTCGCGCTTGCCACCGAGTTCTATGACCCGACCGATGCGCAATGTCGTTTCGGCCGAGCGAATACCTCGCAGGTTGCCGTTCCCGGCGACGTTCTCTACCTCGCCGCCAATGGTGTAAGGCGGTGGCAGGGCTTCGCGCTGCGTGCGGGCTCGAACGGCCTGGAGTTGCGCCGTTTCGGCGGTAATGGATGGATGGGCGGCCAGCGCGCGGGAGACTGCTTCCTCCAACCGCAGGGGTTCGGCGGCTAGGGCTGCGGACGTACCGCAGGCTCCGACGAACACCAAGACTACTAAGCGGATCAAATTCATGAAAACCCTCACGACGACAACAGATGGCGAGCAAACGATTCCGCGTGACGACTTCCCGCGCACGCCGGAGCGGAATCGCCATAAGACCGATCGTCAATCGGTTTTTTGAGCAAAAAAACACAGCACGCGCGCATATGGACTTACCTCGTCATCACAGTGATGAGAGATTCGGTCACAGAATGCAGCCATCCTGTAGATAGGCTGCAAAACGCCAGAACAAGAATGCCTAGCATCGGCCCCAAGTATGAGACAGACGAGTGCTTGGGCGACAGCAACGCCTCGACACGCTCAGGGATAAAATCGGAAAAGAACGCCATCGCCAATGGCACCTGTTCCTTGGCGTGTTGCCGAAATATCTTCTCCACTGCAACGATGGTCTCGGCCACGGCGACAGGGCATCCCACTTCGTTTGCAGCAGCGAAATCACAACGCTGTTCCAAGGCGAGTTCCAGATCGCGCAACAGCCGGCGACGAGTGCCCGGCAACTGGATGCTCGACAAGACGACAGCGATCAGGCGATGCAGCACATCTCGATTGGCGATATGAGCCTGTTCGTGCGCCAGCACCACGCGCAATTGCGTTGGGTCGAGTCGCCGCATCAACGAGGTTGAAAGCAGGATGTGGCCATTCCCGACGCCACAAGCCAGCGCCATAGGCTGATCGACATCAAGCACGCGAAGTTTGTCTGGATGCCCCGGACGCCAGCTCAGGCGCACCATCGAGGCAAGGGTTCGACGAGCACGCCAAAGGCCAACTGCGGCCCGTAAAGCCAGCCAAACCGCGTATCCCGCCAACAATGCCAATGCTCCCCATAGCCAGGCACTTTGCCCATTGCCGCTCGGGTGCCAAACGCACAGGTGCAGCAGCGTGTCAGCGTGCGCAGAGCAGGCAGCGGCAAATCTGGCCGAATCATCAAACATCGACGGCATGGCTATGGTCATGGCCGTATAGGCAATACCCGCCAATGCGGGTGTTACCAGCATCCACCAAGACACTCTTGCTCGCTGATAGGGGGTCTTTCCCGACAGCGCACGGCGTAATGGGCGCTCGCAGGCTCCAATCAGCAGGGTAAGCGTTACTGCCAGCACGAAGCCGGATAGCAATGCGAACTGAAGTAGTGGGCCATAACTCGTCATCACGGCTGATCCAATTCAGCGCGACGACGGGCAATCAACTCCTCCAGCCTCTTGAGCTGGTCATCATCCGCCCTTGCAGCAAGATCGACAAAGGCGCTCAACAACGCATCCGGCTGCGGGCCTGCGACACGACGCACCGTGGACTCGACCAGCTTCTGGATCAGTTCCCGGCGAGATACTCGTGCCGAGTATTCGTAGGCATGGCTGATCTTTTCGCGCTGGAGCATGGCCTTGCGAAACAGACGTTCTAGCGTGGATTGCACGGTGTTCAAGGAAATCGAGCGAGACTGCCCAATGCGCGCGTACACCGCCTTGGTGTCGGACGGGCCGAAGCGCCAGATGTCTTCGAGCACGGCGATTTCCAGATCGCCAAGTGTTGGTACGCTGTGGTTGGTCAATGTTGTCGGCTCCGAGCTTTGACTCGAACTCAAGAGTATCCACCACAAAAAACCGACCGTCAATCGGTTTATTGTGCGACCCCGTGCCGGACACTGCTATCGTAGGAAGTTAACCAACGGCAGGCCCACGCTGCCGTCCTATCTCCCAGGACACGCCGCCGCCGCGCACCGTAGCGGCAAGCTGCTGGCCCAGCCGCTGCTCGACCACCGGCCGCCACGGCACCAGACTGAACCCCTTGCCGTCATCGAGCATGGCGTAGCGCCCACTGGCGAGCATGACGCTGCGCCGGTAGATACCGGCCACGCGCTGACCGTCACCCGCAGGCCGATGTTCCAAGCCGGTTTCGGCCGCAATGTCCTTGGCGGCCTGCACCAGCTCCCGATTGCGCAACGTGCCCAGCAGGTTGCGCGCGAGGATCACGCGCTGCCCACGCCGCTCGGCCAGCCCCTGTTCGGCCAGGAAGTCGGCGCGCTGCTGCATTGCCTGCTTGGCCTCGCCGCCAAAGCCTAGGTCGCCCAGGCCCGAGCCGCCGCCGATCAACTGCTGGTCAAGCCAGGTGGCCCCGATAACGCGGGCCTGCCGCTCGATGGGCAGGTGCGATTTCAGTTCCACGGCCACGCCGCCCAGGCGCTGCGCGTCGTAGCGGCGGCCCTGTTCGGCCAGGTCGTCCGGCACCTTCCATAGTCCCTCGGCCACGCGCTCCACGATGCCAGCGCGGCGCAGGGCTTCCAGCCGGCGGACGTGGGCCGCGACGACTTCCTGCGGATCGCGGCCCGGTACGGCCTGACCCTGCGCGATGGCGAGGTGATGATCGGTGCGGTACAGGCCACCGCTCGCCAGTGCGGCGATGTTCTTGTCGGCGGCGCGCACGTCGGCCGATCCCTTCACCTCCACCACGGCACCGGCTGGGTAGTTCGCCAGCTCGTCGCGGGCGTTGAGCGCGACGTAGTGGGCCTTGCCATCCACCCCGTCGATGACCAGATAGCCCCGGTCGCGCAGTTCGTCGGCCAGCCCCTTCGCGGCCACGCGGCCGAGGATGGTTCGGCCATCCTCGCCCGGCTCGAACACCGCCAGCTCGCGCGGCTGGCCGCTCATGGCCCGCTGCATGGTGCGGATGATGTCGCCACGCTCGCCCAGGGCGCGCAGGGTCTTTTCGGCGTCGGTATGGACCGCCCAGGTGCCCGGCTGCGTTTCGTCGGCCAGGCCCAGACGCTGCAAGCGTTGCAGCCGGCCGATCAGCAGCAGGCGCTGGCGTTGCAACCTCGGCTCGTTGAGCCGTTCGACATGCACCAGGCCATCGTCGCCCAGCTCGCGCTTGAGCGTGCGATCCAGGCTCGTCCACCGCTCCTGTTCCACCTCGCGCTGCAAGGTCTGCTGGATCTCCAGCTCGGTGCGTGGCCCCAGCCATTCGGTCGCCAGTTCGGCCGCACGATGGCGGAAGCCATCGGCGATGTAGTCGCCCGCGATGATGAGGTCTCTGCCCGTATCGTCGCGCCCGCGCACGACGATGTGCGTGTGCGGGTTGTCGGTGTTCCAGTGGTTGACGGCCACCCAATCAAGGCCCGTGCCCAGGTCGGCCTCCATGCGGCCCATCAGGTGCCGCGTGTAGGTGCGTAGGTCTTCCAGCTCGGCCCCATCCTCGGGCGAGAGGATGAAGCGGAAATGGTGCCGGTCGTCGGTGCAGCGTTCCTTGAAGGCGTCGAGGTCGGCGGCATCGGTCTGCTGCCCGTAGGCTTGGCCCGGCTCGCCATCGCGGCCTACGCCATCGCGCTCGATGTAGCGCAGGTGCTTGGCGAGCGACTGCGGGCTGGCTTGGCGCTGGTTGACCAGTAGCGTCTTGATGGTCACGCGCCGCGACATGGGCGTCAGCTTCGCTCCGGCGAAGCGCGCCGCCGTGTGGCCGCGCCCCAGGCGCGAGCCGGGCCGCTGGCCGTTGCCCCTCCCGGAGCCGCTGGCAGTGCCGGGACGGCGCACCGACGACTTGCCGCTACTGGCCTTGCCTGCCTGCTTGAGCACCTTGGAAACGAAGCTCTGGCCCCGGTTCTTCGGTGCGCTGGGGCGGATGCGGAAATCATCGTCGCGGCGGTCGGTCATGGCTGCGCTCCCTGCAAGCTCTGGCGTGTCCGGTCGTGTGAAGCACGCGGACAGCCCTGCATTGGCGCGGGCCTCGCGCCCCACGCGGCACGGCGGCGAAGCCGCTGCGTGCCGCGCCACCCCCATGTGCAGACTGGCTTTCGACGCGGCCCGGTGCCGCGTCCTTTTGTCTTGCCTTCCGCCTTTGCCCCTCGCTGGCGCTCCGGGCAGCGGCGGCCCGGCGGTGCTGCTGCGCGAGCAGCCAGCGCGCCGGCGAACGCGGCGACGGCCATAGGCCGGGCGCGTTCGAGGCAAGACGCCTGCACGTTGGACGGCTGCGCCGAAGGCAGCGCGAAGTGCGGTGCGAATGCACCCGCACTGCACGCGCGACGACACGGCGACGGCCAGCAGAGCGACACGCCCGATGGCACGACAAGATGCACGGCAACGTGCAGCGAGTCGGCGGCCATCATGGGCGGGATTCCAGCCAGACTGGATGCGCGACCCCGATCACGGCGGATGCGCTGACCGGCCCGAAATACCGGCTGTCGAACGACGCCGGGTTGGTCACACTCAAGAGGAACAGTTCGCCGGATTCGAGGCGGCGGCATTGCTGCCAGGATGGCAGCGGCCGGCCCCAGCGGTCGGCAGGCAGCACGGCGGCCGAAGGCACGCCGTCGATGCGGACGACGCGGCCAGTGCTGCACAACTCCTGCGGCGCGACGGCGCCCACGCGCTTGAGCAGCGGCACGCGCGCCGGCAGGTAGCCGCGCTGCGCGGCCAGCGCGGCGGCGTCTGGCGGCAGCGTGGTCAGGACGATGCTGCCCACGGACAAGGGACGTGGCAGCGAGCCGGTGCCGTGGCCTTGCGGATCGACGCGATACCAGCCGACCGCCACGCTGTCGGACGGGTTGTAGATCAGGCGCGGCAGCGGATGCACGAAGGACGCCCAGGCGAGCGCAGCGAGGCCGCAGGCGGACAGGCCCGCCAACACGAGGCGAGCGCGCAGGCGCGAGCGAGGATGCGGCGGGATGCCGGTTGCGCTGGCAACGGCGGATGGAAGCGTCATGGCAGCGTCCTCCCGGTTAGCCAGGCAGCGTGCCGCTCGGCGGTGTATTCGGGCAGCGGCAGGCGTGCAGCGAGCCGGTTGGCGAGCGTGCGCCAGTACGCGGGCGAGACAGCGGCGGGCGCGATGCCCAGCGCCTCGATGGCGTCGATGCACTCCAGCACCGCGCGCACCTGGTTCTCCCCTTCGGCGTGGAGCAGCAAGCGCGCCCCCGGCTGCACGCCGGGGATGCGCTGCGCTGCATCCAGCGGCGTGCAAGCCTGCATCACCATGAGCTGCCAACGCACAGTGCCGTAGTCGTTGGCCTGCCAGCGGATACGGCACAACATGGCGCCCGGCAGGAACACCGCGCAACGGCGCCAGCGGTCGAGCTGGTGCGTGCGCGCAGGTTCGCCGAAGCGCAGGTAGAGCTTGAAGCGTGGTTCGATGTAGGCAAGCGCCACGCGCGTCAGCGGCGCGCTGGCAGGCTGGCCGGCAAGTGCAGCCGTAGCCGCGCCAGCGGCAGGCGAAGCGGATGCAGTCATGGTGCGTTCTCCCTGCGGTGCTCTGGAAACTCCCGCTCCAACAGGCCACGCAGCAGGTCGGCCACGGTCACGCCTTGCGTGAAGGCCGACACCTTGATGCGTGCCCGCATCGCGGGTGTGATGTCGAGGGTCAGGCGGGCGGTGTAGAGGTCGCCCTTGCCCAGCGCATCGGCATCGCCCTGGCGAATCCACGCCTCGGCGTGTGGATTCGCGGGCGGACGTGCGCCGATGCCGACGCGCTTGACCGTGCGTTTGCTGTTCGGTGGCGGCTTCGCTGTCATGTCGGCCACCGCAACAGTTCATCCACCAGCGCGGTGATTTCGCGGGCGGCGGTGCTGTCGGGCGCCGTTTCGCGTGCAAGCCGGCCAGCGGCTACGCTGTCGGCGAACACGATGCGCTGATGCACTTCCGCGCGCAGCGCAGGAAGTGGCTGGTCGGCGAGCGCCTGGCGCGCTTCGCGCCCGATGATGGTGGTGCTGACGCGCCGATTGATGACGAAGGCCGCGCGCAGCGCGGGCCGAAAGACTTGCGCCTCGCGGATCAGCGCCACCATCTCGGCGCTGGCCCACAGATCGTAGGGGCTGGGCTGCACGGGGATCAGCACGCGCTCGGCCGCCAGCAGCGCGGAGCGCGCCAAGGCGGCGATCCTGGGCGGGCCGTCGATGACGACGTGATCGGCCCGCCTGGCGAGTTCTGGCGCTTCTTGGTGCAGCGTTTCGCGTGCAAGGCCCACGGCGCTGAACAGCCGTGGCAAGCCTTGCTGGCTTCTGCGCTGTGTCCAGTCCAGCGATGAACCCTGCGGGTCGGCGTCCAGCAGGACGACGTGCTGACCGCGCATCGCCAGCTCGCCGGCGATGTGCGTGGCGAGCGTGGTCTTGCCCACGCCGCCTTTCTGGTTGAGCAGAGCGACGATCATGGCGCGGCCCTCCGTGTTGGAAAGCCGGGCTTTTGCTGCTGCGTTTGTGGCCGCGGGGTGGTTGTCCACCGCAGCGGCGTTTCCCTACTAAAAGTTAGAGAAACTAAGTTAGGGAAGTTAGAGGACGCGCAAACCCAGTGCTGGCGCGGGTTTGCGGCCGATCGGCACGCCTGATAGCACGATAGTC
>NCIH01000087.1:0-11490 GCA_002281975.1 Hydrogenophilales bacterium 17-64-11 | reverse complement strand
TGAAGGTCTGCCCAGCCACCCCGCCGCCGGCAACCACGCCAGCCACCGTCGTATCCAGGCTCGCCAGCGCAGCGGTCAGGGTGGAGGTGTCGCCCGTCGAAGCGGCAACGATGTTGGCCATGGCGGCGCGTGCGGCTTCGGCGGCCGCC
Source organism: Hydrogenophilales bacterium 17-64-11 (assembly GCA_002281975.1). GTDB lineage: Bacteria > Pseudomonadota > Gammaproteobacteria > Burkholderiales > Thiobacillaceae > Thiobacillus. The sequence continues at coordinate 11,341 of NCIH01000087.1, read as the reverse complement.
TGGCCGCTGTAGCCCACCACTTCGCCGGTGGTGTCGAGCGCATCGGTGAAGGCGGCGCTGTAATCGGTGCGCATTTGCAGCGTGGTGACGTCGCGGCCGAGGGCGTTTTCCTGGATGCTCATGACCAGGGTGCCGATGGTCTCGCGGCCGGAAACGATTTCGTTGGACCAGTAGAGCAGGCCGTTCACATCGGCTTCGCGGCCGAGCAGATTGACGTAGACCTGGGCAACCTGCTGCGCGACGGTCATGCCGGCGTATTGATTGGTGAACTCGGCGCTGGCGGCAAAACCGGCCTTGGCAGCTTCGAGCGTCTGGGACTGCCAGTATGCCAGGCCGACCGGGTCGGCGGGACGGCCGTAGTAACCCAGATAAAGCTGCTGAACCTGCAATGTTGTAAGAGCCATTGTGGACCTCCGAATAGTGGATAAAAATCTAGCTGTTTTGCATTCCGCGCCAGGCGAAATCACCGCGCATCATACACAAGTAAAACCACGGGCCACGAACAATCCGCTGCCTGCAAGGGCCGGTGGAGCTATTCGCTGGGCTTATCTTAGTGAATGTTTCGGACAGCGGTGTGACGCACGTCACATTTTTCGTTTCGGCGGCGAGCAAGGAACATCTGTTACTTTTTTGCCACAAGCGCGGCCGCGCGGGCGCGGGCGAGACCGCAGTTTTGCGCAGCGCGCGGGCATCATCGCACGATTCGGTATTTAATTTGAGGCTATTCAAGTGCGGCGCGATTCCAGCCGTAACAATCAGGGGCCGGCGGGTTTGCCGAGACGGCACGGCCGGGACAGGAGACCGAAACATGAACAAGGATGGGCTGAGACGGCTACTTTTTGCGGCAGGCATGCTGTGGGCGCTGGCGGGCTGGGCGCGCGACGGCTCGGACTGGGCGCTGGAAGTGCTGTTCGTGTCGGGCGGGGCCAGCTGGTCCGCCGGCGATGCGGCGCCGCGCGCGCTGACGCAGGGAACCCGGCTGCCGGCCGGGGCGCGCATCGAGACGGGGGCGGACGGCCACGCCTATTTCGCCACGGTCGACAAGGGTTTTTTGGCGCTGCGCCCGGGGTCGGCGCTGCGGGTGGCGCATTATGTGGCGGCGCCGGCGAGCGCGGCGGCGATCCGGCTGGAACTGGAACGCGGGGTGGCGCGGATCATTTCGGGCACGGCGGCGAAGGCGCGGCCGGATCGCTTCCGCCTGGAAACGCCGGCGGCGGCGATCGGGGTGCGGGGAACGGATTTTTCGGTGCGCAGCGACGATGCGCTGACCCAGGTCGCGGTGCGCGCAGGCGGGGTGGTGGTCAGCCCGTTGGCCGGCGCCTGCCGGGCCGGCGGCCTGGGGCCGTGCGAGGGGCCGTTGGCGGCCGAGCTGTTTGCCCGCGATGGCGGGTTGATTCTCGAGGTGCGGCGCGGCAGCGACGAGGTGCTGCGGCGGGCGGCCGCGGGCAACGGCCCGGACGGCGCCGCGCCGCCGCGCCTGGAGGAGGAGCAGCAGTTGGCGCCCCCCGCCCAGTCTTCCGATGGCGCGACGCTCTCCCCGCCACTGGCCGAGGTGCGGGGCGGAACCGCGGTGGCGACGATGCCGGCGCCCACTGTTTTCTGGGGCCGCTGGGCGGGCGATCCGGCACGTTTCAATGCGATCACCGAGCAGGGCCAACGCGCCATCGTGGCGGTCGATTCGTGGTTCCTGGTCGCGCGCAATCGCGAGACGCCGACGCTGCCACGGGACGGCCGAGTGTCGCTGGCGCTGGGCACGTCGGAGGCCTTGATCGTGAGCCCCAATGGCGGCCTGCTGGCGCCTGCGACGGTGGACGGCGGCCACCTGACGCTGGATTTTGGCGCAATGCGCTTCGATACCCGGCTTTACGCGCAGGGCGGGGGCTACCAGGCCACGATCAATGCGGTCGGGGCGATCGATCCGGACGGCCTGTTCCATTCGCAATGGCTGGCCGGAACGAATGCCGTGGTCCGCGGCGCCATCGAGCCGAATGCGGGTGGCGCGGCCTATCTGTTCCGCCACCCCATCAACAATCAGGCAGAAATTACGGGGGTGACACAGTGGCGCCGCTAGCGAAGCGCTGATTAAGCTAGCGAAGCGCTGATTAAGATCAATTCGCCATTGCGAGGTGCGCAGCGGCACGGCAATCCAGAAATGTCTGCTTGATCGATACGCTGGATTGCTCCGCGGCGCGCGCGCAATGGCGGCCTTATTGAATGGTTCGGCTATTCCCTGGAGCAGGTCTTCGCAAACCGGCCGACCCGGCTTTTATTGCAGGTGAATGGGTGCGATGGGCGCTCCCTGCTGTCGCGCAAAAAAATGATACCAATGCACATGCCGCATCCCCCGCTTCTGCCGACATTCAAAATTCATCATCGTGCAGCCCGTTCCCGAGGGCGCTTTGCACGCGCATTGCACCGAGCAATTGGCGCGTGCTGGCTAACGCTCGCCCTGGTTTGCGCGCCCGCGCTGGGGGCGCCGCCCGACCCGGACGAGCTGCTCTACGATGAGGCGCTGGCGGCTGCGGATTCGGGCGAGCTGGCGCGCGCGCGCGCCATGCTGGAGGCGCTGGTGCGGCGCCAACCCCTGCACGCGGGGGCCTGGATAGACCTGGCGCTGCTCGATTGCCGCCTGGGAGACCGCGAGCGCGGACGCGGAATTTTGCAACGTATCGTGCTGGAATTCGATCCGCCAACGGCCATTCGCGAACTGATCGCCCGTATCGCGAACCAGCCTTGCGGCGCGGCGACGCTGCCGCGCTGGCGGGCCGGTCTGTCCGTGGGCCGCGACAGCAATGTGAACCTTGGTTCATACCTGGACAGAACCACGCTGGTTTCGGATGCCGGTGTGGTGGAGGTGCTGCTGGCCGAAGGCATGCAGCCACGCGCGGATTCTTTCACGGAGGTCCGGCTGGAGGGCAACTGGCACGATGTCCCGGGGCAGCCACGGGCCTCGCTGGCGCAGCGCCAGTATGCAAACGAATCAGCCTACGATACGACCGAGCTGGCGCTGGAGGGGGGGCATACCTGGCTGGGCGAGCGCGCCGACGCAATCGTCCGGGCACGCTGGACGCATAGCCGCCTGGACAATCAGCATTTTCTGGATGCGCTGACGCTGCACGCCTGGATGGCAGGCAAAGCCGTGTGGCAGGGTACGCACCCGGTTGCGGAGGCGCGCGCGACCTATCACCGTTTTGCCCATCATTCGGCTTTCAATTCCTGGGTATGGGAAGCGCGCATGGGCATGGCCGCCCGCCACGGGGCTTTTTTTGCGCGGGCGACGGCGCTGGTTTCGCTCGACCAGGCGCTCGGCCAGCGCCCGGGCGACCATCGCATGGGTTACGGTGCCGAACTGGCCGGCGAGTGGCAGGTTTCGCGCCGCCTCAATGTTTCCGGGTTGCTATGGATGCAACGCATCCGCGATGACACGCCCTATTTCGACCCGCTGTTTCCGCTGCGACGGGAACAGGCGCTGTTACAGGGAAGGCTGGACTTGTCGGTGCCGCTTCGCGACGATCTTGTATGGAACATGAGTTGGAGCGGACGGCGCAGCAAAAACAACCTGAACTTTCTGGACTACGATGCGTACACGATACAGACAGGACTGACGCTGGTTTTTTAAGCTATGGGGGCGCCTCGCCGCGATTCGTCGCCCCCCGCTTGAGACAGGCTCCGCCGCAATCCCGCGGGGCACAATCCGGGAGGATGGGCGCCCTCCCCGCGGTTCGCCGCGCCAACCGCCGCCCCGAGGCGGTATGATTGCGAGTTTTTCCGCTTCTTCAAGTTCGTGAATACACACATTTCCCCTGCGCAGGCAGTTTCCCGCCTGGCCACGCCCATGGTGTTCGAGTTGCCGGCCCTGGAAAGCCCGGATACCGCCTGGAGTTGCCACATTCCGTTCGCTTTCTGGATCATGGAGGCGCTGCGTCCGCGTGTGCTGGTGGAGCTTGGCGTCCATACGGGGGTGTCCTATTGCGCGTTCTGTCAGGCAGCGCAACGCTTGGGGCTGCCGACGACGCCCTACGGCGTGGATACCTGGGCCGGGGACGCTCACGCCGGAAATTACGGCGAATCGGTGCTGGATGTCCTGCGCGGACATCACGATCCTCGATATGGCGGTTTTTCGCACCTGATACAAGCTACGTTCGAGGAGGCGCGCGAGCACTTTGCGTCGGGGTCCATCGATCTGCTGCACATCGACGGCTATCACACCTATGAGGCGGTGCGCCATGATTTCGAGACCTGGCTGCCGGCGATGTCGGCGCGGGGGGTTATTCTGTTTCACGATGTGACGGTGCGCGATCGCGATTTCGGGGTTTGGCGCCTGTGGGACGAACTCACCCAGCGCTACCCGGGATTTCTGTTCCCTTTCGGCCATGGACTCGGGGTGCTGGGCGTAGGCCCGGATTTGCCCGAGCCAATACAGTGGCTGCTGCAGCCGGATTTTCGGCTGGACACACCGGACGATGCAATTGCGCGCTTTTTCGCGCCGCTGGGTCAGGGTCTCGAGGCACGGGCCGGAATGGCACGAGCCATGCGGGAACGGGCGGCGGCGCAGGGGGAACTGGCGACGATGCGGGACGCAATGAAACAACAGCACGCGGAAGCCGGGCTGGCTATAGAAAACTTGCACGGCCAGATCGAACTCCGGGAATGCGAGCTGGCCGCCATGCGCGCCTCGACTTCGTGGCGCGTGACGGCGCCTCTGCGCCGGGGAGGCGTGGTGGCGCGCATGCTGGCGCGCCACGCCCGACAGGCACTGATACGACGCGCCAAGGCTCAAATGCTGTTTGCGGCGGATGCGAAAACGCTGCCGGATATCCAGTCTTCGTTGCACTCCCCCCTGCGGAAGGCCTGGTATGACGCGGCGGCGCCCGAAGTTTCGCTGATTGTGCTGAATTACAACAAGCCCGGCCTGACTTTTGCCTGCCTGGATTCGATCTGGCGCCATACGGCGGGCTTCCGCTACGAGGTGGTGCTGGTGGATAACGGCAGCGAGCCGGAACTTTTTTTGAAGCTGGCGCCGCTTGCTGCAAGCGCGCGAATTGTGCGGCTAGGGGTAAACCGTTATTTCGGCGAGGGCAACAATATCGGCTTCGAGGCGGCGCGCGGCCGCTATGTGGTGTTTTTGAACAACGATGTGACGGTGACGCCAAACTGGCTGGAACCGCTGGTGGGACGGCTGGCGCAGGATGCCTCGATCGGCGGCATCGGCCCGATGATGATCTACCCCGATGGGCGATTACAGGAGGCGGGAGCAAGGGTGCGGCCGGACGGATCGAGCGAACAGTACGGCAAGGGCGGCGATCCCGAGGATCCGGCCTGGGCGGCGGAGCGCGACGTCGACTATGTGTCGGCAGCGGCGTTCGCGATGCGGCGTGAGGCCTTCGAGGCGGCGCTGGGCTTCGATCTGTGCTACGAACCCGCCTATTACGAGGATGCCGATCTGTGCATGAAGCTGCACCAGCTTGGCCTGCGGGTGGTGTATTGCCCGGCCAGCCGCATCGTGCATCACGAGAATGCAACATCGCGCGATTACGCGAAGAAGCTGCATATCCAGAGTGTGATCGAGTTGAACCGGCAGCACTTCGTCGAGCGTTGGCAGAATGTGCTCAATGGTGAAGAGTGCCAGGTGCCGGGAATTTTCCCGGCTCCGGCAGCGATGCCCGCGCCGCCGCAAGGGGCGCCGTCGCTGTTGCTGTACACGCCTTACGCCCTGATTCCGGGCGGCGGGGAGCGCTATCTGCTGACGCTGGCGGCGGGACTGTCGGCAAGCATGCAGGTGACGCTGGCAACCGAGCATCCCTACTCCCGGCTCAGGCTGCGCACGCTGGGGCGCGAGTTGTCGCTGAATCTGGACGCGGTGAAAATTGTGCCGCTGGCGCATGTGCCGCGCGACGCCGCCTTCGACTGGGGAATTGTGATGGGCAATGAGGTGTTGCCGAGCCAGCCGGCACTGGCTCGGCGCAATCTGTACATCTGCCAGTTTCCTTTTCCGGCGGCATCCGACTGGCTGGGCGCACGCTGGGATCTGCTCGACGATTACGAACGGGTGGTGGTGTATAGCCCGTTCGTTGAACGGCACTACGGGCGGGCATTGTCCGCGCTGGGCAGGGGGCCGCAGCCCATCTCGGTGGTGCGTCCGCCGGCGGTTCTTGCACCCCAGGCCGCATCCGGCGCACCGATCGCGGCCAAGCGGTGCATGGTCGTGAGCGTGGGCCGGTTTTTCCCGGGAGGCCACGACAAACGCCACGATCTGATGATCAAGGCGTTCGAGAGCTTGCTTAAAACCAGCCCCACCGCCACGCTGCATCTGGCCGGTTCGCTTTCGGCCGACCCAGCCCATATCGCGCATTTCGATTCGCTGAAACAGCAGGCCGCCGGCTTGCCGGTGACGTTCTATCCCAATGCCTCGCCCGCAACGATCGCAAGGCTATACGACGAGGCCTCGGTCTACTGGCATCTAAGCGGTTACGGCGTTGAGGAAGCAATAGAACCCCATCGCTGCGAGCATTTCGGGATTGCGGTTGTGGAGGCAATGTCGGCGGGCTGCATCACGATCGTGGTGAATCGCGGCGGCCCGCCTGCGATTGTCGAGAACGGTGTGACCGGTCATGTTTTCGATACGCTGGACGAGCTTGTCGCGCTGACCGGCCAGGTGCTTGCCGCGCCGGCCGGTGATGTCTCGCTTGTCGCGATGCGTGAGGCGGCCGTCGCGGCAAGCCGTCAGTACACGGGGGAACGGATGGTGGCGGACTTCTCGATGCTGATGCGTCCGCGCGGCGAGGCGTGAAGCGGCAGGGTCAGCCATCAGCCGAGTTGGCGAATGAACTGATTGACCACAATCTTGTGCTGCCATTACACACTGCACCGGTCATCGCGAGCGCAGCGCGGCAATCCAGCGCATTGATCAAGCGGGCATTTCTGGATTGCCACGTCGCTGCGCGCCGCGCAATGGCAGCCCATTTATTTGCGTGTCTGAACGTTGTGGCCTATCGCTTTATGGTGAATCGGGACGAGTGATGCGCGAGGCGAACGAACCATGAGCAGCGGCAATGCGATCATCCAGGTGAGCGGCCTGTCAAAGTGCTACCAGATATATGGCCGGCCGCAGGATCGGCTCAGACAGGCAATCGTACCGCGACTGCAGCGCTTGGCCGGGCGCCCCCCGGTTTGCTATTACCAGGATTTCTGGGCGCTGCGCGAGGTGTCCTTCGAGGTGGGATACAACGAAACGGTGGGCATTGTGGGCCGCAACGGTTCGGGCAAGTCGACGCTGCTGCAACTGATCTGCGGGACGCTGTCGCCAACCGCGGGCAAAGTCGAAACGCATGGCAGGATCGCCGCGCTGCTGGAACTGGGGGCGGGGTTCAACCCGGAATTCACCGGCAGAGAGAATGTTTATCTGAACGCGGCAGTGCTCGGTTTGAGCCAGGATGAGATCAGGGGGCGTTTCGACGCGATCGCCGCGTTCGCCGATATCGGGCCATTTATCGATCAGCCGGTGAAAACTTATTCCAGCGGCATGGTGGTGCGGCTGGCGTTTTCGGTGGCGATCAATGTCGAGCCGGATATTCTGGTGGTGGATGAGGCGTTGGCCGTGGGCGACGAGTTGTTCCAGCGCAAGTGCTTTTCGCGTATCGAGGCATTGAAGGCGGGCGGAACGACGGTGCTGTTCGTGTCGCATTCGGGCTCGACGGTCGTGGAGCTGTGCGACCGCGCAATCCTGCTTGAGGGTGGGGAGTTGCTTGCCATGGGCTCGCCACGCCATATCGTCGGCCATTACCAAAAGCTGCTGTATGCGCCGCCGGACAGGCGCCCTGCCCTGCTTGACGAGATGCGCACGGGCGAAAAGGCATCCACGCAGGCGGGAATGCGTCTTGCGACGGCGGCGCAGGCGGAGGCGCCGCACCCCGAAATGGAGACCGCTTTTTTCGACCCGAATCTGCAGCCCCTGAGCACATTGAGCTACGAGTCGATTGGTGCGGCGATCGAGACACCCCGGATTACGACGGAGGCGGGCGAACCGGTCAACTGTCTGGTGCGCGGACAAACGTATCGCTACCGCTATGGGGTTCGCTTCGCGAAGGCCGCGACCCAGGTGCGCTTTGCCATGCTGATCAAGACCATGACCGGCCTGGCAGTGAGCGGCACCCGGTCAGCGCCGAGCCTTGGCGAGGCGCTGCCATTTGTCGAGGCCGGTGCTTATCTGGAAGCGGTGTTCGAGTTTGTCTGCCGGCTGAATCCAGGCACGTATTTCCTCAACGCCGGGGTACTCGGAACGGATGGCGGGGAGGAGTTCTTTTTGCATCGACTGGTGGATGCCTGTGCGTTCCGCGTGCTGCCGGTGTCCGGCGATACCGCGACCGAAATCGCCAATCTTTGCCAATTCGTGAGTCACCATGAACGTTGATCCCCTTTTCCAGAATCTGCTGATTTCCTCACCCAACGGAGGGGGGCTGTTCGCGGTGCGTTGCGGGGAAGTCATCCATGTGGATGGCAAATCCTCCACCGGGATCGATCTGCGCGGGGACTGCCTGTTGCGCGCCATGCAGCCTTCCGGATGGATTTATTACGGCAGCACGCCCGAAACGACGCTGATGGCGCCTATCGCGGTGCCGGATATCCATGATGCGCTGCTGGTCGATGATGGCTTTCTGGTAGTTTGTACAGAAGGCAACGAGGTCGTTCGGTATGGCCGTGATTTCGCCATGGAAAGGCAATGGCGTTTTGGAGGGGCACCGGATTCGATGCACGTCAATTGTCTGGCCAACTGGAACGGGAGGATCGTGTTTTCGGCTTTTGGGGCATTCGCGACCCATCACGGTTACAAGGCCGGAACCATGGGGACGGGTTTCGTTCGCGACCTGGAAACGGGCGAGACACTTATCGCGGGCCTGTCGCAGCCGCACAATCCGACACCGCTTGACGATGGGCTGCTTCTGGCCGACTCGGAACGCCTGAGCCTGGTGCTGTATGACGGCTCCGGCGCCAAGATACGGGAGGCGAACCTGGACGGCTACACGCGCGGGGTTGCGGTGAACGAGCGCACGATTTTTGTTGGACTGAGCTGCTCCCGAAATATCGAAGGCGACGCGGAAGGCTCGGCCTGTGTCGTAGCGCTCGACCGCCATTCCTGGAAGGCTGTCGCCAGAATGTCGATCCCGGCGCGGGAGATCTACGATATCAGGATCGCAGCGGATGCCCGGACGCTGGACGCAGTGCTGGAAAAGATCGCTCGAACAGTGCCGCGAAAGCTGCGGGCTCACGCCTGACCAGGGTGAATGCTTCCTTTAGGTCGGGATAAAGCTCGGCCAGGTTCTGCTCGAAGTGCGTCACGATGAGATCTGCGCGGTGGGTGTAGAGATCAAGCATGGCAGGCGGCATCAGGCATCCTTCGCACAGGCTGCCGAGACGGGCAAAATCCTCGTTGCTGCGTACCAGGCCAAGTTGTCCGGTTCCACGTAACCAGGAAATTAAACGGTGGCCGGAAACGTCCGCTCTGGCTCGCCGATAACGCGCGTTGTTCCAGATGTCGAGAAAGCCCTGCCGCCCCGGCTCGACGCTGCCCACATCCCAGTCATCCTCCCAGGGCGCGCAGCAGGGCGAAACACTGCCATCCGCATTGACCACGGAGTAAAAATAATGCCAGGCGCAGCTTGCTTCGCCGCGGTTTTCAAATTCGGCCGGGTCGAAGGGCTGCGCCCTTTTCTCAAAGAAGCCTTCGAGGCGTTCGCCCGCGCGGTAGGTGGGCAAAAATTCTTCACGCAGGGCTTCCGATAACGCGGCCTCGCGGCGCACGAATTCGATGCCATGATCGTCGCAGTAGGCGCGCGCTGCATCAATCTCGTGTTCGTTGAAGCGGAACACGAGGTAATTCCAGGCGAGCTGCAGCGGGCTGTTCAGGCGGTCGCGCGCCTGGGCCAGCCGGACCAGGTTGTCGCGCGCCAGTTCGAAGCGCCCCTTGACGCGATAGCGCCCGTAGCTTTCCTGGCTGAATCCGTCGATGGATGCTTCGATGCGATCGATTCCTGACATGACCAGTTCATCAATGGCACGGTCCGACAGGGGCAGGGAAAGATTGGTGTTGGTGTCGGTGGTGATGCCACGTTCCGCAAGCCGACGGATAAAGTATCCCAGGTCCGGATTGAGCAACGGTTCACCCCAGTTGTAAAGGTGCACGAAGTAGAGCTGGCCGCCGAGTTCGTCAAGGATGGCATCGAACAGGGCGCGCCCCATCAATCCGCGCTTGCGATATTGGGCGCGGTCGTGGCGAACCTGCCTGGCATTCTCTAGCCCGGTTGGGCACATGGGGCACTGCAGTTGGCAAATCGAGGCGGGGTCGAGCAGAAGCAGGAACGGTGCGGAGCGGACCCTGACACTTCGTGTATGGCGTTCATAATGCGCCAGCAGAAAATTCTCGAGGGCCGGGCGGTCGGTCCGCTTGGCTGCGATCATAGAGGTCGCCGCGCGGTGATGATGTAGGCATGCAGCGGCGGCGCTGTCGGGTCGGCTTGCGGCAGCGGCGGCCAATAATAGCCGATCGACAGATCGGGCTGGTCGTGGACACGGATTTCGCAGAACCCGGCACGGGCCAGCCGATCCAGGACATCGGCCTCGCTGAAAATCCGCATCTCCAGTGTGGCGCCGTCTCCGCCGTGGAAAACCAGGTTGTCATAGACGGCATACCGGCCGGGCGCAAGCCGGTTGATCAGGATCTTGTCACCGGAAAAATCGTGTATCTCGAATTCAACCAGGTTTTCAAAGTGTTCGACGGTGGCGGCTTCACGGCTGTAAGGCACGCTGAAAACAAGGTGTCCGCCGGGTTTCAAAAGCCGCAACAGGTTGTCGAATGCGGTCTGGATCGGCTGCACGACATGCTCCAGCACGTCGGTTGAGATCACGAAGTCGTTGCGTCCGAGGCGCCCGGCCTCAGGACCGAGGATATCGAGCTGCGGCACCCTGTCGTAATGGGTGTTCTCGTAAGCATATTTACGCGCCAGGGGGCCGGCATAACCCGGCCAGTCGCTCATGCCAATGCCACGCAGATCGCTGCGTGGCGGCCAGTCCCGCAGGATTTCACCGGTTGGCATGCCAAGACATTCGGCCAGGGCGTGCACGATACCCCGGAAGCGGGCGTTCGAACCACACCCCGAGCATACGGCCAACTCCCTGTGAAAGGTCGCGACTGACAAGGCATTGTGGCTGCCGCAGATGTTGCAGCGAAAACGCGCGATTTCGGGTGCGTGTTCGGGCAGCTTCACGCCTAAACCCCTTGCCGGAGGGCCGGGGCAGCCGGAGCCGACCGGTTTAGCCAGTACGCAGCCCAGTAATCAAGCAGGCT